>JAAWUC010000056.1 GCA_022804995.1 Oscillospiraceae bacterium
CACAGCTCCTCCAGGCCCATGGGCCCCCGGGCGTGGAGCTTCTGGGTGGAGATGCCCATCTCGCAGCCCAGGCCAAATTCCCCGCCGTCGGTGAACCGGGTGGAGACGTTCCAATAGACCGCCGCGCTGTCTACCAGGGCGATAAACTCCTCCGCCGTCTCCCGGTCGGCGGTGACGATGCAGTCGCTGTGGCCGGTGGAGTGGGCGGAGATGTGCTCCGCCGCCGCCCGGGCGCTGTCCACCACGCCGACGGCCAGGATATAGTCCAAAAATTCCGTGTCAAAGTCCCGCTCTCCTGCGGGAGTGCCGTCAATAATGACGGCGGCCCGGGGGTCCAGGCGCAGCTCCACCGGCTGGAGCCCCGCCGCCGCCCGGCCGTCCACCAGCCGCTTTTGCAGCATGGGCAAAAACGCCCCCGCCACATCCCGGTGGACCAGGCAGACCTCCTCCGCGTTGCAGACGCTGGGGCGGCTGGTCTTGGCGTTATCGATAATGCGGAAGGCCATCTCCAGGTCCGCCGCCCTGTCCACATACACATGGCAGATTCCGGTGCCCGTCTGGATGCAGGGGACCAGGGCGTTCTCCACGCAGGAGCGGATGAGCCCCGCCCCGCCCCTGGGGATGAGCAGGTCCACCAGCCCCACGGCGGTCATCAGCTCCCTGGCGCTCTCCCGGGTGGTGTCCTGGACCAGGCTCACCAGCGCCCCGGGCAGGCCCGCCCGCTCCAGCCCTCTCCGCAGGGCTTCCACAATGGCATTGGCGGACCGGAACGCCTCCTTCCCGCCCCGGAGGACGCAGGCGTTCCCGCTCTTGAGGGCCAGTGCGGCGGCGTCTGAGGTCACGTTGGGGCGGCTCTCATAGATAATGGCAATGACCCCCATGGGGACGCTGACCTTCCGGATGGTAATCCCGTTGGGCCGCTCCACAGTCCGCAGGGTCCGCCCCACGGGGTCGGACAGGGCCGTCACCTGCCGCACACCCTCGGCCATGCCGGCAATCCGGTCCTCTGTCAGGGCCAGACGGTCCAGCATCACCTCCGCGATATGCCCCCGGGCGGCGTCCATGTCCAGGGCGTTGGCCGCCAGAATCGCCCCCCGCTCCTCCCATAGGCTGTCCGCCATGGCCAGCAGGGCCTCGTTCTTCTTTGCCGTGTCCGCCCGGCGCAGGGCAGGGTGGGCGCGGCGGGCTTCTTTCAAGATATCCAGGGTCGTCATCGATTGCACCTCGCTTCTTTATTTCCGACAAATCTCGTCCCCACGGCCTCCCCCTCCGCGATGCGGTAGAGGTCCTCCGGCCGGACACCGTTGGTGATAATCATATCGCACCCGGCCTCCATGCACATCCCCGCCGCCCGGAGCTTGGTGACCATGCCGCCGGTGCCCAGCTCGCTGCCCGCGTCCCCGGCCAGGGCCAGCAGCTCCGGCGTCAGCTCCCGGACCTCCGGGATGAGCTCCGCCGACGGGTCCTTCCTCGGGTCGGCGGTGTACAGGCCCTCGATATCGCTCATAAGCACCAGCAGCTCCGCCCGGACGTTCACCGCCACGATGGCCCCCAGGGTGTCGTTGTCCCCCACGGCGATCTCCGCCGTGGCCACAGTGTCGTTTTCGTTGACAATGGGCAGGGCCCCCAGCTGCAAAAGGCGGAAGAGGGTATTCTGGAAGTTCATGTGCCGCTGGCTATCCTCCACATCGGATCCGGTCAGCAGGAGCTGGGCCACCGTGTGGTGGTATTCCGAGAACAGCTTGTCGTAGACGTACATCAGCTCGCACTGGCCCACCGCTGCCAGGGCCTGCTTGGTGGGCACGTCGTCGGGCTTCCGGGTCAGGTTCATCTTCCCCACGCCCATGGCGATGGCGCCGGAGGACACCAGGATAAGCTCGTGCCCCGCGTTTTTCAGGTCGCTCATCACCTTGCACAGCTTCTCCACCCGCCGGATGTTCAGCTTCCCCGTGGCGTGGGTCAGGGTGGAGGTGCCCACCTTGATGACGATTCTCATTGAATTTCTCCTTCCATGATTGGATACAGGTGTGGTATACTATAGCAGATTTCAGCGGAAATAGCAAGCGAGCCGGCACACCGGCGCTTCTTTTGCGTCATAGGGGATGGAAAGGAGGGATGCCCATGGAGGACATCCAAATCATCGACCTGTACTGGGCCCGGGACGAGGGGGCCATCCGGGAGACAGACAGCAAATACGGCGGCTTCTGCCACCGGCTGGCCATGAACATCCTCCACAGCTTCCAGGACAGCGAGGAGTGCGTCAGCGACACCTACGGCCGCTGCTGGGACACCATGCCGCCCCAGCGGCCCGGGAGCCTGCGGGCCTACCTGGGGACTATCGTGCGGAACCTGTCCATCTCCCGCTACCGGGCCTTCCACGCCCAGAAGCGCTTTTCCGGCGCGGAGGTGCTCCTCAGCGAGCTGGCCGACTGCGTGCCCGCCCCGGAGAACGTCCAGCGGACGGTGGAGTCCGGGGAGCTGGGGGAGCTCATCAGCCGCTGGCTGGAGGGCCTGGGGGCGGAGGACCGGGCCCTGTTCATCCGCCGGTACTGGGCCGGCGAAGCGGTGAAGGAGCTGGCCGGGGAGCTGGGACAGCGGCCCAACGCCGTGACCAAGCGGCTGCTGCGGCTGCGGGAGAGCTTGCGGAAAAGCCTGGAGAGAGAGGGGATCAGCGTATGAACAAGGCGGAAATCTTTTTCGACGCCATCACCGGCCTCCGGGAGGAGCTGGTGGAGGAGGCCCTGGACTGCCGCTTCCGCCGGCGGGTCCCCTGGAGCAGGTACGCGGGGCTGGCGGCGTGTCTGGCCCTGGTGGTATGCGTGGGCTGGTTCGGGCTCATGCTTGCCGGCGGCGGCATGGGCGGCAGCGGCGCCGACAACGGCTTCAACACCAGCAGCGGCGGCAGCGAAGTCTCCGGCGACACCTCGCCTCCCCAGGTCCCGGAGGCTCCCGTCGAGGAGACCGTGCCCGGCGACAGTCCGGATTTGGGAGAAGGAACGCCCGCGGAATCTGTCTTTACGGCGGTAGTACTGGAGGTCCATGAGCGCTATATTCTGGTAGAGCCCCTGGAGGGTGAGGAGATACGGCGCACCGCAGACCGGATTACCGTATCCACCGGGGAGCTGGAGGACCTGCCGGAGTTGGAAGCGGGGGATTTGGTGGTGGTCGCCTTCGGCGGCGGCGTCATGGAGTCCTACCCCGCTCAGCTGGGCGAGGTGTACAGCGTGGAGCTGGCGGAATAGGAAAGGAGCGGCCCCGGAAATACTCCGGGACCGCTTGCTTGCTTTTATTGTTACCGTCTTCTCCCCCGATAGCCGCTGCTCCGCGCGCCGGACCGGCTCTTAGGCTTCCGGCGCTTGGAGCGGAAGAAGAGCCGCAGTACGGCGATCATCACGACCAGCCCCACCGCGCCGGCGGCGCTGTAGCGGACGGCCGGCTTCTGGAGGAAGAGCATCACGTCCCGCTGAAACACCAGCAGGCGGGAGGCGGACACGTCGCTGTCCGCCAGCAGATTCACCGTGTCGTACACCTTGTCCCCATAGCTGAGGGTGATCTGCCCCAGCACCTGCCCCCGCTGGATGGGGGCCTCCACGCTCTCGGACACAAAAGTGCACTCCCGCTGGATGTCCAGGGCCGGATCCATGTTGTTGGGGATAAGGCGCTCCACCTCCCGGGCGGGGTGGACCTTGACATAGTTGACCTCCTGGGAGAGGGTCACGGGCACCTCGGCAATGGACTCCCCCTTCCCCAGGATCACCTGCCGGGAAAAGGTATCAAAGCCCCAGTCGAAGAGCTTCTTTGTCTCCGTGAAGCTCTTGGTAATCGTGGTTCCGTCCTCCTCCTTGATCCGTTCCGCCCCCAGCACCACGCTCACCAGGCTCCGGCCGCTGCGGGTGGCGGAGGCGATGAGACAGTAGCCGGCGTCGCTGGTGGAGCCGGTCTTGATGCCGTCGGCTCCCGGGTAGCGGTAGTAGTCCGTGCGGTAGGTGGAGATGAGGTAGTTGGTGGTGTACAGCTTCCGGGCGTCGGAGAGGTTGGTGGCGGGGACCTCGTGGTAGATGGAGCCCGCCAGGGGCATGAAGTCCGGATGCTTCCGAGCCTCCAGGGTGATCCGGTACAGATCCCAGGCGGTGGTGTAGTGGTTCACATCCGGCATTCCGTTGGTGTTGACAAAGTGGGTGTCCTCACAGCCGATGGCCGCCGCCCGCTCGTTCATGTCCTCCACAAAGGCGTCCACAGACCCGCTCACTGCCTCCGCCAGGATGTTGCATCCCTCGTTGGCGGAGACCAGCATCACACAGTAGAGAAGGTCCTCCACCTTCATCTCCTCGCCGATTTTGATACCCGCGTTGCTCCCGTCTGCGGGCACCAGCTCGATGGCCTCCTGGGAGGCGGTAAGTACCTGGTCCATGGACAGCCGCCCGTCGTCCACCGCCTCCAGCACCAGCAGGGTGGTCATCACCTTGGTGAGGCTGGCGGGGTAGAGCCGCTCGTGAATGTTTCGGGCATAGAGGATCTCTCCGGTCTCCGGATCCGCCAGCAGGGCGGCCTTGGCCTCCACATCCAGGTCCCCCGTGTCGTCCTTCGCGGCCAGCGCCGCCTCGGACAGGGACAGAGCGATGAGCACACAGAAAAAAAGCGAGAAAAATCGGCGAGTTTTCATATCATTCTCCAATAAAGTATGGTATACTGGTGGGGAGGGGCGCACCGGACCGCTTCCCTTTTGGGGACCGGCGGGATGTATCTCCCCTAGTATAACAAATTTCCGGACGGAGTTCAACCGTGAAAACAGGTGGAAAACTTACCAAAACAGAGCTGGTGCTTTTGACAGCGGCGCTGGGCTTCCTGCTTGGGCTGGGACTGGCCTTTCTGGCCGGGCGGGGCGGGGAGCCTCAGAGCTATACCGTCAGCGTCCAGCGGCAGAGCCCGGCGGCGGAGCTGGAAGCGCCCGCTGTGGAGGAGCCGGAGGCTGTCCCACAGGGGCCGGTGGATATCAACGCAGCCTCCCTGGAGGAGCTGGACACTCTGCCGGGCATCGGCCCCGCTCTGGCCCAGCGGATCATCGACTGCCGGACGGAGAACGGGCCCTTCCAGACCCTGGAGGATCTGACCAAGGTGCGGGGCATCGGTCCGGCCACTCTGGAGGAGCTGCGGGGGCTGGCCGTGGCCGGCGCGGCGGAGGGAACCGCTGAAACTGACGAGGAGAAAAACGCATGAAAATTCTGGTCGTGGACGACGAAAAGCTGCTGGTCAAGGGGATCAAGTTCAACCTGGAAAACGAGGGCTACCAGGTAGAGTGCGCCTACGACGGCGCGGCGGCGGTGGAGCTGGCCAGGGCGGGGGGCTTCGATCTCATCATTCTGGATCTGATGATGCCGGAGATCGACGGGCTGGAGGCGTGTATGCGCATCCGAGAGTTTTCCAACGTGCCCATCATCATGCTCACCGCCCGGGGGGAGGACACGGACAAGATCATTGGCTTCGAGTGCGGGGCTGATGACTATATCACCAAGCCCTTTAATATCCTGGAGCTGAAGGCCCGCATTCGGGCCATGCTCCGCCGCGCCTCCGGCGGCGCCCAGGGGAAGGCGGCCAAGCAGATCACCGCCGGAGATCTGACCCTGGACACGGAGCAGCGGGTGGCCGTCCGGGACGGGAAGACCGTGGAGCTGACGGCCAAGGAGTACGATCTCATTGAGCTGCTCATGAGGAACCCCCGGCGGGTCTACAGCCGGGAGAATCTGATGAACGTGGTATGGGGCTACAGCTACACCGGGGACTACCGAACGGTGGATGTCCACATCCGCCGCCTGCGGGAAAAGCTGGAGCGCACCCCGGCGGAGCCGGAATACATCCTGACGAAGTGGGGAGTGGGCTACTATTTTAAGGGGTAGGATATCCTTTCAGCTGAAAATCAGCGCCAGCTACATCGCCATTATCCTTATTGTTCTCCTCTTTATGAACAGCTACCCCCTGGTGGTCAGCCAGGATCTGGTGTTCCGGGCCAAGCAGACCACCCTGCTCTCCAGCGCCTCGGCCATCAACACGGCGGTGTCCGGCCTGGGGGAGCTGACGGAGGAGAACGTGGCGTCGGCTCTGGACGCGGTGGACCCGGGGGGCGTATCCCGGGCCATTGTCACCGACCGGTCCGGACGGGTGCTCTACGACACCCGGGAGGTGGGCAGCGCGGCGGGCTACTATGTCTTTTATAACGAGCTGGTCCAGGCCCTGCGGGGCTACAGCAACGGCTACAGCGTCTACCAGGAGGGGGCCTTCCACTCCTCCGCCGCCCAGCCTGTGCTCTACCGGAACCAGATCGTGGGCGGGGTATACGTCTACGAGTACGACACCCAGCAGGCGGCGCTGCTGGAGAGCTTGCGGCGAAATCTACTGACTATGTCCGTCGCGGCGGCGGTGCTGGTGCTGGTGCTGAGCATGCTGTTTTCCCGGAGCATCACCAAGCGGCTGGTGAGCCTGCAGAGCGCCATACGGGGGGTTCGGGAGGGGGCCTACAACCGGCGGGCGGTGCTCTCCGGACACGACGAGTTCGCCCAGATTGCCGGGGAATTCAACGATCTGGTGGACCGCCTTCAGGAGACGGAGGACGCCCGGCGGCAGTTCGTCTCCGACGCCTCCCACGAGCTGAAAACCCCGCTGGCGGCGATCCGGCTGCTTACCGACTCGATTTTGCAGAACGAGAATATTGACAACGGCACCGCCCTGGAGTTCGTCAGCGACATCGGTCAGGAGGCGGAGCGGCTCAGCCGCATTACGGAGGACCTGCTGCGCCTGACCCGGCTGGACAGCGGCATCGCCGAGACCCCTGCCCGGGTGGAGGTGGCCCCGGTGTTGGACCGGGCGGTACGGATGCTGCGGCCTGTGGCGGAGGAGAAGGGTGTGTCCGTCCAGACAGATGTGGACGGGGACGCCGCCGTCATCGCCACGGCGGGGGAGCTCCACCAGATCCTCTACAATTTGGCGGAGAACGCCATCAAGTACAACCGTCAGGGAGGCTTTGTCCGTGTCTCCACCCAGCTGGGGGAGGAGTTCACCGCCATTCTGGTGGAGGACGGGGGCATCGGCATCCCGGAGGGGGATTTGGACAACGTGTTCAAGCGCTTCTACCGGGTGGATAAGGCCCGCTCCCGCGCCGCCGGCGGTACAGGGCTGGGGCTGAGCATTGTCAGCGACACAGTCAGCCGCCGGGGCGGGACCATCCGGGCGGAGCGCCGGGCGGAGGGCGGCACCCGCTTTGTGGTGACGCTGCCCTGCCTGGAGGGAGAGGAGGGCCGGCCATGAGGAAGCTGTGGAGAAGGCGGCTGCTGGCGGTACTGGCCCTGGCGGCGCTGGTAACGGCCTGCGCCGCCGGCCCTGCCAGGGAGGCCGGGGAGGCGGCAGGCCAGCCCGTTTACTTCCTGGCTGTCGGGGAGGAGGCGGAGGGCCAAGACGCCATCCAGGTAAGCTATGAGGCGCTGGATCTGGCGGAGGACGCCTCGTCCCAGGAGATCGCCGGAGCCGTTGTGGAGCGGCTGCTGGCGGGCAGCGGGCATCTGCGGAGCCCCCTCCCCGCCGGGACGGAGCTGCTGGGGGTGGAGATCCGGGACCGGGTGGCCTATGTGGACCTCTCGGGCCACATCGCGAATCTGTCGGGGGTGGATCTGGCCCTGGCGGACTACTGCCTGACGCTGAGCCTGACGGCTCTGGACGGGGTGAGCGCGGTGCGGATTCTCTGCCAGGGCCGGTCCCTGGGCCAGCAGCCCAAGCAGATCTTCTATGAGCGGGACGTGCTGCTCTCCACCCGGGACGACGTGCTCCAGACAGTGGAGGTGACTCTCTTCTTCCGCAACGAGGCGGGGGCTCTGGCGGGGGAGCGGCGGAGCCTGGACCTCTACGAGGGGCAGACCCTGGCGGAGAACCTGGTGACGGCTCTGCTGGAGGGGCCCTCGGACCGGTCGCTGTCGCCGGTGATCCCGGAGGGGTTTCAGGTCAACTCCGTGCGGGTGGAGGACGGGGTGTGCTATGTGAACCTGCCGGCCTCCTCCCTGGAGGGGCTGCCGGAGGAGGAGCACGCCCAGCAGCAGATCCTATGGTCCCTGGCGGACTCCCTCTACTCCCTGGAGACGGTGGAGAGCATCCGGTTTCTCTCCGGCGGGCAGGAGCTGACCCGGTTCGGCGGCATCCCGGTGGAGAGCGTATCCAGCCGGCCCCAGGGATAGAGCCTTTTTCGTTACAAATATTGACAGGCTGTGCCAAAATTGTTAAAATGGGATCCCTGCGGCTGGATACAGCTCCGCCGCAGCGGATATTGTGTTCGTTGATGCTAGTTTTATATTGTTTTATTTGACTTTGACAAAGTGCGGGGGAAAGTCTACTATGTACCACTGTCATTTACACTTCTACTGCGCCGGGCGGCATCCGGAAGCGTTTGACAAAATCAGGGAACTGCCGCCTCTTGACGGCTTTATGCACACCTTTGCCGGAGGCGCCGGAATCGACGCCGGCCAGGCGGCGGGGGCGGACGTGGTGCTGGCCGATGTGCGGGAGATGGGACCGGAAGCGGCGGCGGAGCTGCGCGCCGCCATGGCCCCGGCGGCGGAATTGATCCTGCTGGCGGATCGGGAGCAGATCCCGGCGCTGCTGGAGCTGGGAGAGGACATCGGCGATATCTGGACCGCTCCCCTGACGGAGGCGGAGCTCCGCTTCCGCTTTTTGAAGTGGCAGCGGGACTGCAAGCTGCGCAGGGACCTCTGGGAGGCCAACCACTTCCTGAACACCACTATTGACAGTGTGCCCAACCTGGTCTGGTACAAAACAAAGGACGGCATCCACGAGAAGGTCAACGACAGCTTCTGCCAGACGGTGAACAAGACCAAGGAGCAGGTCCAGGGCCGGGGCCACGCCTATATCTGGGACGTGGAGCAGGACGACCCGGCCTGCATCGAGTCGGAGCGGATTGTCATGACCGAGGAGCGGACCTGTGTGTCCGAGGAGGTGGTCCAGACCGGAGAGGGCAAGCGGCTGCTGACCACCTACAAGTCCCCCCTCTACGATCTGGATGGGAGCGTAATGGGCACAGTGGGCGTGGCCATTGACGTGACCCAGGAGCGGGCCTACGAGGAGGAGATCATCCAGAAGAACAAGACCCTGGAGGCCATCTTCACCACCATGGACTGCGGCGTGATCTACCACTCGGTGGACGGTGCGCGGATATTGAGCGTCAACCGGGCGGCGCTGGAGATTCTGGGGTATAAGAGCAGGGAGGAGCTGCTGGGCAGCGGCTTTGACATGGTGGCTGAATCCGTGCTGGAGGAGGATAAGCCCAAGCTGCGCGCCTCCATCCGCTCCCTGGACAAGGTGGGGGACAGCGTAAGCCTGGAGTACCGGGTCCGGCACACCAACGGGAAGATCCTCCACGTGATGGGCAATGTGAAGCTGGTGGAGGAGAACGGGGAGCTCTACTACCAGCGCTTCCTGCTGGACTGCACCGCCCAGAAGCTGCGGGAGACCCAGGAGCGGACCGAGTGGGAGCGGCGGCAGATGGAGCTGGTCCAGGCCCTGAGTATCGACTACAGCCTGGTGTGCTTCCTCGATCTGGACACCGGCGCGGGCTCCCTTCTGCGGGTGGACGCGGGGGACGGCTACCCCTTCGCCTCCATCTTCACCGATCCCCTCTCCCTGGAGGACAGCATGGAGCACTATATCGCCCGGTATGTCCACAGGGATGACCAGGAGCCGCTGCGGCAGGCCGTCTCCCGGGAGCAGCTGGGTGAGGAGCTGGCGGATAAGCTGACCTGCTACGTCAACTACCGCACCCTGAGGGAGGGCCGGGTGGAGTACTTCCAGATGAAGGCCGTCCGGGCCGGCGTGTGGAACGGCCGGCGGAGCGTAGTGCTGGGCTTCCGCAGCGTGGACGGGGAGACCCGGGCCGAGATGGAGAAAAAGGCCCTGCTGGAGGACGCCCTGCTCCAGGCCAACCGGGCCAGCAAGGCCAAGACAACCTTCCTGTCCAACATGTCCCACGATATCCGCACCCCCATGAACGCTATCGTGGGCTTTACCGCCTTGGCTATCACCCACATCGACCGGAAGGAGCAGGTGGAGGAGTACCTCAAGAAAATTATGACCTCCGGCAACCACCTGCTCAGCCTCATCAACGATATTTTGGACATGAGCCGCATCGAGAGCGGCAAGATGCACCTGGAGGAGAAGGAGTGCAGCCTGCCGGACGTGCTCCACAGCCTGCGCAGCATCGTCCAGGCGGACATCCACGCCAAGCAGCTGGAGCTGTACATTGACGCGGTGGATGTGTGGGACGAGGAGATCTTCTGCGACCAGCTGCGGCTCAACCAGGTGCTGCTGAACCTGCTGAGCAACGCCGTCAAGTACACCCCCGCCGGCGGCACCATCAGCGTGCGGGTTACGGAGAAGCCCGGCGCGGCCCGCGGCTACGCCAACTTCGAGTTCCACATCAAGGACACCGGCATCGGCATGAGCCAGGAGTTTGTCTCCCATATCTTCGAGCCCTTCGAGCGGGAGCGCAACTCCACCATCAGCGGCATTCAGGGCACCGGCCTGGGCATGGCCATCACCAAGAACATTGTGGAGATGATGAACGGCACCCTCGAGGTCAAGAGCGAGCTGGGGGTGGGGTCGGAGTTTATCCTGAGCCTGTCCCTCCGCCTGAGCGAGGGGAACAAGGAGCCCCAGATCATCCCCGAGCTGAAAAACTGCCGGGCCCTGGTGGTGGACGACGACTTCAACACCTGCGACAGCGTGACCTACATGCTCCAGCAGGTGGGGATGCGGGCGGAGTGGACCCTCTCCGGCAGGGAGGCGGTTCTCCGCACCCGTCAGGCGGTGGCCCGGAACGACAACTACTCCGTGTACATCATCGACTGGCTGATGCCCGATATGAACGGCGTGGAGGTGGCCCGGCGCATCCGGAAGGAGACCGGCGAGGATGTGCCCATCATTGTGCTCACCGCCTACGATTGGTCCGATATCGAGGAGGAGGCCAAAGCCGCCGGGGTGACGGCCTTCTGCTGCAAGCCCCTGTTCCTCTCCCAGCTGCGGGACTGCCTGCGGAGCGTGGTGAGTACAGAGCGGAAGGAGGAGGCGGAGGACGCCTCCCAGAAGCCGGCACAGCGCCACACCGGACATATTTTGCTGGCGGAGGACAACGAGCTCAACCAGGAGATCGCCTCGGCCATTCTGGAGGAGGCGGGCTTCTCGCTGGAGATCGCCAGCAACGGCCAGGAGGCGGTGGAGATGCTGTCCAGAAGCGAGCCCGGGTACTACCGGATGGTCTTGATGGACGTGCAAATGCCAGTGATGGACGGCTACGCGGCGACAAAGGCCATCCGGGCGCTGGAGGACAAGGCTCTGGCGGGGATCCCCATTCTCGCCATGACCGCCAACGCCTTCGAGGAGGACCGTCAGGCGGCTCTGCGGTGCGGAATGAACGGGCATATTGCTAAGCCTATTGATATCAGCGCACTGATTGAGACGCTGGATCAGATTTTGGAGTGAAATTGTTCTCACTGAACAGTAAAAAGCATCCCCCAGCGGAGGGAGAGGTAACGTAAAGAAGTTACCTCTCCCTTACTATTTGTAGACAGCCGAAAGTGATTGAATTGCGGGGATATTCAATACACCGGAGGAAAGCATCATGAAAAAGTCTACATTTGAACAAATAGGCGGAACTTATCGTCAAGAAGGAAATTATTTTCTCCCAAACCTCGCTGTGCCGGAAAGCACTCCTATGGGTATCTGGGGCCAGCGCAGGAGGCAACAGGAAAGCTCTTTACAACACCTTGCTGCTCAGCGGGAAGCTGGATAGTCACTTGGCTGATATCAATCAGCAGGCAGACGATATGTTTTCTCAGCTTGCAAAAAGGTGCGGATTATATTCTGGCTTTGGAGGAAAACCAGCTGCACTGTGTACTGGGCATGCAATTCCAAGAAGATGAAAGCAGGGCCGGATCCGACAAGCCCGCCGAAAATTTGAATGTTCTCAGGCTCTGGGCGCTTTATTAAAACAGCTTGAGGTGTCAAATGTGAACGGATTTATTACGGTTCAAGAAGCTGCTGAAAAATGGGGCGTTACGCCGCGGCAAGTCCAACCCCTTTGTAAAGAGGGGCGAATTGCTGGGGTATCGCGTATGGGCCGGATTTGGATTGTACCAAAAGACGCGAAGAAACCAGCGGGAAATAAAAGGCACAATGCACCATGTTTGAAGGACAAAAAATTGACTTGTCCTCTGCACCGTGGACAATGCACGAATTCTTTGCTGGGAGCGGACTTGTAGCTTATGGTTTGAAGGGGATGTTTGCGCCTGTTTGGGCTAACGATATCAGCGAACAAAAAGCAGCTGTTTACGAAGCAAACTTTGGTAATAACCATTTCGAACTTGATGATATCAAAAATATTCGAGGATATGATTTGCCGTATGCCCATTTGTCGTGGGCAAGTTTTCCCTGTCAAGATTATGTCGAGAAAAAGAATATCCCGAAGTTTTAGAGGAATCCCTTGCAATGCAAGGACTTTCCAGTAAAAATATCGGGATAAATTTTGTAGTTTTCAGTTGAGGAGCCAGCCACAATTCAAAAATCATAGAAAAAACCTCCTATTCAGATTAATCATGAACTGACAAAATATGTACTACCAGAAATTTACTTCCTAATAATTTTGATTCTCTTGAGCAAGTGAAAATAATGTTCACGGTGCTTTGGAACCATAGGAAATTAACCATGGCAATTTAGGGTGATTAGCTGTTTTAACTAAGCAAAAGGAAAACCGCCTCTTCTGGCGGCTTTCCTCTTTATTCCTCAATATTCTTATAGCCTTTTCCACCGCAATTCCTGTCTCTCAAGGTCTTGCACATTAGTGACATTGCTCCATGATAATTTTTTCCAAAACGTGACAATTTCGTTGATCTTTCCTGAGTTTTCCGAAGAAATATACGCCTCACCTGACATCACCCAAGAAATCCACCTCTTCAACACGCCTCCCTCTTCTTCTTTTGCCGTCCTGTTAGAATATTTCGCCCGATACATGGCTCCATAATTATCCTCACATTTGATTGCCTGATAAAAGTAGTCCACGGTATCGTCAAATATATGTTCATTCTGAAAATTCTCTAAAAAGCACAGCTTGGTATAAACAATTGTCAGCGTGTTGAGAATATGGGCATGCGCTATTTGGCGCGGCAGCGTATCAGAGGAATCCAACTCATCGGTTATCATATTAAGCGCTGTAAGCGCTGCAATCCTCGCTTCCTCTAGCTCATTCTTTTCGTAACCGGGGCTGGCCATTCCCCAAAGATGGCACTTTGCGTATTGGTGATAGTACTGATAACTCTCATTCAAAACTGGATTTAATCCCTCATAGATGCCAACAACCAGCCGCTTTCCATCAGGAAATATCTCATTGAGCTTATCGAATTTAACAAACCGCTCCACGCGTTTGAATTGTCGTGTATTGCCCAAAAAATCTTCAATCAAGCGTTTAAACGCATCCACGATGGTCTGCTGTAGCGCTGGCTTTTTGGCCACTTCCCGCACCTGATTCAAAAGCCATACCTTTGCGTTGCAGACAATTTGATAGCTTACACTGTCAATAGAGTTGAGCGTGAGTAGATTGCGATGGTCCTCCTCAATGGTTACCTTGAGTTCCTGAAGCAATTCGCTGCTCTTTGTTGTCAATCCACAGCGTACCAATTCACTTGCTGTGACCCTCTCGTTTAGTGCAAGCAAAATCAGCAAGCATACCTTCTCTACATCCCCTGGAGCTATATCCAAAGGATGGTCAAACTGAACTGCCTTCTTGATCTGCAGCTTTTTCTGCATGTACAGCAAATTATCCAAAATTGTCTGATTTTTTGAAAAGGGTAAAAGCTTTGGCTTTGCAAGCTTCAGCTTTTTGTTAATTCGCTCACATTCTCTGGTATCACGCCCCTTTCCAGAAGAAAAAGAGCCCTTCAATTCGTAGATTTGGAGCCCAGAAGAGGTTCCAATCAGATGCCGCTTCTCATATCCAACCAGTGCCAGAATCTCCCGGTCGGAGTTGTTGATGCAGCATATAACGTTGATCCGGTTATTCTTCAGTTGTGTGCAGCCTGTTTTAATCAGGGACTCTATCGCGTCTATTGATAAAACATTCGTATCAAAAAGAAATACGCTGTTTTTATGCGTCAGCAAGTGATCTAAAAGGGACTGATTCACCTGCTCTCTGGAATCAAAATAGTAGGTATCGCGGTCATGGATGTTGTGGAGCAGACCAGCCAGAAGATAGGTCTTTCCGCTTACCCGAGGTCCATGGATAATCTGTATTTCGTTGCAATGCATTTCCTGTAGAATTTTTGTTCCAACATCTCGCTCAATAAAGGATTCTGGTAAAAAAACAATTTTTTTACCTTTATTCAGCAAAAACCTTCCACGAAGGAGATAATCGATGTTATTTTTTTGTGGGGCAGTTCTACAGGGAATGTTGCGGAATTCGTCCAGCTCTTTCCCATTTACACTGATGCTTTCCCTGGCCAATCCAATAAAATCTCTGTAAAACGAATCGTAATTATCCACCCGAATCACGGTATCTATCAGATAGTCCTCCAAATCTACCATGAGAAATTCATCAGGCTGCTTGTCCGTAACGAAATACCGGTTTTTCTGGGTAGTAAGATTTGCTTTTAGCTGCTGTGCAACATCAAGTAGGTCCAGCTCATCGCTGAGGCTACATCCAATAAACAGGGTGTTTGAATAGTCTAAGTCTGTCCTCAGTTTTTCTAATAGGGGACGGTTGGTGCTCAGGCTGGTAATATAATTGACAAAGCTCAAAACGGTGTCTTTGGAGTCCCCATACTTTATAAATTCCTCTGCATCTCCATGGAGTTTGAATACGCATTTTTCATCACTTATCGCATCTAATTGCAGATCTTTGCGGTTAGGAAGAACCTTAAATTGATATGATGAGTTCCGTTCAATAGCATCATCCAAATTTAGCGTGTAGACCAGCTTCCAATTTAAACTGAGAAAATCTTTGCGGAGACCGTTTAAATCAACATGAATAAAATGCTGTTTAAAATATTGAATAATGTCACTTTTGTCCGCAAATCTTTCGTAGTATCGCGCTATCTTGGAAAACGAGTATTCGGTTGGGACAGGATGTCCATGATCCGCAAGATACTTTTTCATATACCCTTGCATATCCTGACCGGACGGGACACAATGGTTTTCTCCATCTCTGGCTCTGGTTTTGCATCCTCTGGTAAAGCCGGACCCAATAATGGGGAAAATCTCTTGTCTTCGAATATGGCTTTGCAACTCATCGCGGATTTCAGACAGTTTCACGATTCTCACAGGCATACCCACCTTTTATGATTGTTCCAATTTTATTCGGTGTTCCTGCTAGAGTAAAAACCTTGCACTACAATGGATTTTGTGGTGGTAGAAACACGAAAGCGAATTGGATGTTATGATTATGTAAGATTAAATAAACGTAACCCAATGGGCCAAAAAGTGACTAACAGTATAGTCTTTAAAAGCAGATTACACTGACCATTTGCCAACGCAGTTATCGTAAACCTATGAAAGAAAAAACTCACTTGAGTTCCAACAACTGTCCCCCGGAAATTTACATACCATATGATGGAAATACTTTATCATGTTTGTCGAAAAAAGTCAACATGTGACCTTAACTGATGCCAGATACCGTCAGCCCTCGTCCGTGGAAATGTAGGTGATGCCGTTCATCTGGACCGGGTTAGGGCTGGGAAACAGCTTTTCGACTGCGCACTCATCATATTGCTAAATAGATCTTAATTCCACAAAATCGTTCCGAAATATTGCATTTCTAAGTCCGTTTTTGTGAAAATATCCATTTCAATACTTGTAAGATTTATTTTCGCAAGAGGTCTTATATCCTTTTGTGACCGACGTGGGCAACATTTGGATTAGTTAAGACTACAGAAAAGCAAGAGTCGTTTATTCCGGCGAAACAAGAAAATAAAAACATGAAAAGCGTCAGAGAAATTGTGATATGCTCCCCCTATGAGAGACAGAGAAAGAAGAAAAACTGTCTCTCATAGGGGGAGCATATCACACTGACGGACCTCCTGCCACCCGGTAAAGGACAGCGGCCAGCATTGCACGGGTCATAGTAGTGTTGGGGGAGAACGCAGTACCAGATGTGCCGCTCATAATGCCGTTCTCCCGGCACCAGAAGGCAGCTTCAGCGTACCATGCGTCTGCCGCCACATCGGAAAAACCGGTATCCTCCACTGCCGCCATCGCAGGGACGCCCAATCCCATCGCTAAAGCGCACATCAAAACGAGAGAGAGCAGTTTTTTAGTTGTTTCATAGGATTTTCTCACTTTCAAAAAATATCATCTACAGTTGCGTATCAAAGTGCAGGCAACAGATTCCGCAGGGGGTACATCCTTTCTGCCTTGCAACGCTTGACAAAGGGAAACAATATAAACAACAAAAAATGGACTGTCAACCTTACCGAAAACGCCGCCCGGCTGTAAAAAGGGCGGCGTTTTTGCGTGACAGGTAAAGGAGGAAAACGTATAAGGAGACGGGGCCAAAATAAGGTTTTGGCCCCGTTTGTATTTGAAAAAGTAAGGAGGTCAAGCGAATGGCAGAAGAAATTA
>JAAWUC010000057.1 GCA_022804995.1 Oscillospiraceae bacterium
GGTGGGGCGGATGCAGTAGCGCTCCTCCAGCTTCTCGCTGCCGCCGTAGGTGACCCAGGCGCACTCGGGGGCGAAGCCCTCCACGTGGTCCTTCTCCTTCTGGAGCAGGCTCTCGGGGATGAGCATGGGCATAGCCACATTCTCATGGCCGGTGGCCTTGAACTGGCGGTCCAGCTCCTTCTGCATGTTCTCCCAGATGGCGTAGCCATAGGGCCGGTAGATGAACATGCCCTTCACGCTGGAGTAGTCGATGAGCTCCGCCTTCTTGCATACGTCGGTGAACCACTGGGCGAAATCCACGTCCCGGGCGGTGATGGCGTCCACCTGTCTCTGATCCTTTGCCATAGCGTTTTTCTCCAATATATGAAAATTTATGAGTCTGCCTGCCCCTCATTGTAATCTTCGGCGGGGGCGTTGTCAAGGCTCCCGGCCTCGTGGAGCCAGATCTCCACAATCCCGGCGTACTCCGTGTCCGGGTAGAAGTGGACCTCCCAGGGACAGGGGGGGATCTCAAGCTCCCCGGCGGCGGGCGCCGCCGGCTCCTCCTCCGGCGGGTCTTCCGGCGGGTCTTCCGGCGGGTCTTCCGGCGGGTCCGCCTCCACGTCCGGCTCTGTCTCCAGCAGAGGATCGGCCCCCTCCGGCGGAGCAGTCACATCCTCCGGCGGCGGCTCCTCCTCCTTCGCCTGCTCCTCCAGGCACATCTCCGTCCACAGCCCCTGGACGGCGGCCAGCACATCCTCCCGCCGCTCCGTCTCGTAGACGAACTGGGCGGTGAGCCGCTGGTGCTCCTCCCGCAGGTGCAGGCGCAGCAGATCCACCAGGGACTGGCTGTCGGAGAGGAGCATCAGGCTCCCCACGTCCTCCGCGTCCTCCCGGTAGGCAATTTGAACGGTGATGGTGCAGTCGTCCTCCCCGGCGTCGTACCGGAAGAGCATGCTACGGAGCAGATAGGACCCCAGGGCGGTCTTCTGCCGGACCTCCGCCACGGCGCTGTAGACCTCGTTGTAGGAGCGGGTGCGGGCGGAGTAGCGGACTACCCCCTCCTCCGCCCTCTGCTCCACCAGCATCAGCAGGGAGTTGACCAGGTCCTGATAGGTCCCGGCCCGGAGGGTGTCCCCCGCGCCGGTGTCCCAGTAGCGGTTGACGTAGAGCTCGGAGAAGGAGTAGGACCGCTCCAGCATGGCTGCGCAGCCGCTCAGGCAGAGGCACAGACACAAAGCCAGCGGCAGCGGGCTCCCATTCTTCCGGCTCAATAGCCCAGCTCCTGGTCGATGAGGATGACCTCCATGTCCATGCTGGACATCTTCCGGTAGTGGACCGCCAGCCCCCGGCAGATGCGCTCGGGGCTGTCGCAGTCGTAGCACCGGTCGCCCTTGGCGGCGCAGGGGGTTTTGCGGCCCAGTCGCTGGGCGTTTTTGGGGGCCACCACATTGCGCACCCGCTGGAGGGAGGTGTGGAAATCCGGGGAAATCTTGTTTTTCCCGGCCAGGAAGTAGATCTTCCTGTGGCCGAAGAGGGAGGAGGCCACCCGGTTGCCGGTACCGTCGATGTTGAGAATCTCCCCCGTGCCGGCGGCGATGCCGTTGGCGGAGAGAAGGTAGACCTCCGCATTGGCGGCCAGGGCCTGGACCTCCTTGGGTCCGCAGGGGGTAAAGCCGTGGGAAAAGACCGTGTTGTGGGCGCTCAGAGACTCCTTCAGCCCCAGCTGGGCGATGGTCATGGACCCGCCCATGCCCACGGTTTTCCCGTCAATCTCCCGGTTGAGGTAGGCGGAGGCCTCCTCCCCGGTGGAGAAGACCTGGACAGTGAAGCCGTTTTTCTCCAGTTTCGCACGCAGTTCCTCAAATGCCATAGTGACAGCTCCTTTCATCGCGGTACACGCGGCCCGCCGGGGCGGCGGGCCCTACAGACTGTCCGGGGTGTACTCCCCGAACCCCTCCCCCAAGACCTCGTGGGCCTCGCAGACAATGATAAACGCGCGGGGGTCAAGCCCCGTGACGGCGGCCTTGATGGCCGCGAACTGGCTCCGCTTGAAAGCGCACAGCACCACCTGCTTCTCGTCCCCGCTGAACCCGCCCTTCCCCGAAAGGAGGGTGACGCCCAGGTTCATCTCCAGCAGGCAGTTGGCCACCCGGCCGCTCTCGGCGCTGATGATATAGGCCATCTTGGCGTTGAGGGAGCCGTACACCACTGTGTCCATAGCCAGGCTGGAGATGTACATGGCGATAATGCCGTAGAGGGCGTTGTTGACGTTGCGGAACGTGAAGGCGTACAAACAGATCACAATCACGTCGATCACCAGGCACAGCCGCCCGATGGACAGGTTCCGGATTTTGTACTTCAGCAGCCGGGCCAGCAGTTCGGTGCCGCCGGTGGTGGCCCCCACCGTGAGCATGAGCCCCATGGAGGTCCCCAGCAGTACGCCGCCGTAGACGCTGCTGAGCAGCGGATCCATGGGCTGGAAGGTATGGATTGACGCCAGGGCGTCAATCAGCAGCGAGCCCACGGACATGGCGTAGAGGGAGGAGATGAGCATCCCGACCCCCTGCTTGCGCACGCCCACAGCGAATAGCGGAACATTGAGCGCGATGGACGTGACGCCCACCGGCAGGGCGGGCAGGAATCGGTTGATAATCTGGGCCACGCCGGTGAAGCCCCCCATGGAGATGTTGTTAGGGGCGAAAAACCAGTTGAAGGACAGGGCGTAGATGGCGCAGCCCAGGGTGATCATGCCGTATTCGCAGAGATGCCGCAGAACTGGATTGGAATGCTTCATAGCACGCCTCCTATGTATGGATACTCGGGATTTTTCGAGAAAAACACTTGCAATTTGTGGCAGCATGGGGGCGAAAACATGAATTGCGGCAGGCTGCAGGGTGTCGGAACCACCCCGCGGCCCTGTACGAGTGACAAGCCCGCTCGGCACAGCAATCTTGATTGCACCGCAAGCCTATTATAGCCATTTTTTTCCCCTTTTGCAAGAGCGGAATTGGCGGATAGGCTGTGCTGCGCATACCAAGGCGGCGCTGAGGCAAGGACTCGGCGCCGCCTTTTGTGTTTCCGGCGAAAACGCCCGGGGCGGGAGCCTCCCATTTCCCCGCCCCGGGCCGCTGACCCTCCCCTCGGTCCTGGACGGACACTCTGTGACAGCCGTCGGCGAAAGGGCCTTTTTCCTCCACGGTCCCGGGATGAAGATGCTCCCCAAGCGTCTGGTGATTCCGGAGGGCTATACGACCCTGGAGAGGAGCGCTTTCGATGGCCTGGACCTCAGAGAGGGGGGTGTATGCCCCTCTACCCTGACCACCGTTGGTCCCGGCGCGTTCTTTGACGGCTAGTTCACCTCCATCGATCTGCCGGCGCTGGTTTCCGATGCAAAGGAGAACGGGCTTGCCGTGCAGTATATCGGGGAGGAAGTTCCCGCTGAGTCGGCCGAAACCGCTCCGGAGGCCCTTTTCTTACACTTTACAGCAATCTCAGCTGCTCCCCGTCCTCCTCCCGGAGCAGGGCTCCGGCGGCGGGGATGGTCCGGCAGCGGTACCGGGGCAGGTTGGTAATCGGCGTCTCCTCCAGGGGCAGCACCTCCGTCAGATGCTGCCTGGCCTTCACGCTCATCACCTGCACCCCCTGGGTGGTCCGGGTGGACTTGGGGGAGAGGAGGGCGGTATTGAACACCAGCGCCCGCTGGTCCGAGGAGTACACCGCCAGCTCCCGGTCCTCCGTCAGGTGGATCAGCGCCGCCAGGGGGCTCCTGTCGCTGTAGGCCCCCGTCAGCTTCCGGCGGTTGGAGGTGGTGGCGTAGGCGGAGAGGTCCACCCGGGCGGCCTTGCCATTCTCGAAGAAGAACAGCAGCGCCCCGGCGTAGTCCCCCGGCAGGACCATGCCCGCCACGCTCTCCTCCGCCTCCATGCCCAGCTTAGAGGGCAGGTAGTCCCCCAGGACGCTGGCCTTGGCGTCGTCGAAGTCGCTCAGGCGGCACTTGTAGACCTGCTGCCTGTTGGTGAAGAACATGATCTCCGCCCGATTGGTCGTCTCGCGGCTCTGGAGGAGGCCGTCCTCCTCCTTGTACTTCTGCACGTCCGCCATCCGCAGGGACTGGGGCGTGATCTTCTTGAAGTACCCGTGCCGGGACAGAAATACCGTCACCGGGTAGTCCGGGGTGTCCTCCGCCTCGTCAAAGGCGGCGATCTCGTGCTCATAGACGATAGTGGTCAGCCGGGGCTGGCCGTACTTCTTCTTCACCCCGTCCAGCTCGCCGGTGATGACCTCCCTGACGCGCTCCGGGCTGTTGACCAGATCCTCCAGATCCGCGATCTCCTCCCGCAGGGCCTGCTCCTCCTGGACCCGCTTGAGGATATACGCCTTGTTAATGTTGCGGAGCTTGATCTCCGCCACGTACTCCGCTTGGACCTGATCAATGCCGAAGCCGATCATCAGGTTGGGGACAACCTCGGCCTCCTCCTCCGTCTCGCGGATGATTTTGATGGCCTTGTCAATGTCCAGCAGAATGCGCTTAAGGCCCTGGAGCAGGTGGAGCTTCTCACGCTTCTTCCCCAGAGAGAAGTTCACCCGCCGCCGTACGCACTCCGTCCGCCAGCGGCACCACTCCCCCAGAAGCTCCCGTACGCCCATGACCCGAGGCATTCCTTCCACCAGGACGTTGAAGTTACAGCTGACGGAGTCCTGAAGGGTGGTGGCGCGGAAGAGCTTGGCCATCAGCTTCTCGGGGTCCACCCCCCGCTTGAGGTCGATGGCCAGCTTCAGGCCCGAGAGATCCGTCTCATCCCGCATGTCGCTGATCTCCCGGAGCTTCCCGGTCTTGATAAGCTCCGCCACCTTGTCGATAATGGCCTCGGTGGTGGTGGTGTAGGGGATCTCGTAGATCTCTATGACATTCTCGCCCTTGACATAACGGTACTTCCCCCGGATTTTCACCGCCCCCCGGCCGGTGCAGTAGATCTCCTCCAGCGCGGACTTGTCGTAGAGGAGCTCGCCGCCGGTGGGGAAATCCGGGCCCAGAAGGATGGAGGCTAGATCGCAGTCCGGATTTTTCAGGTAGGCCGCTGTGGCGGTACAGACCTCCGCCAGGTTGAACCCGCACAGCTGGGAGGCCATGCCCACGGCGATGCCCTGGTTGGCGGAAACCAGGATGTTGGGGTAGGTGGTGGGCAGGAGGGTGGGCTCCTTCATGGTGTTGTCGTAGTTGTCCGCCCAGTCTACCGCATCCTGGTCCAGGTCCCGGAACAGCTCCTGGCAGACGGGGGAGAGCTTGGCCTCGGTGTACCGGCTGGCGGCGTAGGCCATATCCCGGGAGTAGACCTTGCCGAAGTTGCCCTTAGAGTCCACAAAGGGGTGGAGGAGGGCCCCGTAGCCCCGGGAGAGGCGGACCATCGTCTCATAGATGGCCCCGTCGCCATGTGGGTTGAGGCGCATGGTCTGGCCCACGATGTTGGCGGATTTGGTCCGGGCCCCGGTGAGCAGGCCCATCTTGTACATAGTATAGAGGAGCTTGCGGTGAGCGGGCTTGAAGCCGTCGATCTCCGGGATGGCCCGGGAGAGGATCACGCTCATGGCGTAGGGCATGAAGTTGGTCTCCAGGGTGTCGGTGATGGGCTGCTCCAGCACCTGGGCCCGCAGGCCCAGCACATTGGGATTGTCGACCCGGGGCTTGTTCTCCTCCGGCTGCTTTTTTTTAGGCATAGTGGGTGTTCCTTATCCGTAATTGATGTTTACGCGGGAGAAGGCCGCGCGCTTTGCGCGCGCGGCCGGTGTCCCGCTGGAAATCGTCGTATGGTCCGCCTCAGCCGGCAATGGGCATGGGGGTCCCGGCCAGGTCAATCACCGTCTCCCCGGCGGGGGGTGCGGTGACGGGGGCGTTCTCCGTGGGGGCAACCTTGGCGCTGCCCTGGAAGGTCACATCGCACACGTCCTTCACGGTGATCTTGCCCTCGACGGTGCTGTCGGTGGCGGTGGAGGCGCCGCTCATGGACATGGAGAATTCCTCGTCCGTGACGTCAAGCTTGAACGTGCAGGAGCCGTCCTCCTTGATGGTCATCTCCACCGTGCCGGGGAAGTCCGTGCTGCTGGCCCCCAGCTCCGCGGCCAGCTTGTCCATCATGGCCTGATCCACCTTCCAGGTGTAGGTGTCCCCGTCCTTGGTAAAGGTGTCGTCGCCCATCAGCGTGGTCAGCAGGGCGGCGGCCTCCTCCGCGTCCTCGTAGATGATGGTGGGCATCTCCGCGTCGGCCAGCTCCGCCATGGTGTAGAGCACCTGGCCCATGGTGACGCCGCCGGCGGAGGACAGGCTCAGATCGTAGAGGTCATAGACCTCGCCCATGTCCGCGCCGCCCAGGTCCATCCAGACAGTTCCCTCGGGGATCTCGGCGCCCTGGGCCCGGAGCAGGTCGGTGACGGCGGGGAGCTTCATCCACATGGAGCCGTCGCTGTAGATCATCTCAAAGTCCAGATCCTTGAGCATCGCCGCCATCTGGTTCAGCGCAGCGGTGGTCTCCTCCCCGGAGGGGCCGGTTCCGTCCGCGTTCATGGGCACAGAGGCCAGGACCAGGGCGAGGATGGACAGGTCCATCTTGCCGCTGAAGTTCAGCGCGTTCTCACCGTAGACGCCGGAGAGATCGATGGAGAAGGGGAGATCCATCTCCATGCCGGGGGCCATGATCTTGGCGGAGCCGGAGAAATCCATCTCCATGGACAGGTTCCCGGCGGCGGGGGTCTGCTTGGCCTGGAGGTCGTTGAGGATGGTGAAGGCCTTGTCCATCTCCGCGATGAGCCCCTGCTTGTCGATGACTACGGCGGTGCGCTCTCCGGCGTCCCAGTAGACCTCATAGCCCAGGACCTGGGAGAAGAAGCGCAGGGGGACCAGAGTGCTGCCGCCGCTGACGTAGGAGACGGTGTCCATGGTCAGGGTCCCGCCGTCTCCGACGGTGATGGTATCGGTGCCGATGACATGGATGAGGACCGTCTCTCCGTTCAAGGAGGCCCGGACGGTCTTGGTGCTGTGGTCGTAGTCCACCTCAGCGCCCAGGGCCTCCAGCACAGCGCGCATGGGAACCATGGTCCTGCCGCTGCTGATTTCGGGGTCGCCGTCAGGGAAAACGACGGCCTCGCCGTTGACCATGACGCTGACGCCGCCGGTTTCCGCGGCAGCGGCCGGCACTGCCAGTGCCAGCGACAGCACCAGGGCCAGACACAGAGAAATAAGCTTTTTCATAAGGTTCTCCTTTCTGTTCCTCTCAAGATGATTTTTATGGTACCGCCCTCCGGCGGATGGGAAACTTATTGAACGCGATCCAGCCGGACATCCAGGACATGCGCCGCCTTCAGCCGGCGGACCGTCTCCATGTGGGGCTGGGCCATGTGGGCCTGCTGGGCGGCCTCGTCCCGCCACTGCTCCAGGAGCACCACGGTATCCGCCGCCTCGCAGGAGATGTGGTAGTCGTAGCGGAGGCACCCGTCCTCGGCGCGGATTTTCTCCTGAACACCGCTGGACTTGAGGGCCTGGACATAGGCCCCGGCCTGGCCGGGCTTGCAGGTGTAGGTGACAAGCAGGGTCATATTTTCCACTTCAAATTCTCCTCCCATCACGAGATGTCCGCCAGATCCAGGAACTTGTACCCCTCGTTGGCGATATGCTCCTTCCGCCCCTGGAGGTTGTCCCCCAGCAGGAGGTCAAACATCTGGCCGGTGGCCTCGGCGTCCTCGGGCATGACCTTGATCAGCCGTCTGGTCTCCGGGTTCATGGTGGTCAGCCACATCATGTCCGGGTCGTTCTCGCCCAGGCCCTTGGAGCGGTCGATCTTGACCTTTTTCCCCTCCAGCTTCTTCACAATCTCCGCCTTCTCCTTCTCGGAGTAGGCGAACCAGGTCTTTTCCCCGCAGTTGATCTCAAAGAGGGGGGACTCGGCGATATACACATATCCCTCCTGGATGAGGGTGGGGCACAGCCGGTAGAGCATGGTCAAAATCAGCGTCCGAATCTGAAACCCATCCACGTCGGCATCGGTGCAGATGACCACCTTGCTCCAGCGCAGGTTATTCAAATCGAAGGTGCTCAGGTCCTTCACATGCTTGTTCTGGACCTCCACCCCGCAGCCCAGGACCTTGATCAAGTCCGTGATGATCTCGCTCTTGAAGATCCGGGCGTAGTCCGCCTTCAGACAGTTGAGGATCTTCCCCCGCACCGGCATAATCCCCTGGAACTCCCCGTCCCGGCTGAGCTTCACGCTGCCCAGGGCCGAATCGCCCTCCACGATGTAGATCTCCCGGCGGCTCACGTCCTTGGTCCGGCAGTCCACAAACTTCTGGACCCGGTTGGCGATGTCGATGGAGCCGGAGAGCTTCTTCTTGACGTTCAGCCGGGCCTTCTCCGCCTGCTCCCGGGAGCGCTTGTTGATGAGCACCTGCTCGGCGATGCGAGCGGCGTCGTTAGGATTTTCAATAAAATAAATCTCCAGGCGGGTCTTCAGCAGTTCCGCCATGGCGTCCTGGATAAACTTGTTGGTGATGGCCTTCTTGGTCTGGTTCTCATAGCTGGTCTGGGTGGAGAAGTTGCTGCTGACCAGCACCAGGCAGTCCTCAATGTCCCCCCAGGTGACCTTGGCCTCATTTTTCTGATACTTGTTGTTCTGCCGCAGCCAGGCGTCGATGGCGGAGACAAAGGCCAGCTTGGTGGCCTTCTCCGGGCTCCCGCCGTGCTCCAGCCAGCTGGAGTTGTGGTAGTGCTCGATGACCGCCGTCCGGTTGGAGAAGCAGCAGGCCACGGAGAGCCTGACCTTGTAGTCGTCCTTATCGGCCCGGTCCCGGCCCCGCCGCTCCGTCTCCCAATAGACCGGCTCGGTCAAAGGGCCCTCCCCGGCCAGCTCCCGGACGTAGTCGGAGATGCCGTTTTCATAGAAAAATTCCGTCGTCTCGAACTTCCCCGGCGCGGTTTCCACCTTCAGCCGAAAGGTAATCCCGGCATTGACCACCGCCTGCCGCTTCATCACGCCGGCAAAATATTCCGGCGGAATATCGATGTCCGTAAAGACCTCCAGGTCCGGCAGCCAGCGGGTCCGGGTGCCGCTTTTCTTTTTGCCCAGCGGGGTTTTTTGCAGCTCCCGCCCCTTCTCCCCGGCAACCTCGCCGCGCTCGAAGTGGAGCTTGTACTCGTACCCGTCCCGCCAGACCGTCACGTCCATATACGCCGAGGCGTACTGGGTGGCGCAGGAGCCCAGGCCGTTGAGGCCCAGGGAGTATTCATAGTTCCCCCCCGTGTTGTTGCCGTACTTGCCGCCGGCGTAGAGCTCACAGAACACCAGCTCCCAGTTCCAGCGGTTCTCCTTCTCGTTCCAGTCCACGGGACAGCCCCGGCCCTGGTCCTCCACCTCCACGCTGTGGTCCAGATAGCGGGTGACGGTGATGAGCTTCCCGTGGCCCTCCCGGGCCTCGTCGATAGAGTTGGATAAAATCTCAAAAACGGCGTGCTCGCAGCCCTCCAGCCCGTCGGAGCCGAAAATGACGCCGGGCCGCTTGCGGACCCGGTCGGCTCCCTTCAGGGCGCTGATGGACTCATTGCCGTAATCCTGTTTTCTCATGGGGTTCCTCCGTTTTGTTCTGAACAATCATTTTTATTCTAACAGAGGAGATGGGCAAAGGCAAGGGAAATTTATGTTGATTTCGCCTGGAAGGGGCAAACACATGGAAGTCCCCTTTCCGGCGGATACAGCGTAAAATCAGCGCAGGAGCCCGGCGGCGTCCGAAATCTGCGGAACGCTGTCCCTTAATCCCGCGCTTCCGACATATAGGACAGTGGGATGCGCGGCATCCTGTTGAGATTTGGTTGGATGGGAGGTGAATGATTTGGAGGATATGTATGACCCCGTCCTGGGGCGGCGGCTGGCGGTGTGCCGGGCCCACCCGGGCGTTCTGCTTCTCTTCGCCGTTCCCGGGCTGGTCACGGCCTTCTGGCTGATTTCCGGTGTGAAGATCGCCCTGGACGTGGGGACCCTGTCCCAGGGTATGACCATGGTGTGGATTCTGGCGCTGCTGACAGCAGCGCTGCTGTTTCCCGTTGTGCTGCGGGCCAGGGACAGGGCGGAGCTCTTTGAGCGGGGCTTCCGCTTCAACGGCCGGGAGTATCTGACCGCCCGGTGCGGCGATTTCACCATCCAGCACCGGGGCAGCGCCTATATCCGCCTGCTGGACAAAACCGTGGTACTGTTCCAGTATCAGGAGGAGCCGGTCCGGCTGGCCACCCGGACCCTGCGGGACTTCTCCGCCCAGCTCCGCCGGTGCTATGGCGGCGGCGGGGTGTAGTCCGAACGTTTCAAGGAGGGAACTGTTATGGACTCGACAATTGTTGGAATTCTTGTCATTGTGGTACTTGTGGGTTACGCTGTTTTCAGCGTGCTCTATAAAGAGAAGGCGGGCCGGAAAAACGCCCGGTCCGGCGAGGACAAGGCCCGCGTCCGCGCCCTGCTCCAGAAGGCCCTGCCCGAGGAAGGGCCGTATACATCGCTCTACGTCCATATGTCCCTGGGGCGGCACGCCGTCACCCACTATGTCTACGCCTTGGCGGTCCAGCCGGAGCAGGACCGGCTCTGGGTGGTGTCTGTGGGGAAGGAGGGGGACCTTCTGTATCCCGGGAAGCCCTTTTTGCTGGCCCTGGACCAGCTGGGGAGCGTGTATTTCAGCGGCACCAACCGAAATGTGGGGGATCGGCTGTGCACCACCGACTTCTACGACCGGGAACGGAACCGGATTTTCCGCCTGGAGGTCAGTGATTTTGAGTACCGGGAGGATCGCTATCACTGGCTGAACGTGTACCAGCCGGAGGAGGCTTCCGTGTTTTTCCAGATGATGGAGCGATGGGCGGCGGAGAAGCCCCTGCCGCCCAAGAAGGGGAAATAAGCCCCGGCAAACATCCAGGCGGGGAAACACAATTTGAGCCGCGGCCCTGACAGGGCCGCGGCTCTTTTGTCAATGGGTTTCTGGTACCCGGATGATGGTGCCGGTTTTGCCGGCAATACCGTCCCGGGCCTTCTCCAGCAGGGTGATCAGGGCCTCCCGGCCCGGCTTGGACTCCGCGAACTTGACTGCCGCCTCCACCTTGGGCAGCATGGAGCCGGGGGCGAACTGGCCCTGGGCGGCGTACTCCTTTGCCTCGGCAGGCGTCATGGCGCTCAGCCACTGCTCGTTGTCCTTGCGGAAGTTGATGGCCACCTTCTCCACAGCGGTGAGGATAATCAGCATATCCGCGTCCAGCTGCTCCGCAAGAAGCTCGGAGGCGAAGTCCTTGTCGATCACCGCCGCCGCGCCCTTGAGGTGGTTCTTCTCCGTGCGGTAGACGGGGATGCCGCCTCCGCCGCAGCAGATGACCAGATGGCCGTCCTCGGTGAGGGCGCGGATGGCCCCGGCCTCGATGATGTGCTTGGGCTTGGGGGAGGCCACGTACCGCCGCCAGCCCCGGCCCGCGTCCTCCTTCACCGGATTGCCGGTTTTGGTCTGATAATCCTGGGCCTCCGCCTCGGTCATGAACTTGCCGATGGGCTTGGTGGGGTTGTCAAAGGCCGGGTCGGCGGGGTCCACCTCCACCTGGGTGACGATGGAGCACACGGGCATATTGCAGATGCCCCGGTCCAGCAGCTCCTCCCGAAAGGCGTTTTGCAGATCGTAGCCGATATAGGCCTGGCTCATGGCGCCGCACACCGACAGGGGGGTGAAGCCCTGGTGGGGGTCCTCCTTTTGGAGGGCGGCCATGGCGTTGTTGATGATGCCCACCTGGGGGCCGTTGCCGTGGGCCACCACCACCTGGTTGCCGTCCTCGATGAGGTCTACTATGGCCCGGGCGGTAATTTTCACGGCCGCGGCCTGCTCCGGGAGGGTGCTGCCCAGGGCGTTGCCGCCCAGAGCGATGACGATGCGCTTGCTCATAATTCCTCAATCCTCTCTTGCATCCATACTTTTCTTTGTGAACAAAGAAAAGTATCAAAAGAAAAACTTTGGCGCAAAACTCCGTTTTGCTGACGCTTTAGAAGCCCTTCCGCTTCTCGCCGTTCTTCTCCAGCTCCCGCAGGGCGGCCACGGGGTCCTTGACCTTGCTCAGGAAGATCATGGCGGCGATGATATAGGGCTTGAAGGAGGCCTCCTTATACAGGGGCTCGATATACCGGTCAAAGACGCTGTTGTCCACCTCGCCCTCCGCGCAGCTCAGCCCGGAGATAT
Organism: Oscillospiraceae bacterium; assembly: GCA_022804995.1. GTDB lineage: Bacteria > Bacillota > Clostridia > Oscillospirales > Oscillospiraceae > Pelethomonas. The sequence goes on from JAAWUC010000057.1 coordinate 12,217, forward strand.
CGGCGGGCAGGCAGTGCATATACAGGGCCTTGCCGTCCTTCGTCAGCTTCATCATTTCCTCGGAGCAGGTCCAGTCCTTATGCTGGGCGTTCTGGGCCAGCAGCTCCTGCTCCAGGGTGTCGATGCCGGCCTTGTCGCCCTCCCGGTAGAGCTGGGTCCGCTTCTCCATGGCCTTGAAGGGCGCCCAGGACTTGGGATACACAATATCCGCGTCCTTGAACGCCTCCTCCATGGAGTTGACCTTCGTATAGGACCCGCCGCTGGCCTGGGCGTTTTTCTTGGCGATCTCCTCGATCTCCGGCATGACCTCATAGCCCTCGGGATGGGCCAGGACCACGTCCATGCCGAATCGGGTGAACAGACCGATGATGCCCTGGGGCACGCTCAGGGGCTTGCCGTAGCTGGGGGAGTAGGCCCAGGTCATGGCCACCTTCTTGCCCTTCAGGTTCTCCACGCCGCCCAGCTCATGGATGACGTGCAGCAGGTCCGCCATGGACTGGGTGGGGTGGTCCACGTCGCACTGGAGGTTGACCAGGGTGGGCCGCTGCTCCAGGATGCCCTTTTCATAGCCCTCGTCCAGGGCGTCCATGAAGGTCTTCTGGTATTTGTGGCCCTCCTCGATGAACATATCGTCCCGGATGCCGATGACATCGGCCATGAAGGAGACCATGTTGGCGGTTTCCCGGACGGTCTCGCCGTGGGCGATCTGGCTCTTCTTCTCGTCCAGGTCCTGGACTTCCAGGCCCAGCAGGTTGCAGGCGCTGGCGAAGGAGAACCGGGTGCGGGTGGAGTTGTCCCGGAAGATGGAGATGCCCAGGCCGGAGTCGAAAACCTTGGTGGAGATGTTCCGCTCCCGCAGGTCCCGCAGAGCGTCGGCCACGGTGAAGATGGCGTCCAGCTCGTCGTCCGTCTTGTCCCAGGTCCAGTAGAAGTCGTCCCTGTACATACCGTTGATTTTCAGCTTCTCCAGGTGCTGGGCCAGCTTTTCTGTCTTGCTCATAGCGTATCTTCTCCTTTATGAAATCAATTTATGCGGATGGCTCCGATTTTACTTGATGTCGTTGTCCGTCTTGCCGCCCCGGTAGACGCACACGTCCTCGTCGCCCTTGCCCTTGTAGAGGCCCACGCAGGCGGCGTACACGGCGGCGCAGGCCACCAGATCCTGCTTCCAGGTGATCTCGTTGGGGGCATGGGCCTGGCTCTCCGCGCCGGGGCCGAAGCCCACGCAGGGGATGCCGTACCTGCCCTGGATGGACACGCCGTTGGTGGAGAAGGTCCACTTGTCAATCAGAGGCCGGTCCCGCAGCTTCATGGCGTCGGGGTGTCCGATGCGCTTCTCGCCGTAGAGCGCCTTGTGGGCGTCCGCCAGGGCCTGGACATGGGGGGCGCTCTCCTTGTTGATCCAGGTGGGGAAGTAGCACTCCGTCTCGTACTTCAGGCCGGTCCAGGCGGGGCGGTCGTACATATACATACTGACCTTCACGTCCTCGCCGTACTTTTTCACGCTGGGCAGGGCCCGGATCTCCTCCAGGCAGCTGTTCCAGGTTTCCCCGGCGGTCATGCGCCGGTCCACGCTCACCGCGCAGCTGTCCGCCACGGCGCAGCGGCTGGGGGAGGTGTAGAAAATCTGGCTGACGGTGCAGGTGCCCCGGCCCAGGAACCGGGCGTCCTCGTAGTGCTCCGGGTTGTACTTGGGGTTGAGCATCTTCACCAGGCCCTTGATCTCCGTCCCGTCCGCGTCGTCGTTCTCGTTGAGGGCCCGGATCTCCCGAACGATGTCCGCCATCTTATAGATGGCGTTGTCCCCCCGCTCCGGGGCGCTGCCGTGGCAGGAGATGCCCTTCACGTCCACCCGGATCTCCATGCGGCCCCGGTGGCCCCGGTAGATGCCGCCGTCGGTGGGCTCGGTGGAGACAACGAACTCCGGCGTGATGCCGTCCTCGTTGTGGATGTACTGCCAGCACAGGCCGTCGCAGTCCTCCTCCTGGACTGTAGCGGTGACGAGGATCTTATATCCCTCGGGGATGAGGCTCAGATCCTTCATGATCTTCGCCCCATATACGGCGGAGACTACGCCGCCCTCCTGGTCGGAGCCGCCCCGGCCGTAGATGACGTCTTCCGTCTCATAGCCCTGGTAGGGGTCGTGCTCCCAGTTGTCGATATTGCCGATGCCCACGGTGTCGATATGGCCGTCGAAGGCGATGATTTTGTCCCCCTGGCCCATCCAGCCCAGGGCGTTGCCCTCGGGGTCAATCTCCGCCTTGTCGAAGCCCAGCCGCTCCATCTCCACGATGGTCCGCTTGATAACGCCCTCCTCCTCGCAGCTCTCGCTGGGGATGGCAATGAGCTCCCGCAGGAATTTGCTCATGTCCTCCCGGTAGCCCTCCGCCGCCTTCTTGATCGCTTCAAAATCCATGGTCGCACCCTCCATCAATTTCAAAATCCAGTTGGTTCTCCGGGCCCTCCGCGGCCCTCTTGACTCCTATCATATCATAGAAAATCCAGTTGTCAAACAAAATTTTTGAAAACCTAAAAATTTTTTTGAAAAACCCATTGCAATCTTGTGGAGATGCTGGTATGATGGATTTGAAAACATCGGATAGGGAGGGTGATAACGCTTTGGATACCCATCAGCTGGCGACGCTCCAGCAGATTGCCGCGGCTCTGGCCGCCCAGTTCGGGCCCAGCTGCGAGGTGGTGGTCCACGATCTGTCCGCGGAGGACCCGGCCCACTCCATCGTCCACATTGAGAACGGCCATGTCACCGGGCGGAAGGTGGGGGACGGCCCCTCCAACGTGGTGCTCGAGCAGCTTCTGGGGGGCGACGCGGACCCCCAGGACAGCCTGGCCTACCTCTGCCGCACCGAGGGGGGGAAGGTCCTCAAGTCCTCCACTGTCTACATCCGCTCCCCGGAGGGAGCGGTGTCCGGGATTCTTTCCATCAACCTCGACATCTCGGCCCTGCTGATGGCGGAGCAGGCTATCGGCGGGCTGATTCGGACGGAGCCGGACAAGAAGGAGCAGAGCGTGGCCGTGGTCAATGTCAGCGACCTGCTGGACGGCCTCATCGAGCAGAGCGTGGCCCTGGTGGGCAAGCCGGTGGCCCTGATGAACAAGGACGACAAGGTTCGGGCCATTCAGTTTCTCAGCCGGCACGGCGCGTTCCTTGTCACCAAGAGCGGCGACAAGATCGCCAAGCACTTCGGCATCTCCAAGTATACCCTATATTCGTACATTGATATGAAACAGGAGGAAAACAAGCCATGAGCAAGATTGATCTGACCATCAACAAAGAAGTCCTGGCCAAGAACGTGGCCAAGGCCAAAGAGAACAACGTCATCATCCCCACCATCGCCCAGATGCAGAACCCCGAGACCATCCCCGGCGCGATTCAGGAGAAGCTGAAGACCGTGGGCCTGTGGGACGTGAACCCCCTGAACCTGTTCCGCATCACCTGGAAGAACGAGGCCAAGGAGTCCGGCGGCCTGTTCCAGGCGGTGCCCAACTATGTGGAGATTCCCTCCAGCCTCTCCGGCGTGCCCTGCCGGATCATCGCCATGGCCGGCAAGTGGTTCCCCACCGGATGCCATAAAGTCGGCGCGTCCTTCGGCTGTCTGGCCCCCCGGCTGGTGACGGGGCAGTTCGACGCCACCTGGCACAAGGCCGTCTGGCCCTCCACCGGCAACTACTGCCGGGGCGGCGCCTTCAACTCCAAGCTGCTGGCCTGCGAGAGCGTGGCCATCCTCCCCGCCGAGATGAGCCAGGAGCGGTTCAACTGGCTCAAGACCATCGCCGGTGAGGTCATCGCCACCCCGGGCTGCGAGAGCAACGTCAAGGAGATTTTCGACAAGACCTGGGAGCTCAAGCAGGACCCCCAGTACATGATCTTCAACCAGTTTGAGGAGATGGGCAACCCCCTGTGGCACTACAACGTCACCGGCTAT
>JAAWUC010000058.1 GCA_022804995.1 Oscillospiraceae bacterium
CCGGGCGTTGACCCGGGGAGGCGTGCCGGTCTTGAACCGCCGGAGGGGCAGGCCCAATTTCTCCAGACAGCCCGACAGCGGACCAGCAGCGAACATCCCGTCCGGCCCCCCGTCCCGGACGCACTCCCCCACGATAGTCCGCCCCCGCAGGTAGGTGCCGGAGCAGACGATGGCCGCTCTGACGCGGCAGACCGCGCCGGTGTGGAGCACCAGCTCCCGGACAGCCCCGTTCTCCAGACGGATTTCCGTCACCTCCCCCTGCCGGAGGGTCAGGTTCTCCTGCTTTTCCAGGGTGTGCTTCATGATCTGCTGGTAGAGGCGGCGGTCCGCCTGGGCCCGGAGGCTGTGGACGGCGGGGCCCTTTCCCCGGTTCAGGAGGCGGTACTGGATGCAGGCCGCGTCCGCGGCTCGGGCCATCTCGCCCCCCAGGGCGTCCAGCTCCCGGACCAGGTGCCCTTTCCCTGTTCCCCCGATGGCCGGGTTGCAGGGCATGTTGCCCACAGCGTCCAGGTTGATGGTGAAGCAGACGGTCCTCATCCCCAGCCGGGCGGCGGCGAGAGCGGCCTCTACCCCGGCGTGGCCCGCCCCGATGACGCCTACATCATATTCTCCGGCGAAAAATTCTCTCATGGCGCTTCCCTCTCCAGCGTAAGCACAGCAATCTCCGGCCGGTTGAAGATCCGGAAGCTGGGGCCGGAGTTCCCCAGCCCTCGGGAGACAAAGACCTCGCCCCCATTGGCGGAATAGAACCCCGCCGTGTAGGAGGGGAACAGGGTCCGCTCCACGCTGAGGAGGCCGTCGGTAAAGGGCAGGCGGATCAATCCCCCGTGGCCGTGGCCGGAGATCACCAGATCCGCCCCCAGCAGGCTGTATTCCCGCTCAAAATAGTTGTTCCGGTGGGCCAGCAGCAGCCAGAAGGGCTCCTCGAAGCCGGCGCGGATCTCCTCTGCCAGTTCCCCCGGGGTTTTCTGGTCCGCGTAGCCGTTGGGGTCGTCGATGCCCGCCAGAACGATCCGCGCTCCGTCCCGCTCCAGTACGGCGTACTCGTTGGACAGCACGGTCACTCCGGCGGCGGTGAGCCCCCGCTTCAGCTCCAGCACGTTGGGGAAGGCCCACTCGTGGTTGCCGGTGACAAAATAGGTGGGGGCAATCTCCGCCAGATCGCCCCCCAGCTCCACTGCGTAGCTGTAGGGCGTTCCCCGGTACCGGTCCAGCAGATCCCCCGTCAGGACGATTGCGTCCGGCCTTTCCGCCCGGACCCGCCGGAGGAGCGTCCGGTTGTTCTCTCCGAAGAGGGCGCCGTGGAGGTCGGAGAGCTGGACCACCACAAACCCGTCGAAGGCCTCCGGCAGGCGCTTCGACCGAAAGGTAAACCGCGCCGTCTGGAGGGAGTGGTTGCTCCATCGAAAGAAGAAAATCCCCGCCAGGCACAAAATTAAAAAAAATGCTGTCCAACGGCCCCAGCCGGGCCGCTTTCTCCGATGTCTTGCCATTGTTTCGCTTCCTTTTGCTTTTATCTGGGGGTATTATAGCACAGGAGGAGAGAAATACCAAGGGGGGAGCTTCAAAAAGCCAGAAATCTATTTTCGGAAACCAGTCCGCCGGAGAGCGGGGCCACTTGACAAACCCTCCCATATCTTGTAGAATTTCCATAGGCATACTCCATATAAACCTCCGGCAGAAAGGACGATACGCTATGAAAATTTATGTCACCGAGGACTACCAGGGCATGAGCCGCAAGGCCGCCAACATCGTCTCCGCCCAGGTCATCCTCAACCCCTCCAGCGTTCTGGGCTTGGCCACCGGCTCCACCCCCATCGGTATGTACAAGCAGCTCATCGCCTGGTACAAGAAGAACGATCTGGACTTTGCCCAGGTCAAAAGCGTGAACCTGGACGAGTACGTGGGCCTCCCCCCCACCCACGACCAGAGCTACCGCTACTTCATGCAGACCAACCTCTTTGATCATATCAACATCGACCCCGCCAGCACCAACGTACCCAATGGCCTGGCGGAGGATCCGGAAGCGGAGTGTGAGCGCTACAACCAGATCATCCGCTCCACCGGCGGCATCGACATCCAGGTGCTGGGCATGGGCCACAACGGACATATCGGCTTCAACGAGCCCGGCGACGCCTTCGAGCTGGAAACCCACGTGGTGGATCTGACGGACCGGACCATCGACGCCAACGCCCGGTTCTTCGCCTCCCGGGACGAGGTGCCCCGGAAGGCCATCACCATGGGCATTAAGTCCATCATGCAGGCCCGGCGGATCCTGGTGGTAGTCAGCGGAGAGGACAAGGCGGATATCGTCAAGACTGCCTTCACTGGCCCCGTGACCCCCAAGGTCCCCGCCTCCATTTTGCAGATGCACCCGGATGTGCTGCTGGTGGGCGATAAAGCCGCTCTTTCCAAGCTATAATCCCCCGTCACAGATACAGCAGGGACCCCACAGGGCCCTGCTGTTTTTTATCCTCTCCAGGCCTATTCTCCCACTGCTCCAACAGCATAGTATAAAGAAACATTTTGCCGCATCATAAAACGGTCCTCAAAAAACCGGCCGCCGCCTCTGCCGCCGCTTTGTGGCAAGCGGGGCCTGCCGAAGGGGCCAGTGGGAGGGGAAAATACCACGCCTCCTCCCCCGTCTCCCGCCAGAAGCGCTCTACAGCCCGCTCCAGCTGGGGCCGCAGCTGATCTCCCGCCATACCGTAGGCCCATACCAGCTTGACCCCGGGGTTGCAGCGCCGAAGCTTCCGGAGAAACGCCGACGCCCGCTCCTCAAACCGCGCCAGTCCCTCCGGCGCGCTGGACTGCTGGAAGGGAGCGCCGTCCGGCCCCAGCCAGGGGGGCTGGGTCATGGCGAGGGCGTCAACGCTGCCCAAATTCACTATCACCGCGTCCGGCCGCCAGGCAGCAAAATCGTTGCAGCTCTGCGCCCCCAGGGAGCGGCAGGCATCCCCCAGAGAGGGGCCGCATACCGTCTCATACCAGGCCGGCAGCGCGTGGCGGGGGTCGTTGTCCCAGCCGGAGCGGACGCCCCAGCCGCTCTGGCTGACAACCCGGAAGTCCGCCCCCAGGGCGTCCGCCGTCAGCCGGGGCCAAGCTCCATAACCGCTGAAAAAAGCGGGAAGCCGCCCCAAATCCCCCCCATCACCGGCTATCCCCTCCCCGCTGGCGAGGCCATCCCCCACAAACTCCAGCCGGAGGGGCTTCTCCTCCGCAGGCAGAAACGCGCCTCCCTCCCACTGAACCTCCTGAACCAGCAGCCGCTGGCGGAGATCGGCGGGCACCGGCGGACTCTCCCGGAAGAGGCGCACCCGCTTCACCGGCCCCTCCTCCACGCCCCGAAGCACGCACAGGTCGTTGACGCCAGGGCGCAGCGGCATCCGGATAACAGGTACGCCGTTCAGCTCCACCAGAATCCAGGGCTCAGACTGGGAAAACGCCGCCTCCAGAATCAGGTGGAGCCGGGACCCGGTAAAGCGGATCTCCAAGCCGCCGCAGGACCAGAACAGGGGAAACACCCCGTTGCGGCGTGCGGCGCTCTCCTGGAAGCGCCCGAAGGGGTGGAAGGGGATGTGGAAAATACTGGCGCTGTCCATGGCGAAACCTCCTTGCGCTAAGCCCCGCAGAGGGAGCTGGAAATTCTCCCCTTTACGATACCACGCGGCGGATAAAATTGCAAGGGGCGAAAAAGCGCCGCAGATTTAGAAATCTGCGGCGCTGCCGGGCAAAAGACATTCAAGTTTTTCTTTTGATTCTTTTCTTTGTTCACAAAGAAAAGAATGTGCGCCCTTAAAACAGCGGTACCACGGCGCCCTCGTAGGTCTCCTCAATGAAGCTCCGCACCTCGTCGCTCTTGAGGGCCTTGATAAGGGCTTGGATCCCCTCGTTGTTCTCATTGCCCTCCTTGACGGCAATGACGTTCACATACGCCTCGGCGGCGGCGCCGTCGGCGGCCTCCACAGCCAGGGCGTCGGACACCTTCAGCCCGGCGTCAATGGCGTAGTTGCCGTTGATGACCGCCACATCCACATCCTGGAGCCGGGCGGGCACCTGGCTGGCCTCCAGCTCCACCAGCTTGTAGTTGTGGGGGTTCTCGGCGATGTCGCTGGCGGTGGCGTTCAGGCCCACGCCCTCGGTGAGTTTGATAAGCCCCTCCTGCTCCAGCAGCAGCAGAGCCCGGGCCTCGTTGGTGGCGTCGTTGGGCACCGCGATCTGGGCCCCGTCCTGGAGCTCCGCCAGAGAGCCGCATTTGCCGGCGTACAGGCCGAAGGGCTCATAGTGGATGCCGGCGGCGTTGACCAGATGGGTGCCGCTGGTCTCGTTGAAATCGTTCATGTAGGTGATGTGCTGGAAGTAGTTGGCGTCCAGGGAGCCGTCCTCCACGGAGTTGTTGGGCTGGATGTAGTCGTTGTACTCCACAATCTCCAGGGTGTAGCCCTCCTGGGCCAGGGTGTCCTTGACGACCTCCAGGATCTCCTCGTGGGGAGCGGGGGTCGCGCCGATCTTGATGGTGCCCTTGTCCTTGTTCCCGCCGCCGCAGGCCGTCAGGCACAGCAGCAGGCACAGCGCCAGCGCCAAAACAATGCTTCTTCTTTTCATGTCCAATTTCTCCTTTTTGCTTTGATTGGTATTGATACGCCGGTCCGTTTTCGCGGACAGAGCGGTATCGACTGATAGAATGGGCGGGATATCATCCGCCGGCCCTGCCTCAGTGAAGCGGGGTTCGGACATCCCGCGGCCCCTGAGGCGATACAGGCGGCTTCTTCTTTTTGCTCTGATTGGAGTTGATGCGCCGGTCCGTTTTCACAGACCAGGCGGTGCCGATGGATTGGATCACCTGCACCAGAATTACCAGCAGGATTACCGAACCCCACAGCATGACCTGCATCTTTCGCTGGTAGCCCTTCATCAGGGCCATAGATCCCAAACCTCCCGCGCCGATGGCCCCGGCCATGGCCCCGTAGCTGAGAATGGTGATGGTGGAGGTGGTCAGGCCGTTGAGCAGAGAGGGCCGGCACTCGGGCAGCATGACCTTGGTGATAATCTGCCAGGGGGTGCAGCCCATGGCCTGGGCCGCCTCCAGCACGCCGGGGTCCAGCTCCCGGAGGGAGCCCTCCACAATCCGGGCCACGAAGGGCGCCGCCGCTACCACCAGGGGCACAATGCTGGCCGGCGTCCCCACGCTGGTGCCCAGCAGAACCCGGGACAGGGGGATGACGATGACCATCAGAATCAGGAACGGAACGGACCGCAGCAGGTTGACCGCCGTGTTCAGAACCGTCATGACAGCCGGAGGGACCTTGATAATCCGGCCGTTTTCCCCGGCCACCAGCAGCACCCCCAGAGGCAGGCCGATGACATAGGCCAGGGCCGTGCCGATAAGCGTGGAGTACAGCGTCTCCCAGACGGCAAAGGGGGCCTCCTGGAAAAAGCGGAGCGTCTCCGGGTTTTGGAAAAATTCAAGCATGGTAATCGGGCACCTCCTCCACAGTGATATCCTTCTGGGAGCGGATGAAGGCCAGGGCCTTCTCCGCCCCGTCCTCCGGCAGGCCTAGGAGCATGGTCCCGAAGGCCCTGCCGTCGATATTTCTCGTATCCGCCCCCAAAATGTTGGCCTTGACGCCGCACTCAATGGCTACGGTGGCGATGAGGGGCTGGTAGGAGGTGCCGCCGTTGAAGGCTACCCGCACCACCCGTGTCCCGTCAGTCCCTTCCTGCCGGACCAGCAGGTCGTAGGGTACCCCGTCCGGGTACACCAGCCGCCGGCCGGCCTCGCTCTTGGGGCTGGCAAAGACCTCCTCCACCGTCCCCGTTTCCGCCAGGTGGCCGTGGTCCAGAATCGCTACCCGGGAGCAGATTTCCTCAATGACCTTCATCTCGTGGGTAATCACCACCACAGTAATCCCCAGCCGTTTGTTGATGTCCTGGATAAGCCGGAGGATATCCCTGGTAGTCTTGGGGTCCAGGGCGGAGGTGGCCTCGTCGCACAGGAGCACCTTGGGGTTGTTGGCTAAGGTGCGGGCGATAGCCACCCGCTGCTTCTGCCCGCCGGAGAGTTGGGCAGGGTAGGCGTTGGACTTATTTGCCAGATCCACAATCTCCAGCAGCTCCCGGGCCCTCGCTTCGGCCTCCCGCCGGGAAACCCTGGCCAGCTCCAGGGGGAAGCAGATGTTGTCCAGAGCCGTGCGCTGCATGAGCAGGTTGAAGCTCTGGAAGATCATGCCGATGGACTTCCTGACCTCCCGCAGCTGCCTGTCGGAGAGGCGGGTCATGTCCTGCCCGTCCACGATCACCTCCCCCTCGGTGGGGCGCTCCAGCAGGTTGATGCACCGCACCAGGGTGCTCTTTCCCGCGCCGCTCAGGCCGATAACGCCGAAGACCTCTCCCGGCTGGATCTCGATGCTCACATCCTCCAGGGCCCGGACCTCGTCCTCCCCGCCGCCGAAGCGCTTGGTCAGATGCTTGAGCTGTATGATTGGCTCCATAGAATCCCTTCCTCCTAAAAATTGCAACAAAAAAGCCGTCCTGATGATTGCTCACCAAGGACGACGCAAAACGCACCGTGTTACCACCTTGCTTCACCTCCGCCTCGCGGCGGAAGCCTCTGCGGGTACCAACATACCCTGGCGCTGTAACGGGCGCTCCCGTCGCGGCCTATATGGGGAACTTCCCATAGTCGGTGCGCGGCTCCAAGACCATGTTCGGCAGTGCCCTTCGCGCCCGTTTCCACCCTCCGGGCTCTCTGCGGCGTACCTCACTGCCTACTCTTCTCTTCGCTGCTTTTGTTTGCGGTTTGATTGTGGTTAGTTTACGCTAAAATCGCCGCTCCGTCAATGGGCACTTTTGACAGATTTCTCCGTCCCATCCTCAAAACTATCTGCGGACTATACAAAACAGACGGGCCGGGATTCGAATTCCCGGGCCCGCCTGAAGTTATCTGCGTCCGCCGCTGAAGCCGCCCCGGCTTCCGCCGCCGAAGCTGCCCCGGGAGCCGCCGCCGAACCCGCCGCCCATTGGGGGACGAGGACCGCCGCCGAAGGAACCTCTGGAGCCACCGCTGAAGCCGCCCCGGCTTCCACCGCCGAAACTGCCCCGGCTTCCGCCACTGAACCCGCCGCCCATAGGGGGACGGGGACCGCCGCCCGGGCCTCTGGGGCCTCTGGGGGGCGGCGGAGGCGGCGTTCTGCGCCGGCGGTACCACGCCGACCCGGGCCGGTGCCACCAGAAAATGGGGCGGTACACCACCGGGGGAACCGGCATCCCGCCGTACCGGCCATACCAGCTCCGATAGAGCATACTGTCAACAGCGCTGAAAAACACAATGAGCGCAATGAGCAAAATGATTGCCGGGAGCAGGGAAATCATGATACTCGACTCGCTGGAATAGGACGTATCGCTGAAAAGCGTGTGGACATGGGCAAAAAGATTCAAAACGCCCGCATCCCAGTCGCCCGCCGAGGCAGACGGGAAAAGGTAGTCGTTGACGAATTGGCCCTCGCTGTTGTTGAACCGGTCGCCAAAACGGCCCGAGCTGAGCAGATAAGCGTCCGGAGCCCCGGCGTCGATGAGGAGCAGAGCGTCATCCTCATAGAGCTCCAACTCGTCTGCCCAGGCGTACGCGGCCTCCAAAAAGTCATCGCCATAGGCGCTGGCATCCCGAACAGTGACCACCGCCAGAACACTTTTGTACGCCTTTGCCCAGTTGGCATTATAGATGTCGATGGTGTCCTCCGTACCTCCGGAGAGGATATGGGCGTCATCCACCACATACTGGTGGACCTCCGACGTTTTAATGTGGGTGTCCAGCTCCATGCCGCCCTCCGGCGTGGAAACCTTGGGCGCCTTCGACAGGCCGTAGAAGGACGAGGCCGCGATGGCGATGACCAGCACGACAATCGCCAGACCTCTGCTTTTTAACAGTTTCAAGGGGCGCTCCTTTCCGCAGGACTAACCCCGCAGCTCCATCAGCTTCTGCTTGAGCTCGCCCTCGATGCGGCCCAGCTCCACCTCCGCCTGGCGGCGCTTCTCCGCGCCCTCCTTCTGGATCTGAATTACCTCGTCGAGGGTGGAGATGAGCTGCTGGTTGGTGTGCTGGAGCGTCTCGATATCAATGATGCTCCGCTCGGCCTCCTTGGCGGTGGCCACGGTGCCCATTTTCAGCATCTCCGCGTTCTTTCTGAGCAGCTCGTTGGTGGCGTTGGTAACGGCGGTCTGAGCGGCGGTGGCCCGGCGGCTGTTCTCCATGCCCAGGGCCAGTACCATCTGGCTCTTCCACAGGGGGATGGTGTTGACCAGGGAGGACTGGATCTTCTCCACCATCATCGTGTCGTTGTTCTGGAGCATCCGGGTCTGGGGGCCCATCTGGATGGAGACCATCCTCGTCAGCTCCAGGTCGTGGAGCTTCTTCTCAAACCGGTTGCACATCTGCTGCATATCGTTGTAGGCCTGGGCGTCCTCCGCCGCGCCGGAGGCCTCCGCCTTCTTCCGCAGCTCCTCCAGCTGGCCGGAGCGTACCTCCGCCAGGCGCTTCTTCCCGGCGATGATGTACATGGTCAGCTCCTTGTAGTACTTGAGGTTGAGCTCGTACATCTGGTCAAACATGGCGATGTCCTTCATCAGGACCACCTGGTGCTGCTCCAGCTCCCGGGCGATCTTGTCCACATTGGCCTCCGCCTTGCCGTACTGGGCCTTCATGGCCTCCATTTTGTTGCTGGCCTTCTTGAAAAAGCCGAAGAGGCCCTTTTCCTCCTCCTCCTGGCCGAAGCTCTTGAGCTCCACCACCAGAGTGGACAGGGTGTCCCCCACCTCGCCCAGGTCCTTGGTCCGCACGTTCTTGAGCGCGCTCTCCGAGAAGCCGGCCACGCTCTTCTGGGCCGCCGCGCCGTACTGGAGCACCAGCTGGGAGTCGGAGATGTCGATCTTCTTGGAGAACTCGTCCACCATCTTTTTCTCCGCCTCGGTGAGCATGCTGTCGTCGATGACCACCGGCTCTATTTTCTTCTCCTCCACCGCCGGGGCGGCGGGCTCCTCAAACCCCAGGGTCAGGGAGGGGGCCTCCACTTTGGCCGCGTCGGCGTTCAGGGTCAGCTCGGGCATCATGCCTTCCATATCACTCATCGTCTTGTCCTCCATCATAGTTTACAGTAATATCTTCCCCGCAGGAGCGCCGGGAAAAGGCGTTCCGCAGGAGTCCCTTCTCATTTTTCTCCTCCCGGAGCAGCTCGCCGCCCATGACAGCGTTGAGGAACGAGCTGAGAAACCACAGCGCGCCTAAAAACAGCGAAAAGCTTCGGCCATCCTCCCTCTTAGACGCTTTGTAGAAGTACGTCCCTGAGATCATTCCCTCCGCGACAGCGAGAAGATAGTACAATACACCCAGCTTCATATGCAGCTCCTCCTTACAGCTCCAGTTTAATGTCCGTTCCGTCCGCGTTTTTGGTGGTCTCCGCCTTCATCTCCGCTCCGGCCAGGCCCTCCTGGGAGAGCATGGTCTCCAGCACGGAGATATCCGTGGAGATGTCCATAGCCTCCGAGCCGAAAAGGCTGTCGAGCTGCTTTTCAAAGGCGGCGGCGATGGTGCCCATGATATTCTCCACCTTGGCCTTGGTGCCGGTGATGTTTTCCCCCGCCGCGCCGGTGGAGTCCATGCGGTCATAGGCGTTGAGGAGCTTCAGCGTGGTGGGCAGGTAGTAGTCCATAAACTTGCGGATCTGGGGCAGCTTGTCCGGGCTGGCCTTTACCTGCGCGAAAATCTGCTGGCAGGACGCCTCCAGCCGCCGGATATCCGCCGAGATCTTCTCGTCCTCAATAGCGTCGTCCAGCCGCTTCATCTCGCTGATGGCCTTCCGCCCGTCGTCGAGCATTTTGTCCAGCTCCGGATTCCCGGTGGCCTCCGGCTTTTGGGGCTCCGCCTCAGGGGCCTCCGAAGCCTTGGCCGGGGCCGCTCCGCCTCCGCACAGGGCCCGCAGCAGCAGGTACACGCCGAGGCTCAGCACAGCGGTAAAGGTGAAGTGGCTCACCCTGTATAGATCGAAGGCCAACGCCCGGACCACCCACACCGCCGCCGCGCCATAGCAGGGCAGGGCCGAGCCGCGGACTTTCTGGGATGTTGTATCCATTTCCTGTCTCCCCCTTCCGGTTAGATCATAATCTGCGCCATTAGTATACCTCGAAAACCAGCTCAGGTCAAGATATCCACATAAATAAAGAGCAACCCTGCCCATCGAAACAATTCCTTGCAATTGTTCAAATCAGGCAGGGTTATTCATAATTAGCGGATGAAATTCGTGCGCAGAGGAGCTTCCCGCTCCGGAAGGCCATACTTTTCCTTACCCAGCGCAATACTGCGCATCAGGAAGGTCATGTTCCGGGCCAGAGTGCGCATCGTCTGCAAGCCCTCCTCATCCTGCGCCGCTTCGCCGGGAGCGCTGCCATGGACGCTGTTCCAGTATTGGCTGGAAGCTACCGGCATCCCGGAAATCGTGAAGAACTTGTTCAGCTCGTCGAATGCTGCGGACAGCCCGCCCCGCCGGGCAGCTACAACAGCGGCCCCGACTTTCATAGCTTTATCAAAGCGGGTGCTGTAAAACAGCCGGGTCAGGAAAGCCACCAAGGCAGCGTTAGCGGAAGCATAATAGACCGGACTTCCTACCACCAGACCGTCGCAGGCTTCCAACTTCGGCGCAGTCTCGTTGACAATATCGTCAAACACACATCTGCCGGCTTCCGCGCACTTCCCGCAGGCGATGCAGCTCCGAACAGCCTGATTACCGACATGGACAATCTCGGTTTCCACCCCCTCTGCCGTGAATATTTTCTCCATTTCACGCAGGGCAGCCGCAGTATTGCCGTTTGCTTTCGGACTGCCGTTGATCATCAAAACCCTCATAGCCGAACTCCTTTACTAAAAATGTCTGATTTGTACGGGATTTAGTAAAGCCCTCACACCATAGATGCCACAGAGATTTTCTCTAAAACTGCATCCGTGCAAAAACTTTTACAACAATAACCCGATATCCGTGCTGCTAGCCTTCATGATATTTTGTGCTTCTGTCATATCCATTCGAAGAGAAAAATCCGGGAGCTGTTGCAAAAATCCCCCCCGCATTGCGGTACACAATGCCCTCTTCCGTCTTCATGGTTTCACCAATGGAACAATCTACAATTAAATCCAGAACGGTTAGGTACTCCTTGATTTCCGCTGCTTGAGCCACTGTAACTCCGACTGCCCGCCGTCAGCGGTCAAGGACATCCACAAACTGCCTGCCTTCAGTGTTGCTTTCCAGTACAGACACCAAAAAATGGTGGTTCATATCCTCAAATAATCCGATTGATCGCCCCGGTCAGCTCCCCGGCCTCATACAATGCAGCAGGCCAGCGAACGCTGAATGTTCTTGCAGATAGCGGTATCTATATACCGCTACTTCCGCATCGTCAAAGGCCAGCTCGCCAGCCCGAAGGGTACCGCCACAGCGGATATACTCGTCAATGCTGTGGATTCCCAACAGGCGGCTGTGTTCCCGGTAGGGAATAAAAGTGGTGTAGATCGCTTTTGCCCCGTCATAGAACTCCTGGCGAAGGGCGAACCAGAACCCCAGGGAATCCGTGCCGGACAATAGTGCGGCGGAGTCGATGAAGTCCCGCATCAGTGTGACCTTGTCCAGTAGCACATACCGGAAGCTCAGCTCCTGGAGCCGGGCCAGTCACTACGCTGGTCTGAAAATTGTTTGTGTCCACTCTCCCGCCACCCTCCTTCCGCCGTAACTTTGTTCCCAGTATAGCACATCTCTTCCGCAAAGTCGAGGGGATTGAGAAGATGAGTGCCAGATTTAATTTGCCGCAGCAGCTCCGCCTTGGTTCAGTTTAGTTATCGTACCGCCTGGATATACCACGCCTTTTCAGAAACTGTCAGCTCGGCTTCCAGGATGGCCACATTTTGCGTCCAACCACTCTCCATCGCCTGCTGAAGGACTTCTGGAGCATCCGCGTAGGTCTGGCAAAATAGCCGCATCCGCCGCAGATTTCTGAGGGAGAAGCCGGTGGCATCCGGATATCTGGTGGACAAATACTCCGCCGCCATGACGGCAGCGCCTTTCTCTGGTCTGGCGCAGACCAAGCGGCCAATTTCGGTGTACAGCTCCATCTGAGGCAAGTCCACCGCCATAATCTGATCTAACGCGGAAAGCATCTGACTGTAATCTGCCGGTTTCCGAATGTTCATGGACTCCTCCTTTCACAAGGTTATTTACGATATGTCCCTATACAAACCTCTATCTATTGTCTATCCAAAATATCATGTTTAAGTTTTTGCAGAAGCTGCTGGCTATTGTCGGCTGCTCCATAGAGGATCTCCCGAGCCTGCTCGACAGTAGAAAAGAGCCCCATGTTGACCATCTCCACAATCTTTTCTTCTCCACAGGTTTGTTTTAGCAACAGATATCGATGGGCCTCCCCCTTATGGCGCAGATAACGCTGTTCCAGGCAAAAAACAGATACATTTTCCTGCATTCCGCCCACTGCGTGAAAATGGATTTCACACTCCTCGGGAGAAACGTTTTCCATATTGATCCCAATGGGAAGATCAGGAGAAAGCCGTGTGCATTCCTCTATATTTTTTTCAAAAGGGCTCATTCCCAGCAGATGTTCCTTTTTTATGCCATTGCAGCTTTGTCCACTGGGGACCAGATTGTAAAAGCACATGGCCAATGCGGGAAACAGGCTTTTCGGAAAAAAGTGATCCAGTTCTAAAGTACGCTGCGTTGGTGTCCCGTCCTGCTCCAAGACATCCAGGTATTCTTCGTCACAATAGGGGCAGACCTTGACACCTAGGTTTTCAATGAACGTATATGCGTTGTATCGGCTGGTGTCGTCAACATAGTGGGCGCTTCCATTACAAAAGCGGTTTTTGTACAGCTTTTTGAACTGGTCAAATTGTAATAGAGCCGATTTCTCCTCTGTCAGTTTTCGCAAAGTGGGAACATCCGCCAGAAGGAAGTTTTCTAACCAAGACCAATCGCCGGCATTCTTTGATGTGTCGTAGTCCAGCGCAGCCGGAATAACAGCCGTAACCGCTCGGAATAATTCCCGTTGATACGCTTCATTTTTTGTTTTTACATAGGCGCAGACTGCTTGGGTATGATCCTTCTCTGCCTGGACAAGCGTATCGGTTGTAATTTTTCTCATCCTTATTGGCCTCCGTTTCCCTCAAACACGACCAATACGTTTTCAAATGCCTGACGGATAAATTGGTCTCCAATATATGGAAGGAGTTCCCTTGCGCGCCGAATGATCTGCTGTGTTTTTTTGCCCGGGGCATCTGCGTGATCCTCCGCTTCCCGCAGATCATTGAATGCCTGTTGGAGAAATATGCGGGAGTCCTCCCCAATTGTATATCGGAGGAAAAAGCCATCCGCCAGAATCGTATGGATATTGGCTCCAAAATAATTTTTCTCGGTTCCCGGCATGACGATTGCGTTGCCGGTCTCACGGTCTATGTCCAGGCGGATTACCTCCTCTGGGAGCGCGTCGGAGAGCATAAAAGGCGAATGGGTGCCAATGATAATCTGAACCGGAGGCGCCTCTGGATACTTCGCGGTGATCCGGTGGAGCTCAGAAACAAATCTCCGGGCCAACTCGGGGTGCATATATGTCTCCGGTTCGTCCAGCAGGATGATCTTTGATAGCTCTGTTTTCTTTCTATCCTTATCAGTCAGCGCGAGCATCAAACAATCCTGCAGTCCGCCCAGCACCTTGGCATATTGATATTCCCCGGTGCTTAAACAGGTGAAGCTGTATGGCAGCAGCTTTTCGGTAAAAATGCCCGCGTCGTCCTGGTGATAATCTTCCATGCGTTCAAACAAATCAAAGAATAGAGGCTGATATTTCTCCTGTTCCATATCAACGACAGGGATCGTGCAGGTATCAATTGTAAAGTACTTGTCATCTAATTTCGAGAGGATTGTCCCTATATCCTTAATATCGTCAATCACTTGCCAAAGAACGCCATGCGGGTCTCCAGTGTCCGCCCGATCAATGAACTCAGCCAGCCAGGTGCATCTCTTTACAATGGTCATCGCTTTCCCATCAGGGAGATTGGAGGGATCAATATCCTCTTTATACTCCTTTTCTGTATAGTAATCTATCGCTTCCTGATAAACGTCCACGGTCCCCGACGCATCCAGATGATCCTTTGGAATCTCCTCCTCCGCATTATACAGCAGGATTTTTTCGACCCATTTTCTGAGGTAGTGCGCATAATCCGCCCATAAATCATGGATGAACATTTGCTTGTTAGAGAGCTCCTGTTTTTTGCGCCTTTTTTGTGCTCTCTTTCTGGCATCCTCATCAAACTCACCCAGCATCTCATCCTGCTTAATCTGATAAAACGTCCAATAGTCTCGCTCCACAGCATTTTCCAACTTCAGCGGGTACTGCTCCGCAAAGTTGTGGGTTGATAAGACGAAGGCAACGCGGCGTTTTCCGCTTCCGGGTTCTATGCGCCCTATGTAATCCCTGATATAGTCACAGATGTGCCAGAGAGAGGTCCTGTGATAGGGTTGAACCATCCGGCCCATCCAAGCTCGATTTCTGAAATCCTGATAATCTTCTTTTTCATCGGGGTAAGGAGGCACCAGAAACGCATTGAAATCATAACTGTTGAGAACCATAGCTGTTTCCAGGATATCATGCTGATTATTCCTGATGAACTCTTGATAGGTCGTTCCCTCACACAGCGGTCCTTGGATGGAGAAACGGCTGGTGTAAAGTCTCCGGGTTCTTTCATCACGCTTTCGGACACTGTCGGGCATCGTTTTATCCTCTGGATAACCGGGTGCTGGGAACTGTTTCATATCAATGTCGCAGATTTCCAAATAATATTGAGTATCGTCAATCCGATAGAGGAGGAAATAGGCATCATCCTCCCCATCCCATTTCCGCCGATATCGGATCTCGTGTTTCATTCCTATAAGCTGCAGGAGGTTTGTTTTTCCAGAACCGGTTTTCCCAACTAGAAAATGGAGATGATCCTCTTTGCGCTCGCCGCGCAGAAGAGATCGGGCCGCAGAGGTGCCAGCATAGGAGAAAGAGAGAAGCCCTTCCTGGAACTGGACATTGTACTCCGTGTTAAAAAGAATACTCTGCTCTGCGTAGTTTTTGTATTTTTGAATATAGGCATAGATGAGTGTCACAATAATATCCCTCCCCGGCTTATGTCATATTCCTCCCCAAATAAATTTGGGGTCAAAATATTTTGGCAGCACGGCATCACACAGCCAGACGCCATTTTCTGAACGGTAAAAGGTTATCCCATCCCGCGCCATGGCTTCCGCATCAATGCGGATAACAACCGGAGCACCGTGCCGCCGGCCAACTGCCGCCGCAGTTTCGATATCTTTGGAGAGGTGGACGTACTGCCGGCTCATCTTCTGGATGCCCTCTCGCTGGATTTTTGCCTGGAACTGGGTTGCTGTTCCATGAAAAAGATACCGGGGCGGGGGCAATGCGGTCAGTTCAACATCTACCTGGAGCGAGTGCCCCTGGTTAGCGCGTATTTTTGTGTGATCCTCGTTGAATGCATATCGCTGCTTATTGTTCTCCCGGACAATGCGCTCCAGGGTCTCCATATCAATGCTCCGCCCTGTATGGGCGACGCCGGAGAGGAGAGCCCGCACATCGGCCCAGCCGCGCTCATCCAATGAGATCCCTGCCGCTTGGGGCTCATGTCGCAGGACCAGACTGAGAAACCGGCCCAGTTTGATATCACTTTTGCTCTGAGTCATTTGCGCTTCTCCTTTCGCCATCTTTTCCTCAGTATAGCACATGGCGCTCATCTGGTCGAGGGGTTATCTATAAATCAGGGCAAAAGAAAGCCTGCGAATAAAAAGTCAAGCCCCAAAATGGACTTGACGGCAGATTATTTTCAGGCTGAGAAAGGATGGTAAAGGGAAATACAAATAGACCACGGCATCAGCGCCGGTCTGGTAATTCTATCCAGTTCATTGGGGTATTAAGTACACCGCGCCCTTGACAAGCCGTACTGTCAGCGTCTTGCGCAGGTAGGGAGAGCCTCTCTTACTGCTGGGCTTGCTGTCTGACACCTTGTCCCCGGAGTCATCCTTGATGGGGTCGGTGCCAGCAAAGCCTACTATGGACT
>JAAWUC010000059.1 GCA_022804995.1 Oscillospiraceae bacterium
GATAGTGCCCTTGCTGATAGCGGCCTCGCTCTTGATGGCGTAGAACTTCTGGACCATCTGGGGCAGGCCCCAGGTGCCCAGGCTGGTGAGGATCACCACCCCCAGCAGGTTGACGGGGTCCGGGCCGAAGAAGGAGGCGAAAACGCCGGGGGTAGAGGAGGCGGACTCGTCGCTGACCCGGGCCAGGCTCTCCAGCGCAGCCAGAAAGCCCCCCTGGCTGTGAAGCACCGCCAGGATCACCGCCGCGATGCCGAAGAGCATGATGATGCCTTGGATAAAGTCGTTGATGGCGGTGGCCATGTAGCCCCCGGCGATGACGTAGACGCCGGTGAGCACCGCCATGACGACAACGCACACGGAGTAGTCAATGTCGAAGGCCATGCCGAACAGGCGGCTGAGGCCATTGTAGAGGGAGGCGGTGTAGGGGATGAGAAAGATGAAGATAATGGCGGAGGCGCAGAGCTTGAGCGCGCCGCTGCCGAAGCGCTTGCCGAAGAACTCCGGCATGGTGGCGCTGTCCAGGTGCTGGGTCATCACCCTGGTCCGCCGCCCCAGCACCACCCAGGCCAGCAGGGAGCCGATAAAGGCGTTGCCCAGCCCCGCCCAGGTGGCGGCAATGCCGTACTTCCAGCCAAACTGCCCGGCGTAGCCCACAAAGACCACGGCGGAAAAGTAGCTGGTGCCGTAGGCGAAGGCGGTGAGCCACGGGCCCACGCTCCGCCCGCCCAGGACAAAGCCGTTGACATCGGTGGCGTGGCGGCGGCAGTAGAGGCCGATGCCGATCATGCTGCCAAAGAACAAAATAAGTAAAATCAGTTTGATTGTCAAATCTGTCATGTTGATTTCTCCCTTTTATGATTGCTGTTAATTGGAAATTTGCGCCTCCACCAGCCGCCCGTGGCAATACTTCTCCCGGAGGACCGGCTTCTCAATCTTGCCCGTGGGGTTCCGGGGCACCGGGTCAAAGATGATCTTTCTGGGCCGCTTGTACCGGGGCAGGCCCTTGCAGAACTCCACGATCTCCTCCTCGGTACAGTCCATGCCCTCCTTGACCTCGATGATAGCCGCCGCGATCTCCCCCAGACGGGGGTCCGGCAGGCCGATGACGGCCACATCCTTGATCTTGTCGTATTTGCGCAAAAAGTCCTCAATCTGCACCGGATACAGGTTCTCGCCGCCGGAGATGACCACGTCCTTCTTCCGGTCCACCAGGAAGATAAAGCCGTCCTCGTCCATCCGGGCCATGTCCCCAGTGTAGAGCCAGCCGTCCTTGAGGATTTCCGCCGTGGCCTCCGGGTTCTTGTAGTAGCAGAGCATCACGCCCCGGCCCTTCACGGCCAGCTCGCCGATCTCCCCCTGGGGGACCTCGCCGCCCTGCTCGTCCACAATCTTGGCCTCCCAGCGGTAGCCCGGCACGCCGATAGCCCCCACCTTGCGGATGTTCTCCACCCCCAGGTGGACACAGCCCGGGCCGATGGACTCGCTCAGGCCGTAGTTGGTGTCGTACTGGTGGTGGGGGAAGACCTTTTTCCAGCGCTTAATCAGGCTGGGGGGCACCGGCTGGGCCCCGATGTGCATCAGCCGCCACTGCTCCAGCAGGTAGTTGTTCAGCTCCACCTTCCCCGCGTCGATAGCGTCCAGCAGGTCCTGGGCCCAGGGCACCAGCAGCCAGACGATTGTGCATTTCTCCTCCGTTACCGCCCGGAGAATCCACTCCGGCGTCACTCCCCGCAGCAGCACCGCCCGGCTCCCGGAGATGAGGCTCCCGAACCAGTGCATCTTGGCCCCCGTATGATAGAGGGGCGGGATGCACAGGAATACATCCTCCCGGGTCTGGCCGTGGTGGGCCTGCTCCGTCTCGCAGGAGGAGAGCAGGGAGAGGTGGTTGTGGAGAATCGCCTTGGGAAACCCGGTGGTGCCGGAGGAGAAGTAGATAGCGGCATAGTCCTCCTCCGCCAGGGCCACCGGCGGCGCGCTGGAGGAGCAGAAGCTCATCATCCGCAGGCCGTCCTCGGCGTAGGCCGGCCTCTCCCGGCCCACGAAGAACATGGTCCGCACCTGGGGCAGGCTGTTTTGGATCGGGTCCATCCGGCCCACGAACTCCGGCCCGAACACCAGCACCTCCACGTCCGCCAGCTCCAGGCAGTACTTGATCTCGTCGGAGGAGTAGCGGAAGTTCAGGGGCACCGCCACCCCGCCGGCCTTCAGAATCCCGAAGTACAGGGGCAGCCACTCCAGGCAGTTCATCAGCAGGATGCCCACCTTGGTCCCCCTCTCCAGCCCCCGGCTCAGCAGCAGGTTGGCGAAGCGGTTGGCCCGGCGGTCGAAGTCCCGCCAGCTGAGGGCCCGGCGGTAGGGGGCGTCGGGGCGGGCGCTCTCAATGAGGCTGGCCTCCCGCCAGGTGACGGCCCGGTCCCGCTCCTCCGTGGGGCTGAGCTCCACCAGGGCTGTCTCGTCCCCGTAGAGGCGGGCGTTGCGCTCCAAAAATTCCGTGATGACCATGTTGTTCCTCCTGTTTTTCCGATAGCGGAATCGATTTGTATACAAATTTGTCCAAGGGGCCCGGCGCGTCCGCCGGGTCCGCTGCTCGGCACGTGGGATACTTTATCACTTTTAACGGTTAAAGTCAACAGAAAGCGCGGGGAAAGGGCGAAATCCGTCGGGGAAAATTTTGCGGCCTGCCCCATCGGAAAAATCCGTCGAGCAAAATCCGACGAAAATCAAAATTGCCTATTGCAACATTTTTTGAAAAATGGTAAAATAAGCAAAGCCCATAATTGCTGTGTAAGCGCCAATTTATATGTTACAAAATAAAAAATTTGTATCACTTCAAAATGCCGGGGAAGCCGGCATATTTTTCGGAACAACGGCGAGGAGGATGCGAGTATGAAGCGAGCGGAGAATCTTTTTAAGCGGGGGCTGTCTCTGGCGCTGTCCGGCGTGCTGGCGGCGTCCCTGTGCCTGACCGTTCCGCCGGCAGCGGCGGCGGCGGGCCACGTCCACAACCGGGCTTGCTTTTTGCTGTGCTCGGAGGAGCACATCCACACGGAGGACTGCGAGTTCAGCGGCGAGCCCGTCTGCGGTCTGGAGGAGGGAGAGCCCCATATCCACAACGAGGACGGCTATTT
Organism: Oscillospiraceae bacterium; assembly: GCA_022804995.1. GTDB lineage: Bacteria > Bacillota > Clostridia > Oscillospirales > Oscillospiraceae > Pelethomonas. The sequence continues at coordinate 3,129 of JAAWUC010000059.1, forward strand.
TTGCGTGAGCGCCGTCATCTGCGAGCCGAGGCCGGAGGAGTCCGCCGCCGAGCCTCCCGCGCAGGCGGAGCCGGAGCCTGTGCCGGAACCGGCGCCCGTGCCCGATCCGGAGCCGGAGCCCTTACCGGAAGCTCCCGAGGACACGGAGGAGAGCGTGGAGCCCGAACCCGCGCCGGAGCCCTCTGAAGAGGAAACGCCCGGCGCGGAGGACGAAACCGCTATTGACGACGCGGAGGTCCCGGCCAGCGAGTTTCCGCCCCACGAGTGCCCGGAGGGGTATTGGGATGTGGAGTATGATCGGTGCTGCTATGCCGGGGCGGAAGCCTTCGCCGATGAGGAGAAGGACGAGGCAGCGAAGCTCTGGGAGGAATTTAAGGCCGCTGTCCAGGCTGGCGGAGAGATTACGCTCACCGGGAATGTTGAGGTGAGGGAGCCGCTTACGGTTACGGGAAATACTGTGATCGATTTGTGCGGGTATGAGCTGAAATATGTGGGCGAGGAGAAGGGAGACGGCACTTATATGCTCCTGGCCGACGGTTCGGGTACCAGTCTGACCGTAACCGACAGCGGAGACGGCGGAACCATCCTGAACGACGTCTCGGCGATGGAAAGCCTGCTCCGTGTGACGAATAACGCAACCCTGAACATTGATGGTGGTACTCTGGTGAACACGCTTGGCCAGCGCGCGGTGAGTGCCCTCAGCGGCGGCAGAGTCAATATGACCGGCGGTGTGCTTACTGGCGTGCAAGCTGGATCGTCCGGTGCGGGAATTTTGGTTGTTAATGCTGCCCTGAATATGACCGGCGGCAAAATTACCGGGAACAGCTGTATAAATAATGGCGGCGCGATTCGAATGATACGCAGTACTGTGACCATTGTCGGCAGCGCTGAAATTTCAAACAATACAGCGAATAGTGCTGGCGGCGGCATTTCGGCAGCCAGCGGGACGCTGGTTGTTGAGGGTGATGCGCACATTTTCAACAACCGCGCGGGAGGCAGCGGTGGCGGAATTAATGTAGAAGCCAGCGTGACTGCTCCTGCTGTTGTTACCGTGGGCGGCAGTGCGCACATCAATGCGAACACTGACGCAAGCGGTAACAGGGCAAACGGAAATATTACGGGAGCAGTCAAGATTGATACAGACTCTGACTGCATAGTGGGCGGCTACACAGAGGGAATTGACGAAGACAAAACCGGGTTAAAGGAGCAGATCGAAAACGCGGAGAATGGGGCTGTCATCACCCTTCAGGACGACTATGAGTATAAAGCAAATCCAATCGAAATAGATAAAGAGCTCACCATTGACTTAAAGTCTCAAACGATTCAATATCTCGGCATTAAGGATTGCCTGTTTTCCGTAGTCAAAGGCGGAAGCTTAACGATTCAAGGGAATGGCACAATCACGAGCACCGTCCCGGGGCTTGACAGCCTTATTCAGGTCAAAGACGGCGGCGTTCTGAATATTGAGGGCGGCACCTTCACCAACACCAACGGCATCCGGGCGGTAACGGCCAGCGGCGGCACTGTCAATATGACCGGCGGGAAGCTCACCGGAGCGCAACACGGCGCGAACGGCGCGGGAATCCTGGTGCTTGGCGGCGGCAAGCTGCAAATGACTGGAGGCGAGATCTCCGGAAACACCAGCACAACTTACGGCGGTGGCATACGTGTCAACAAAGGTACCGCAGAGATTTCCGGCGGTGCGGTTATCTCTGGAAATACTGCTAAAATCAGCGGCGGCGGGATCTCCCTCTCAGACGGGGAACTGGTTATTGGCGGCAATGCGGGGATATCTCAAAACACCGCATATTCTTATGGAGGCGGAATCTGCTCCAGGGACATTGCGTCCAGCACGGGTGTTGTTCCATCGGGTAAGATTGTTATCCAGGGCGGTAAAATTAGCGGAAATCACTCGACGCAGGGCGGCGGCATTTACGCCACGGACATCAGTATGTGCGGCGGCGAAATCAACGGCAATTCTGCGGAAGTGCTCAGGTACGGAGAAAAATGCGGCGGCGGCGGAATCTATGTTGTCAACGGAACAGACAGGGATGGGTTGAAATTGACCGGCGGGACGGTTTCCAAGAATACGTCTGCCCATGTGGGCGGAGGAATCTTCGTTGACGTAAAGGTAAACGCGGAGATTTCGGGAAAAGAGGCCATGGTCTATATCACTGAGAACGAAGCAATGGGCAACCATGGTTTTTCCGGCGGCGGTATTTTTGTAGAGCATCCTGATGGCTCTAATGAGAAGGGGAATCTCTACGTATATAACGCTCTTATTACCAACAATCAGGCGAGATATGGCGGTGGAGTGGCCGGCTGCGGCAGCAGCAGCGTTATGATCTTTTCGATTGAGGGCGTGGCAATTTATGACAATATTGCTACAGAGGAAAGTTCTGATAGAGAGGATTATAAGCACTCAAAGGACCTTTTCTGCGACGGGTTAGGCCAAGTAGACAGCGTCATGCTGGGAGGAATTCAGGCGGAATGGACTGGGCGGACCACTAAGGACGGTAAAGAGGAAATCACATTTAATGAGGGTGTCAAGGAGCTTGACCATTTTTATCTGAAAGCCAATCTCTCTCAAGAACAAGAGGTTCAGATAGAAGAACTGGCTAAGGTTATTATTAAGGACAATACTTCCGCTGACGGAGGCGGCGGCATTGGCGGTAATGGCTATATGAGGCTGGGGGAGAAGCCTGCGGAGCCCGATGAGCCTGATGAGCCCGATAATCCAACCACCGCCATGGGCAGTCTGACCGTCAAAAAAGCCTGGAATGACGCGGGCCACGAGGACAGCCGCCCCGAGAGCGTATCCGTCCAGCTCCGGCAGAACGGAGCAGCTTACGGCCATGCGGAGGCTCTGACAGAGGCGGGCGGCTGGACCCATACCTGGACCAATCTGCCTCTGGCGGATGAGAACGGGGAAGCCTATGTCTACCGTGTGGAGGAGCTTTCACCGGGCGAGGGGTATACCGTGTCCAGCTCTGCCGCCGGCGGGCTCACACTGGCTGACGGAGCGAAAGAGATCACGGTTACAAACACCTACAATCCTCCGGACGGACCGCATAACCCGCCGGAGGAGAAGCCTCCCGAGAAGGATCCTCCAAAGGAGGAGAAGCCTCCCGAGAAGGATCCTCCAAAGGAAGAGAAGCCTCCCGAGAAAGATCCTCCAAAGGAAGAGAAGCCTCCCAAGGAGGAGGAGACCCCTCCCGAGGAGCCTGTGACGCCGGAGGACCCCCAGAGCCCTGAGGAGGATCCCCCCGAGCCGGAGTATCCCACGGAGCTGCCGGATCCCAACGCGCCGGACAGTCCGGATACCATTACCATTTGGGAGGACGGCGTGCCGCTGACCTATATGAAGGTCTGGGACCCCGAGACGGAGGAGTATCTCTACATCCTGGAGGATGAGGTGCCCCTGTTCGGCTTTGACGTGCCGGAGACCGGGGACGAGTCGTGGACCGGCCTGTGGGCGGCGCTTTGCCTGACGGGCCTGGGCGGAGCCGCCGCGGCGGCCTCCGGCAGAAAACGGGAGGATGAGGACGAGACAGCCTGATTTTCCCTCCTGACAGCAGAAAAGCCGGGACAGACACAACGTCTGTCCCGGCTTTCGCCTGCCCTCAGTCCTCCGCCAGAGGGTAGCCGCAGATCTGGAGATCAACATGGAATTGGAACTCCCCCTGGACGAGGGTTTGGACCCCGTCGCTGCCGGTGACCTCATAGCCCAGGCGGTAGGTCCCGTCCTCCAGCACGCCCCAAAGCTCGAAGGGCTCGATGGTACACTCCCGGCCCTCGGCGGACAGGGGGTCCGCCATACCGCAGAAGCCCGCCCGCTCCAGAAAGGGCACCTCCTCCCAGCCGCCGTCCCCGTCCTGCCGCTCCAGGCGGGGGATGAGGAGCACCTGGGCGTCCGCGCCGGTGTTGTTGCGGAGAAGGAAGGTGATTCTCCCGGCCTCCATGGTAACGGGCTCTCCGGCGAACACGAGCTCGAAATCGGGGGGCGGGGAGGCCTCCCGGACGGGAGCGGCCTGGAGGGTCAGCGACAGACAGAGGGACAGTGCCAGTGCGAAAAGCCTTGTCATGAGAAAGCGCCTCCTTTTTGATTCTGTCCTAAAGACGGACGGGGAGGCGAAGAGGTTCCCTATCGAACGGTAAAACCGTTGACGGATGCCTGGGCCACGAAGGCGCCCAGCTCGTCAGCGACCCGGACCTCATAGAGGCAGGTGGTGCGCCCGGCCTTGAGGCACTGGGCCTCGGCGGACAGCTCCCTCCCCTTGGCGGGGGAGAGGAAGGTGATGGACACGTGCTGGGAGACGGTGGGGTGCTCCGCGAAGGCGTTGGCGGCCACGGCGAAGGCGAAGTCCGCCAGGGTAAAAACAGCCCCGCCCATCGGGGTGTGGTTGGCGTTCATGTGCTCCGGCCGCAGGGCCAGGGTACAGACCGCCCGGCCCGGCTCCGCCTCCCGGATGACCGCGCCGGTGAGCTCCGAGGCGAACCGGTCGGCCTGAAAGCGGGTCCGGATTTCTTCTAATGTCGGCATGGTGATTCCTCCCCTGTATCATTCGTTTTTTTGCTGGTATTCCCGTCGTTATGACGGCAATCTTGACAAGGATTTTGCATATATGGTATAATATGCACAGAAAGGGGATGCCGTTATGCTTGCGTATTCCGTGCTTATGTTTGCAATAGCCGCCCTATACATCGGCCTTGCGGCTGCGATCTATAGGGGAAACACAAAGTTGATCCACGCCTATCATCAAGCACACGTGAAGGAAGCGGACAAGGGAGAATATGGGAAATCGTTCTCAAAAGGATTATTTGTGCTCGCTGCTTCCTTGGTTTTCAGTGGGATAATCGCTTTATGGGGGACGGCCATCCCTGTTGTGCTTATCTCGGTCGGCGTGTTGCTTGTTGGGATCGTGATGTCACTCATCGTCCTCGCAAAGGTCCAAAAGGAATATAACGGCGGGTTCTAAGGGACCCGCCAGCCTGCAATTTATCGGGCCGCCGCTTGCACAGAGCGGCGGCCCGCCTGCATATTTCGGCAGGATACCCGATTATTTTGAGGATTGTCCCGGGGACGTCCCGGCCGGCGTCAGCCCCTCTGCCAGGGGAAAAAATTCCTCCCTGCCATACAGCAGGTTCACCGCCTCCAGCAGGGCGTTGGCAGTCATCCTCTCCGGCAGCTCCAGCGCCTTCAGCAGCGCCGCCCGCAGGGCGGCGCTGTCCCTCCCGCCGGTGAGCCCCAGGGCATAAAAATCCCCCTTGGTGATTGGGGCGCGATCCCCGGCGGCGGGGCCGTCCTCAAAGGTGGCCCCCGCCCGCTCCAGGGCCCGGAGCAAAACGGCCGGGGACATCCCCTCCACCCCCAGCTTGCCCTCCTTTCCGGGGGCGGCCTTCCGCCGCTCCTTGCCCCGGATGTCGGGAATATACGCCTGCTTGAGCCGGTCCGGCGGGATGGCCCCCTTCAGAAAATTCCGGATGACGAACCCGGCCCCGTCGCTGTCGGTGAGGAGAATCAGCCCCCTCTCCTCTGCCAGGCGGCGCAGCAGGGCCAGCTTCTCCCCGTCCTTGAAAACGCCGAAGCCCCCCGTTTCCACCACCGTGGCCTCTACCGCCTGCTTGAGGGCGTTTTTGTCGTAGCGGCCCTCCACCACGATGACCTCCCGAACCCTCCTCATGCCCTCGCCTCCTGGGCCAGCTCCATCAGCAGGAGCTTCAGCTCCTCCGCCCCGTCTGCGCCGTTGACGCTCTTAATCCGCGCGTCCAGGTCACAGCACCGCCGGACCGCCCGCTCGCACCACCGCCTGTCCACCCGCCGGGCGTTCTCCAGCAGCAGCCTCGCGGCGTAGTCGGAGCGCATATTCCACCGCTCCATGAGCCAGAATTTATCCCGGTGGCTGTCCAGCGCCGTCCGGGCGGTGTAGAGCCGCCGGACCTCACGACCGATCATCGCCAGGATCAAAAAGGGCTCCTCCTGGAGCTTCAGCAGGGTCCCCAGGACCTCCGCCGCCCGGTCGAAGTCCCCCTTGGACAGGGCCCCCGTCATCTCAAACACCTGGGCCTCCAGCACCGGCGCGGCCACCGCGTCGATGTCCGCCTTGGTGATCCGCTCCCCTCTGGCGTAGGCGGCGATCTTCCCGATCTCCGGAATGAGGCCGTTCATCAGGGACCCGCAGGTGAAGATCAGGTGCTCCGCCGTCTCCGCGTCGATGGAGCGGCCCGCGGCCTTGAACCGCCGGCTGATCCACTTGAGGATCTCCCGCTGATCCTGCTCCTCGAACTTCACCACCTGGACCGATTTCTCCAGGGCGGCGCAGAGCTTTTTATAGGTCTTGACCGGCTTGTACTCCAGGTGCTCATACACAAACACCAGGCAGCAGTAGTCCGGCAGGTCCTCCAGCAGGGCGATGAGGGGCTTTCGCTGCTCCTCCGCCAGCTTGAAGAGATCCCAGTCCGTCACCTGCACCATGGTCCGCTCCGCCATCATGGGCATGGCCTCCACCGCCTCTGTCAGGGCCTGGGCCGTCAGCCCTCTGCCCTCCAGGCGGTGGAAGTTGAAGGCCTCTACCCCGGCGGGGACCAGCCGCTCCCGCAGCTGGGAGAGGTAGTATTCCCGCAAATAGCTCTCCTCGCCGTGGAAAAGATAGGCCGGGCCGATCTCCCCCTCCGCCAGGTCTTTTTTCAGTTTTACATAGCCGGCGTCCGGCGCTTTTCTCTTTACAGCCATCTGTTCCTCCGTCTGCTGACGCCTCGCGGGGCGGAAGCGCTCCCCTCGGGTTTATTTTCAGCCTTTCTGCAAATACTCAGAATGAAAAGAAAGGATGTGAGTGTATGATAACCGCCTTCTGCCGGACCGTTATCCTCTATTTCCTCCTGATGGTGGGCCTGCGCCTGATGGGCAAGCGGCAGATCGGGGAGCTGGAGCCCAGCGAGCTGGTGCTCACCCTGATCATCTCCGATCTGGCCTCGGTGCCCATGCAGGACTTCGGCATCCCTCTGGTCCACGGGGTATTTCCCATCGTCACCCTGCTGTGCCTGTCCATGCTGCTGAGCTTCTTCAGCCTCAAGTCCATCCGCTTCCGGGCCATTGTCTGCGGCCAGCCCACGGTCATCATCCGGGAGGGGCGGGTCCTCCAGCAGAACATGGCCCGCAACCGCTTCACCGTGGACGAGCTCTTCGAGCAGCTGCGCAGCCAGGGCTACTCTGACCTCTCCTCCGTCAAGTACGCCATTCTGGAGACCAGCGGGCAGGTCTCCATCCTGCCCTACACCAAGGCATCCCCGGTGACGCCCCAGGTGATGAACCTGGAGGTCCCCGACGACGTAACCCTCCCCGTCCTCCTCATCAACGACGGCCACGTCATGACCGACAACCTCCGCGCCAGCGGCTACGACCGGAAGTGGCTGGACCGGCAGCTCTCCGACCGCCGCCTCACCTCCCCCCGGCAGGTGTTCCTTCTCACTGTGGATGAGTCGGGGGGCGTGGTGTGCGTGACGAAGGAGGCGGCGGCATGAGGGCGTTCTATATTCCCGCCGCCGTGCTGGCGGCTATCCTGGCCTTCTCATTGTGGACCGGGCGCTGCGTCCAGCGCGACACGGAGCGGTGGACCGCCGCCCTCTCCGAGAGCGGCCGGGAGGCCAGGGAGGAGAACTGGGAGGCTGCGGCCGCCCGCCTGGACGAGGCCTACAGCGGCTGGAGCCGCAGCCAGGGCTTCCTCCATACCATCATGGACCACGCGGAGCTGGACGAGGTGGAGGAGCTCTTCGCCGGAGCCCTGGCCGTCTGCCAGGAACAGGACGAGCCCGACTTCCACACCCTCCTCTCCCAGCTCGCCGCCAGCCTGGAGATGCTCGCCGAGACCCAGCGCTTCAGCCTGCGCAACGTCCTCTGAGCGCCCCGCGCAAAACCGGCCTCCCCGTTTACGGGGAGGCCGATCCCTTTTCAGTTGATAATAAAGACCTTCTCCCCGGGCCGGGCCATCCCCAGCTCCTCCCGGGCGATCTCCTCGATAAGCGCGGGATCGTCCCGCCGCGCGATGTCCTCCGTCAGTCTGGCGTTGCCCCGCTGGAGCGACTCCAGCTGCTGGGCATAGGCCTCCCGCTCCTCATGGGCGGCGTCAATCTCCCGATTGAGGGCGCTCAGCTGTACCATCACGCCCAGGCACAGCGCCGCCAGCAGCGCCAGCGTCAGCCGCCCGCTGGGGCGCCTCCCCTCCGGCTTCGCTGCTCCTGCCGGCCTCCGGGGCTTTGCCGTTTTTCCTGCCATGCTTCCGCCTCCCCCTTCTCCGCGCAATACAGCGCGATCCCTTCAATAAAAACATTCTATATGATTTTCGGAGAAAAGAAAAGGTCTTTTTGCAAATTTCTAAAAATTTTTCCAGCAGCCCGCCCAGAAGCCCTGCCGGAGCCAGCAGCACGTCCAGCCAGAAATCCCACACCGGACGCAGCGCCGGCCCCGGCAGGCAGAAGTACAGCACCGCCCCCCCCAGGGCCCCCGCCAGCTGGAACAGACGCAGCTCCCCGTCTCCGGAGAGGACGAAGAGGGACACGCTCCCCGCCGCCGCCAGGCAGTACAGACCGTCCAGCGCGTGGCCCAATACCCGCCCGCCCCGCAGGCGTACCGCCCGCACCAGATCGTAGACCAGCCCCAGGACGGCCCCCAGCAGGATGGACAGGAGGAACTGGGCCAGCTGGTCCGGGATGCGCACCCCCATCAGCCGAACAGCCGCCGCAGCAGACCGCCGCTCTGGCCGGGGGTCTGCTCCTCATAGAGCAGGGTGTGGATGAGGCCATCCACATGGAGCTCCCCGCCGTCCAGGTTCAGCTTCCCGATGTGCAGGTTGGTCCCTCCCACCACCAGGGTGCCGGCGGTGGTGTTCATGACGATCTCCTCCTCGTCGAAGCGCTCCACCTCCTCCACGCCTGTAACCAGCAGCCGCTCCCGGCCCTCCAGCTCCAGGTGGTGGCGGGCTCCAGCCATATCCTCATAGGGCATAACGCTACCTCCCTCGTATCCGTTTCACCCTATGTATATGGAGGGGATGTCCCCAATATGACGGGAACCTGTCCCGGGAAAAGCGCGGACAGACAGCGAAGCACCCCCGAAGCGGACATACCAGCTTCAGGGATGCTTCACCTGTTTAAAACCTGACGGCAATCAAAGCATGGCGGTAGCCCGTCCAGTCCAGCTTCTGCCCACATCGGTCACAAAAGCACTGGTGTTCCCGGTTCATTGGAACACGGCATCTGGGGCAGAGGGGGTACACATCGCCAGATCGGTAGAGGATCTTCTCTCTGACCGGCATAGGCCGGCGGTAGAGAAGCTCACCCACGCTCACTCCTCGCTCCACAGCTTCACCATATCCAGGAACAGCTCTGCAAAACGTTGTTTTCTGGCGTCGCTCAGCTCTGCTATTCCCTGCACGGTGTCCAGCAGCAGCAGGACAATCCTTGGATGCTCCAAATCACCCATCCCTGTCAGAAAGACTGCCGGGTCCAGATCCAGCTTCTCCGCCAAGTGAAGGATGGTTTTGAGGCTGGGATTGCCTTTGCCTCTGAGATATGCCTGAAGCATGGTGCGAGAGATCTCCAGCTCCTTGGAGAATTCTTGAAGCGACATATGTTTTTTCTCCATAGCCAGCCGGATGAGCTCTGCCATGTTCTCCTGCATCTCCACGGTTTTTCGCCTCCCTTCGACAAGATTATAACCGATAGAGGGATGGAAATAAATGTTATTTTATCGCCTGAGTGTGTCAATATAACGTCCTGAGCAATGTGAAAGAAAAGAGGCCGGGTAGTTCCCAGCCTCTTCGTTACAGTTCTTTCAGGTCCTCCATACTGATTTTCCCCTGCTCTGTCTCAAAGGCTTTGATCCGCTCTTTACAGGCCCACTCAATCTCCTTGATGCGGGAGCGGCCGTAATATTTGCTGATATAGGTCATTTTGAGAGCAATTTCCTCATCCAAGGGCATGGTAAACTTTATTTCCATATGTATCACCTCTTGGATATTTTACCCGAATTTCACCGATTCAGGGTTGTTTCAGTATTGAACCGGTGACTGCAAAATGAAATTATTTTCTGCTCCGGCGCGGAGAAAGAGAACCCCCGGGTGGACTTGCCGCTCTGGCAACTCCACCCGGGGATTCTCCCAAGGCGCACTTTTTTACGCCTTCGCCTCCTCCGCCGGCTCCTGCTTGGGCTGCTTGTTCTTTTTGCCGCCCTGGTCCCCGGCAGGAGTGTCCTTGCTCATGGTGGCCCGGCCGTTGAGGCAGCCGCCCTCCTCGATCACCAGGGATACGGTGGACACGTCCCCCTCCACGTTGCCGGTCCGCTCCAGACGCAGGCGGTCCTTGGCCCGGATGTCGCCCTTTACGGTGCCGGCGATGTGGACCGTCTCCGCGTGGACGGGGCCCTTTACCACACCGGTGGTGGTGACAATCAGTGCGCCCTTCAGGTCCACCTGACCCTCCACCACGCCCTCCACCTGGACCACGCCCTCGCCGTTGATGGTCCCGGAGAAGGTCACACCCTCAGCAATCACTGTGTTGTTCCGGGGCTTGGGGAGACTGGGGGTCTCCGCCACATGCTCCTCCAGGTCCGCCGTCACCATGCGGGGGGCCTCCGTATCGTTCTTACGTCCTCCAAATAAGCCCATGTGTATCCTCTCCTTTTATGATTTATGACCATTGTCTATGACAGCGTTTTTTCAGCCAGCACCGGATAATACGCCTCATACGCCTCCCGCCGGGACTGCCAATTCCCGCCGCCCACCAGTTGGGAGGCTGTGTCGGTATTCTCCGTGCCGGGGGCGCTGGAGAGGGCCTCTCCAATGCTGTTGGTCACCCAGTAGTAGCCCGCGCTCTCCCATGCGAAGCGCTGGGCGATATAGTCCGCCCCGGTTTCCACCGGACTCCCTTCATCGTAGACGATACGGGAGTAGTCCGAGATATCCAGTCCCAAGTTGGCCGCCCGCCGCAGGGCGGCGTAGTAGGAGTCGGCGATCTCCTCCTCCCCGTGCCCGGCGGGGTTGACATACTCGATATCCGCCAGCTCCGGGACCTCCCGCCGCATCATCCACACAGCAAAGGCCATCTGCCCGTAGGAAAAGGTCAGATGGAGGTATCCCGCGCCCCGGGTGCCCGTGGTGTAGCCATACTTGCGGAAGTAGGCATCGTCCCCCAGCTCCGTCAGATACCGCCCCGCCGCCGTCTCCACAGCGGCCTGGGCCAAAAACTGGCTGATAGCCTCCGGCGTGGTGATGCCGTAGTCCCGCAGTACCCGGTCCAGCTCCTCCAGGCTCTCCTCCGTCAGCTCCCAGCGCAGCTCCCCCAGGCTGCTGTCGGTGTAGGTCATCTCCTCCAGCTGCCGCCGCGTCACCAGAAGGGGGGCGATCTCCTCCTCCAGCTCCTCTTCCTCATCGTCCTCCGCCCGCTCCGGGGCGGGGGCGAGCAGGGACCAGATCACCAGCGCCGCCAGCAGCACCGCCAGCGCGATGGTCGCCAGCAGGGCGATCCATACCTTCTTGTCCCGAAACAGGCTGGCCGTGATGCGCTCCTTTTGCTCCGTCATGGTCATCCCGCCCCTCTGACCTGCCGTGCCCGGAGGAGGCGGCAGGGTTTTCTTCATAACCGGAAAAGCTGGAATGTCAATATTTTACCACAGGCATCCCCGCATTGCAAGTCTTTGGCAGAAATCTGACGGAATTCCCCTGAAAATACAGGGGGGAGCGCCCGGAAAAGTCCGGACGCTCCCCCCCTCGCGGATTCATGCCGCGAGCTTATTCCGTTTCGCCGTCTTCGCTGTTCTCGTCGGGCTCGGACAGCACATCCCGCAGGAAGCGGTCCAGGGGATCGGCCCCCTCCTCCTCCGGCGCGTCGAAGTCCAGCTCCTCCTCCCGCTCCGGCGCGGAGGCCGGCTCAGGCCGCTCAGGCTCGGGCACAATCTCCTCCGCCGTCTCCCGGTAGGCGGTGATGCCCGCCCCGGCGGGGATGAGCTTGCCGATGATCACGTTCTCCTTCAGCCCCACCAGGTGGTCCACCTTCCCCTTGATGGCCGCCTCGGTCAGAACCTTGGTGGTCTCCTGGAAGGAGGCGGCGGAGAGGAAGGACTCCGTGGCCAGGGAAGCCTTGGTGATGCCCATGAGCAGCTGGGTCACCTCGGCCTCCCGCAGGGGTTCGCCGTCCTCCCGGACCTCGCCGGCGGCGGCGCGGGCCCGGACGGCCTCGTTTGCCTCCTGGAGCTCCAGCACATCCACCATGGCCCCGGACAGCAGGGTGGTGTCCCCGGCGTCCTCCACCCGGCACTTGCGCATCATCTGCCGGACAATAACCTCGATATGCTTGTCGTTGATGTCCACGCCCTGCTGGCGGTACACCCGCAGGACCTCCTGGATGAGGTAGTTGTGGACGGCGGAGGCGCCCCGGGTGCGCAGCACGTCGTGGGGGTTGAGGGCGCCCTCGTTGAGGGCGGTGCCCTTCTCGATGAGGTCCCCGTCGTTGACCCTCAGGCCGGTGTGGGGCACGGAGTACATCTTGGTCTCCCCGTCGTCG
>JAAWUC010000060.1 GCA_022804995.1 Oscillospiraceae bacterium
ATCCGCTCCTGCCTGTGCTACGAGGTCAGCGACCGGGACGGCCAGGAAAAATCCGATCAGGCCGTCCAGGAGAACAAGGACTGGCTGGACTACTGCGAGAAGAATCCCAGCGATATGCTCGCGGCCATGTTCGGGGGCCACGCCCTGTTCACCATCTCCGACAGGACCTTTGAGAAGATGGCGGCGGCCAACAACGGCCGCACCGGCTTCCACATCCACGTGTCCGAGGGGATGAACGACGTCTACGACAGCCTCCAGAACTACGGACGCCGCCCGGTCCAGCGGCTCCAGGACCACGCTATTCTGGGCCCCAAGACCATCCTGGGCCACTGCATCCACGTCAATACCGCCGAGATGGAGATCATCAAAGAGACCGGGACCATGTGCGTCAACAACCCGGAGAGCAACATGGGCAACGCCGTGGGCTGCTCCCCCGTACTCCAGCTCGCCAAGCACGGCATCACCGTGGGCCTGGGCACCGACGCCTACACCAACGACATGCTGGAGAGCCTGAAGGCAGCCCTGGCCATCCAGCGGCACAACGCCTGCCTCCCCGGCGTGGGCTGGTGCGAGGTGACGGATATGCTCTTCAAGAACAACCCCGCCATTGGGGAGAAATATTTCGGCGTGCCTCTGGGCCGTCTGGCCCCCGGCGCGGCGGCGGATGTGATTGTCATGGACTACAAGCCCTTCACCCCCTTCTCCGACGCCAACATCGACGGCCACATGCTCTTCGGCATGACGGGCCGGCAGTGCCAGACCACCATCTGCAACGGCAGAATTCTGATGAAGGACCGGGAACTGGTGGGTGTGGATGAGGAGGCTGTCAACGCCCACATCCTGGAGGAGGCCAAGAAGCTGTGGGGCGCGCTGAACCACAGGGAGTATTAAGGAGGAAAACGAATATGTCTGAGCTGATGATCCCCATTCCCTTCAAGCAACTGATGAACTGGATTACCGCCGAGTACGCCCGGGAGGGCTCCGTCTTTGGCGTCTACCGGCCCTACACGGCTGGGGAGAAATCCCTGCCCATCTTCGGCGGGGAGAAGATCGAAACGCCCTTCGGCCCCGCCGCCGGCCCCAACACCCAGCTGGCCCAGAACATCATCGCCGGCTACTTCGCCGGGGCCCGGTTTTTCGAGCTGAAAACTGTCCAGAAGATGGACGGCGCGGAGCTGGCCGCCTGCATCAGCCGCCCCTGCATCCTGGCGGAGGACGAGTGCTACAACTGCGAGTGGTCCACAGAGCTCACTGTGCCCCAGGCGTTTGAGGAGTACGTCAAGGGCTGGTTCGCCTGCAAGATATTGGCTAAGGTCTATGGCCTGGGCGATCCGGACGGCTTCATCTTCAACATGTCCGTGGGCTACGATCTGGATGGCATCAAGGGCCCCAAGATTGACAAGTACCTTCAGGAGATGAAGGATGCCTCCGGAACACCCATCTATCAGGAGTGCAAGCGCGTCCTGAAGGAGCTGTTCCCCGCCGAGGCGGACTTCGTCGACGGCATCGGCCCCCAGATCTCCGACAGCGTCACCGTCTCCACCCTCCACGGCTGTCCGCCGGATGAGATCGAGCGCATCGCCACCTATCTCCTTACGGAGAAGCGCCTCCACACCTTTGTCAAGTGCAATCCCACCATCCTGGGCTACGAGAGCGCCCGCTCCATCCTGGACGGCATGGGCTACGACTACATCGCCTTTGACGAGCACCACTTTAACGAGGACCTGCAGTATTCCGACGCCATTCCCATGTTCCGCCGCCTGCTGGCCCTGGCGGAGAGCAAGGGTCTGGAGTTCGGACTCAAGCTTTCCAACACCTTCCCGGTGGATGTGAAGCAGAACGAGCTGCCCTCTCAGGAGATGTACATGGCGGGCAAGAGCCTCTTCCCCCTGACCATCGAGATGGCCCGGCGGATCAGCCGCGAGTTTGGCGGGAAGCTGCGGCTGAGCTACTCCGGCGGCGCGGACTTTTTCAACATCGACAAGCTCTTCGCCTGCCATATCTGGCCCATCACCATGGCCACCACCGAGCTCAAGCCCGGCGGCTACCAGCGCTTCAAGCAGATCGGCGAGAAGCTGGAGGCGCTGAGGTTCGAGCCCTTCACCGGTGTGGATACGGAGAAGGTGGAGGCCCTGGCCCTGGCTGTCCGGAGCGACAGGCACCACGTCAAGGCCGTCAAGCCCCTGCCCCGGCGGAAGCTCTTCCAGAAGGTGCCCCTCACCGACTGCTTCACCGCCCCCTGCAAGGGCGGGTGCCCCATCGGCCAGGATATCCCCGAGTACATGGAGCTCTGCCGCCAGGGCAAATACGCCAAGGCGCTGGAGGTCATTTTGGAGAAGAACCCCCTGCCGTTTATCACCGGCACCATCTGCGCCCACCACTGCATGGACAAGTGTACACGAAACTTCTATGACCAGTCTGTCCAGATCCGTGCCGCGAAGCTTGCGGCGGCGGAGCGGGGCTACGACCAGGTGATGGCCTCCCTCCAGACCCCCGCCCCTGTTTTAAACGGCAAAAAGGCGGCTATCATCGGCGGCGGGCCCACCGGCATGGCGGCGGCGTACTTCTGCGCCCGGGCCGGGATTCCCACCACCCTCTTTGAGAAGGAGGCCGCCCTGGGCGGCATTGTCCGCCACGTGATCCCCGCCTTCCGGATCTCGGACGCGGCCATTGAGAAGGACGCGGCCCTCATGAGAAAGATGGGTGTTGACGTGCGGCTGAACACCCCCGCCCCCTCCGTGGAGGAGCTGAAGGCCCAGGGCTATACTCATATTCTTTTCGCCGTCGGCGCGTGGAAGGCCGGGAGCCTGCGGATCACCGGCAATGTAAAGCCTGTCATCGCCTGGATGCGGGATGTAAAGGCCGGCAAGATTGAGAAGCTGGGCCGCGTGGCCGTCGTCGGCGGCGGCAACACCGCCATGGACGCCGCCCGGCTGGCCCTCCGGGCCGGGGCGGAGAGCAGCACCCTGGTCTACCGGCGGACCAAGAAGTACATGCCCGCCGACGCTGAGGAATTGGAGCTGGCTATGGCCGACGGCGTGCAGTTCCTGGAGCTGGTGTCCCCGGTGGAGCAGAGGGACGGGAAGCTGATCTGCAAGAGAATGCGCCTGGGCGAGCCAGACGCCAGCGGACGCCGCTCCCCCGTGGAGACAGAGGAGATCGTGGAGATCCCCTGCGACACGGTGATCTCCGCTGTGGGCGAGAAGGTGGACGCGGAATTCCTGGCCTCCTGCGGCATTGAGACTGACGGGCGGGGCTGTCCCGACTTCCAGACCAATCTGGAGAATGTCTACACCGCCGGGGACGCCTTCCGGGGCCCCGCCACGGTGGTGGAGGGCATCGCCGACGCCGCGGCCTTTGCCGGGGCCGTCACCGGTGAAAAGCGCGAGGCCAGAATCCCCTGCCATGCCAGGGCCAGCCGGGAGAGCGCCATCGCCAAGAAGGGCATCCTCTGCGAGTCCGCCAAGCGGGAGGGCGACCGGTGCCTGAGCTGCAATGTAGTCTGCCAGACCTGCGCGGACGTGTGCCCCAACCGGGCTAATGTGGTGGTGGAGCTGCCCGACGGCAGAGCCCAGATTCTCCATGTGGACCGGATGTGCAACGAGTGCGGCAACTGCCTGGTGTTCTGCCCCTACGACAGCGCCCCCTACCGGGATAAGCTCACCCTGTTCCACGACCGGGCGGGCTTCGACGAGAGCGAACGCAACCAGGGCTTCCTGCCCCTGGGCGGCAGCAGGGTGCTGGTGCGGCTGGACGGCAGGGTGGAGGAAATTGACCTGGATGAGACCAACAGCCTCCCCGCCGATGTGGATATCCTTATCTACACGGTGCTCACAAAGTACCGGTATCTGATCGGCTGAAGGGCAAAAAAACGGGGCAGCTCCGGATGATTCGGAGCTGCCCCGGCTTTTTGCTTCCCACCGGCTCAATAGGCCGTGATGATCCCCCCGTCGCCGGCGTACACCGTGGCGATGCCGCCGGTGGGGACAATCAGCACCTCCCCAAACTGGCATCGCTGCCGCACCAGGTCCCGGACGTTCTCCGCCCGCTCCCGGCAGTTGCAGTGGGAAATGATCAGCCGCCGGCCGGCGTGGTCCGTGTTGGCCGCCATCCGGGAGACCATCCGCGCCAGCGTCTGCTTTATGGAGAGCCCCTGGCCCAGCTTCTCAATCTCCCCCTCCCGGGTGGCTCCGCACAGCAGCTTCACCCGCAGGGCCCCGGTGACAAGGGCCTGCATCCGGGTCAGACGGCCATTTTTCCGCAGATTGTCCAGGTTCTCCAGGACAAACAGGGTCTGCATCCGGCGGATATACGCCTCCACCGCCTCCACCACCTGCTGGAAGGTCCGGCCCGCGCCGGCCAGCTCATGGATGAGCAGGGCAATCTGGGCCTGCCCGGCGGAGGCGGAGCGGGAGTTGAAGACGTGGACGTTCCCGGCGCCGCCCTCCTCCCGGTAGATGGCCCGGGCCTGCATGGCGGCGTTATAGGACCCGGAGAGGGCGCCGGAGAGCGTGATGATATAGTTGTCCCCGCGATCCAGAAAGCGGGACATATACTGGCTCGGGGAGGGGCAGGCCGTCTTGGGGGCATCGGGCCAGGCGCGCATTTTCTCCAGCAGATTCTGCTGGTCAAAGCTCTCGTCGTCCACGATGGTATCCGCCCCCACATGGATGGTCAGCGGCACCCTGACGAAATGGGGATCGCCCGCCATCTCCTCCGGAACGTCGGTACAGCTGTCGCCAAAAATCTTATATGTCATCACGGAAACCACCTAACATAATATGATATATTAGATTATACCGTATTTTAAGAAAATGTCAATGGGCATTGAAAAAAGATTTGGAAATTGACGGAAAACGGCATCAGGCGTTCCCACCTGGCGTTCCCGCGCATATCGTAGGGGTAGATATCCTGATTGCGAGGAGGAAACACCCCTATGGCGAATACTGTGCATTTCTTTCTGGGCGCGAACAGCGGCCGGGGATTTCAAAATTTGTTCGATAGCTTCTGCGCGCCGGAAAACCACTACGATCTCGTTGTGCTCAAGGGCGGGCCGGGCAGCGGAAAGTCCACGCTGATGCGCCGGGTCGGCGCGGCGATGGAGGAGCGGGGGGAGGCGGTGGAGTACCTCTACTGCTCCGGCGACCCCAGCTCCCTGGACGGAGTACATATCCCAAGGATACGGACCGCCCTGGTGGACGGCACTGCGCCCCATATTGTAGAGCCCCGCTATCCGGCGGCGGCGGACCGCTACGTCAACCTGGGGCAGTTCTACGATATCGCCGCGGCCAAGACCCACCGGGCCGAGGTAGTCCGCTGGACGGACGCCTGCTCCGCCTGCTACCAGCGGGCCTACCGGGCCCTGGGGGCCGCGCGGCAGCTGGAGGAGGGGGCCTCGGCCCTGGCGGCAGAGGGGCTGGACGGCGAAAAGCTCCTCCGCCGGACGGATGGGATCATTGGCCGGGAGTTCCGGGGAAAGGGCCCCGGCGGCAGGGAGGCCCTCCGGTTTCTGGGGAGCGTGACCTGCAAGGGACCCGTCTGGCGGTTCGACAGCGTGCGGACCCTGTGCCCGCGGGTCTACGAGCTCCAGGACAGCTACGGCCTGGCCGCCCCCATGCTGGAGCGGCTCCGGGCGGCGGCGGCAGTCCGGGGGTACTATGGTGTGGTGTGCCCCGACCCGGAGCACATGGATCGGATCCAGCACCTGCTTCTGCCGGATCTGGGGCTGGGGTTCGTCACCTCCAGGCCGGGGATGGCCTATGACGGCGCGCCCTTCCGGCGGATCCGGCTGGACGCCATGGTCGCGCCGGCGCACCTCAAGCGCCACCGCGCCCGGCTCCGGTTTGTCCGCCGGATGGTGGAGACTCTGCGGGAGGAGGGGATGGACGCCCTGCGGGAGGCGAAGCGCTGCCACGATCAGCTGGAGGGGGTCTACCACCCCTATGTGGACTTCGACGGGGTCAGCCGGATGGCGGAGGAGGAGATCGCCAGAATCGAGAGCTATCTCTAATCCCCGCTTTCCCGCCCGAAATGTTTGTATGCCAGGAGCCCGATGGGAAGAAAGTATGCGCACCACGCGACAAGCGCAGCAGTTCCTCCGATACTCGTTCTTCCATCTGACAGACTGACGAACACACCAGTCATTGGCATGATAAAGCAGCCGAAAAAGAAACTCCCATGGAGCACCATGAGCGCTTTCATCCACTTATCTGCTTTGCTGTCCGCTTGGACAGACAGGCCCATGAAAAAGGTGGAGAGGGCCATCATTCCATACCCCAACAGATCATAGTTGAACATCAGCCCCCCTCTTTGAAAATCCAAAATCCCCTGTGCCTGTTCGCTCATCCCGCCCAGACGGACGCTTGTTGTCTGCGCAAAATAGACAAGAAAAATCAATACCGCATAGACAATCGCAAACGCCATCCCGGTATTTGCGGCCACACGCCGGCTTTCGTGGCTTTCATAATGCAGTCCTGCCGCCATCATGATATAACCAATCGGCAGAAACATGCATACGAGGTATGCGCCAAAAGGAAAGGGAATGATCAAACAGATGGAAAAAAGAAATACCGCCGCTGTAACCATCATGGCGCCGATTCTTGGTAGTGTTCTGTTCATTCTGTCTTTCTCCATAAGCGAAAAGTTGTTGGTCAATCCATTATAAATCAGCACCCGCCGAAAAGCAACTTCCTTTCGGCGGGTGCTGACTTCCCTATGGGATGCGCCCCAACGGGGCCGTCCTCTTTTTACCGGTATTTCACCGCCGTACCGTAGGCGATGACCTCCGCCGCCCCCTGCATCACAGAGGACGAGCCGTAGCGGACATTGACAACGGCGTCCGCCCCCAGGGCCTCCGCCTCATCCACCATCCGCTTGGTGGCGAGCTGCCGTGCCTCCACCAGCATCTCGGTGTAGCCGGTGATCTCGCCGCCCACCAGGGTTTTCATCCCAGCCATGAAGTCCTTGCCGAAGTTCTTGGACTGCACTATGGTCCCCTTCACAATCCCCAGAACCTCCAGCTCCTGTCCGGGCAAATAATCAATATTGACTAGCAGCATCTTCTTCTCCTCCTTGAATTTCTTTTAATCTTACTCTTAAATTTATCCAGATGGGGAGAATACTCCCCAGATCCAGCACTATACACAGGAGCAGCAGCTTCGAGAGAAGCCCGCCCCGCTCCGCGCTGAGCCACAGCCAGAACAGCAGCCCCGCCGTAAACAGATTCAGCAGCGTACCGGCCACGGCGCTCTGCACAGCGTCCCGACGCCGCCGGGCCTGCCGGTCCTCAGTACTTTTTGGCATCCTCTTCCTCCCCTCCGTCGATCTCCCGCAGCCGCTGGGCCATGGCCGCGAGCACGCCCACGATGACGGCGCCTCCGGCGAAGGCGTACAGCAGGAAGAACGGCGCCACCGCCAGTCCCTCCTGGGCCCCCAGGAAGCCGGCCAGCGCGGCCATCATCAGCACCAGGGGGCCGATATACAGCACCACCAGCACCGCCACCACAATGGGGGCGATTTTCTTTTTCCGGTTAGTAGTTTCGCGCATCGTCCACCTCTCCTTTCTCGATCTCCTTGATCCGCTGGAACAGGGCCAGCAGCACTCCGGCTATCAGCAGCAGCGGCACCGCCATAAAGACGACGGCCAGGGGCAGCGGCGGCGCCTCCGCAGGGGCCGCGAGGAAGGCCCAGAGCATCAGCCATACCAGCCCCGCCAGCAGCGCCACCGCCACTGCGGAGATGACGACGGGGGCCACGTAGCGGATGCGCACGTCCTGGCGCTGCTTGTCCTGGAAGGCCGCGCCGGACTGCTCCAGCCGCTCCATCTCCTCCAGCACGCCCTGGGCGTCCAGCTCCGCCAGGGGCACCTCCCGGTCCCGCAGGAGCTCGCACAGCCGCGCAGCCTCCTCCAGGTTCCGCCGCTCCCGCTCCAGTGTCACCAGATGGCGGCGCATTCCGTCCCCGACGGTCTGCTTCCCCTCCTGCATCCGCCGGATCTCCTCGATGGGCACCCCCAGCTTCCGCAGGAGCTTGATGCGCCGCAGGACGGCCACCTCCCCTTCCCCGTAGTCCCGGTAGCCGTTCTCGCTGTTTCGGCTGGGGGAGAGCAGGCCCTTCTCCTCGTAAAAGCGGATGTTCTTTTTGGTAATGCCCACCAGGGCCTCCACCTCATTGATCTTCACCGGCCTTCACCTCTCTTTTCGCTCCTATTGTATACCCTCCAGCCGGGGGAAGGTCAAGAGATTTCTTGGTTTTTCTGCAAATTGTTGTAAACCCGGTACCCAAGCCACACCACCGCCAGGGCGAAAACCGTTATCAGCAGCTCCAGCGCCGGAAGGGGGAGATAGGCGTTGCAGACAATTGCCGTAAAGTCCAGCAGGGCATGGAGCAGGATGGCTGCGGGGAGCAGCCACAGCTTCCCGGGCTGCTTGGCGGCGGCGAACACCAGCACGGAGGCAGACATATGGAAGGCGACAGCCGGAATCCGCTCAAAGAGCGCCCACAGGTACGCCGTCACCGGGACAGCCGCCAGTCCCCGCACCGCGCTGTCCAGCGCCGGAGGCAGGACCCCGCCGTTGGACAGGGTGAACATCAAGATCAGGTTGTTGATATAGGTCATGCCCAGCAGCAGAAACGCCTCTCCCCCGCCGTGGCCGATGCCGTAGCTCAGGGCGGTGATCCGGTCCCGCTGTCCCCGCAGGACCAGCTTGAAGGCGCAGAACCGGCCCACCTCCTCAAATACGCCCGCCGCCAGTCCGCCGTAGAGGCCGGTAAGCCAGACGCTCCCCTGGAGCGTCGGCCCGGCGGGGGAGCGCAGGACCAGCTGGTGGAGCATCTGCTCCAGCACCATGGCGAAGAGGAAGAAGATCCCCGCGCCCAGGAAAAAATCCCGCCACCGCCCTCCCCGCCTGCGGAGCCAGAGCATCACCGCTAGGGTGCCCAGGGTGACTGCCGCCACATTGAACATCGTCACCGCTATGATACTGACAGAAAACATGTGAAATCCCTCTCTTTCCAGCCGCGCTTGCCGTGCGGCCCTCTTTCTGCGGTGAGCATACGCCCTCCAGAAGGGGGAATGTCAAGAGGTTTTTGAAATTTTTTTCAGGCAAATCAACCTTCCCCCCGGTGGAACCTCCGGGATCCGGACAAAAAGAGGACGGAAGCTGTGCTCCCACCCTCTTTGATTCCCTCAGGCCTTCAGCTTATCCCAGCAGCTGGCCTTCCGCAGGTCCGTCTCCACGCCCAAATACTCGCAGACCGTCCCGGCGATGGCGGTGAAGCCGTCGATGGTCCCCAGGTTCACCCCGGCCTTTACCGGCGCGCCATAGACCAGCCAGGGCACATACTCCCGGGTGTGGTCCGTGGTCTTCAGGAAGCCGGGGTCGCAGCCGTGGTCCGCCGTGATCATCAGCACGTCCTCCGGGCCCATGGCCGGGAGGAATTTGTCCAGGAACCGGTCGAAGTCCGTCAGCGCCTGGGCGTAGCCGGGGATGTTCCGCCGGTGGCCGTAGGTCATGTCGAACTCCACCAGATTGATGAAGCACAGCCCCTCGAAATCCCGGTCCAGCATCTCCAGCGCCACCTGCATCCCATGGTCGTTGCCGGTGGTGCGGTTGCTCTCGGAGACGTTGGCCCCGTTGAAGATATCGAAGATCTTCCCCACGCTGATGGTGGCCAGGCCGTTCCGCTCCAGCACCGTGAGCATCGTCTCCGCCGGGGGATCCAGGGAGAAGTCGTGGCGGTTGGCGGTGCGCTTGAAGGTTTCCGGGCTGTCTCCCACAAAGGGCCGGGCGATGACCCGCCCCACTCCCAGCTCGCCGGTGAGCATATTCCGGGCGATCTGGCAGTACTCATAGAGCTGCTGCACGGGCACCAGGGCCTCGTTAGCCGCCACCTGGAACACGCTGTCCGCGCTGGTGTAGACAATCAGTGCTCCGGTCTCCATGTGCTCCATGCCGTAGTCCACCAGCACCTGGGTGCCGGAGTAGGGCTTGTTGCACAGGCACTTCCGGCCCACAGCGGCCTCGTATTTCGCCATGAAGTCCGCCGGGAAGCCGTCGGGGAAGGTGGGCAGGGGCCTGGGGCTGACGATGCCGCCGATCTCCCAGTGGCCGATGGTGGTGTCCTTGCCCATGCTCAGCTCGTGGAGCCGGGCGCAGCCGCCGCTGACCGCCTCCACCGGCTGGCCGCAGGCGACGCCGTCCAGATTGAAGAGGCCCAGCTTCGCCATGTTGGGAACCTGGAACTTATCGCTGGTGGCTACAGACGCGATGGTATTGGCCCCCGCGTCGCCGAAGGCGGCGGCGTCCGGGGCCTCGCCGATGCCAAAGCTGTCCAGCACAAACAGAAATACCCGCTTTTTCATCAATCATCCTCCGTTATATTCCGTTTTGTATTCAAAATCTGTTGCGGTATACAGCGGCCAGGGGCGGATGCCCACCCCTGGCCGTTTGGTTTTCGCTACGCTTGGCCGTACTCCTCCAGCACCGCCAGAAGGGTCCGGTCAAAAGCCGCCTGGTCCAGCTCCAGCGCCACCTCCACATTGGGGTCCTGCCCCTTGGGCATGGGGTCGAAGAGCCACTCACGCTCGATATCCACCTCCGGGCGGTTGGCCTTAAAGGGCCGCAGGTCGCAGACCGTCATGCCCCGGGTGAACTCGCCCTTGGTCTCGATGGTCACGTGCATCTTCGCGCTTCTGGTGATCACCGAGGCGTCGATCATCCACATCACCGCGCAGGCGTCGCAGAAGCTGTCCCGTCCGGGCTTGCCCCGCCTGCCCCTATAGAGCTGAGCCGCCAGCCGCGCCGCCGGATTCTGGATTGCCGCTACCCGCTCCCCCATCTCCTGGTTCGCCACCTGCTGGCGGGTCAGGTTCAGACCCACCATGCGGATGGGGATACCGGACTCAAAGACGATCTTCGCCGCCTCCGGGTCCACGAAGATGTTGAACTCCGCCGCAGGCGTGGCGTTGCCCCCCACGGTGCTGCCGCCCATGCAGAGGATCTCCGGGATGCGCTTTGCCAGCTTCGGCTCCTTGAGCAGGGCGTGGGCAATGTTGGTCAGAGGAGCCAGGGTGATAAGGGTCACGTCGTCCCGGGCCATGTAGGTGTCAATGAGGAAGTCCACCGCGTGCTGCTTCTCCAGGGCCTTCGTGGGCTCCGGAACCTCAATGTCCCCCAGGCCGCCGGCCCCGTGGACATAGGAGGCGTCGTGGAGGGGCACCAGCATGGGCCGGTCGTAGCCGGCGTACACCGGCACATCCATCCGCCCGGCGGTCTCCACCACAAAGCGGGTGTTCCGCTGGGTGGCAGCCAGGCCCACGTTGCCGCCCACCGCGGTGATGCCCACCACGTCCAGCCGCTTCAGGCACAGCAGAAGAGCCAGGGCGTCATCCACGCCGGTATCGCAGTCGATGATAACCGGCTTCTTTTCCATCTCCGCCATGAAATTACTCCTTCCCGGCCGCCTTGGCGCTCTCGGTCTTTTTGATGCGCTGGATCGCGATCAGGCCGGTGACGCCCAGGGCGATAATAGTGGCCGCGTAGGGGATCATCTCCAGGAACTCCGTGGGGAAGTTGGTCTGGTTCTTCATAGTGGTGGTCAGGGCCTGGGAGAAGCCGAAGAGCAGGGACGCCAGGGCCGATCCCACCGGCTCGCCGCCGGCCATGTTCTGGGCGGACAGGCCGATGTAGCCGCGCCCGTTGGCCATGTTCTTCATGAAGAATGTGACGTAGCTCATGGACAGGTACGCGCCGCTCAGGCCGGCCATAAGCCCGCAGATGGCAAAGGAGGTATAGCCGATCTTCTTCACGGAGATGCCAACGGACTCCGCCGCGTGGGGGTTCTCCCCCACCGCGCGGATGCGCAGGCCCAGGCGGGTCCGCTTGAGCAGCAGCCACACCAGGAAGATGCTCAGCACCGCCACCCAGGTCAGCAGGCTCTGGCCGGAGATGATCCGGCCAATGACGGGGATATCCTTGATGAAGGGGATCTCAATATTAGGGATCTGATAGGAGCGGAACGCGCCGCTGGTGGTGGACTTCTCCCCCGTCAGCACATACATGATGAACACCGTCCCTCCTGACGCCGCCAGGTTGAAGGCGATACACGTCAGGTACAGCTCCGTCTTTCCGCTCAGGTTGGCGAAGGCGATGATGAGGCCCGTCAGCAGGCCCACCAGCACCGCGCCGAGGAGGCCCACCCACATGTTTCCGCTGTAGTGGGCAAAGGCCACTGCCGCCAGGGCGGAGCAGAGGATCATGCCCTCCACGCCCATGTTGAACATGCCGGCTTGCCGCGTGATGAGGGCGGCCAGAGCGGCAAAGATCAGGGGCGTAGCCATACGGATGGCTTCCGCTAAAAATTCTACCCAATCAATACTCATGTCTTTCCTCCTTTACGCAGCGGCCTTGCTCTTCGCAGCCTCCGCGTCCTTCTGGGCGGCCTTGAAGATCATCTTGTTCTTGGTCTTGGACATGAAGGACTCGGCGGCGATGAGCAGGATGATGATGCCCTGAATCACCGTGACAAACTCGGTGGGGATGTCGCCGGTGGTGTTGACCACGTCCGCGCCGATGCGGATGTAGGCCAGAAACAGCGCGCCGATGGGCACCAGGGCCGGGTTCTTCTTGGCCAGAACGGCCACCAGCAGGCCGTCGAAGCCGTGCTGGGTGGTGGCGGTCCACTGGAAGCGCTCATAGTTGCTCAGGATCTCGGTGGCGCCGGCGATACCCGCCACACCGCCGCCGATGAGCTGGGCCGCGAAGGACACGCCCACCGCGGACAGACCCACCGCCTTGGCGAAGGAGGGGTTCTCACCCACCAAACGCATCTTCCAGCCGAAGGAGGTCTTGTAGAACAGCACCGCCACGACCACCACGCAGATGATGGCGATGAACAGTCCGGACTGGATCTTAAAGGAAGAGATCTTGGGCAGGCTCGCCGCCGCGGGCAGCTTCCTGGAGCCCAGGAAGGCGATGTCCGCGTCCCGGAGCTTGTAGCGGAGGATGGCCGTGCCCAGATAGCCGATGATGCTGTTGAGCATCAGGGAGACCACCACCACGTTGGCGTTGAACTTCCGCTCCATGATGGCGGGGATGAAGGCCACCGCCACGCCGGTGAGAATCGCCACCACCAGCAGCACCGGTACCATCACCACCGACGGCAGGCTCTCGCCCAGGCTGAGGGCCACCCAGGTGACCATACAGCCGGAGAGCATAAAGATGCCCTCGGGAACCAGGTTGAAGCGGTTGACCGCGTACATGAAGCACATGGACAGACCGCAGATGGTGAAGGGAATCGCCAGGTTGATGATACTGCCGATCCGGCGGGCCGAGGTAAAGGGACCCACCATGAACTGCCGGATAACGAAGACCGGGTCGTCGCTGATGGCGAAAAGTACCACCAGGGCAATGACATACGCGATGAGCAGGCCGACAAGCGTCCGAACAAGCTCCATCGTTGTTTCGATTTTTTGTGTCTTGCTCACAGTAACGCCTCCATTTCTTCCTTACTCATCTCCCGGACGCCCAGCATATACTCGCCCAGGGTCTCCTCCGAGACCTCGTTGGCCTTGGGGAAGGCGGCAACGATCTTGCCCTTGTGCATGACCAGCAGCCGGTCGGAGCACTCCAGCACCTCGTTGAGATCGGCGGAGATCAGCAGAGCCGCCGTCTTCTCCTCCCGGGACTTGCGCACGATGGTCTTGCGGATCATCTCGGCGGTGCCCACGTCGATGCCCCGGGTGGGCTGGCAGGCCAGGATGAAGTTGGCGCCGGAGGTGAACTCCCGGGCCACCACCACCTTCTGGATATTGCCGCCGGAGAGCATACGCACTGGCTGGTCCGCGTTGTCGCAGGCGATCTCGAAGTCCTTGATATACTGATCGACGGTGGCGTTGATCTTCTTGTCGTTCATGAAGATCCCGCTCTTGAAGTCCTTTTTGGTAAAGCGGTCGGCCACAATGTTCATCTTGATGGACATATTGCCGGCCACGCCCTCCACCATCCGGTCCTCGGCGATGTAGGCCATGCCCATATCCCGGATCTGCCGGACGCTCTTGCCCTTGATGGAGGTGCCGTTGAGCTCCACATCGCCGCTGGCGAAGGAGCCCAGGCCGCTGAGCACCTCGCTCAGCTCCGTCTGGCCGTTGCCCTCCACGCCGGCGATGCCCACGACCTCCCCCTCGTGGATGTCGAAGGAGATACCGTCGATGACGTGCTTGCCGATGGAGTTGATCTTCACCAGATTCTTGATGGAGATCACCGGCTTGCCCAGCACGGGGGCCGCCTTCTGGATCTTCAGCACCACGTCGCGGCCCACCATCAGCTTCGAGAGGTCCGCCTCCGTCATGCCCTTGGTGTCGTAGGAGCCCATGCACTGGCCGTGGCGGAGCACCGTCACGCGGCTGCAGATGTACATGACCTCCTCCAGCTTGTGGGAGATGAAGATGATGGACACGCCGTCGTCCCGGAGGGTGAAGAGCTGCTCAAACAGCTCCGCCGTCTCCTGGGGCGTCAGCACGGCGGTGGGCTCGTCCATGATGAGGATCTTCGCGCCCTTGATAAGAGCCTTGAGGATCTCCACCTTCTGCATCTGGCCCACGCTCAAATCCCGAACCTTGGCCCGGGCGTCGATTTTGAAGTTGTATTTATCCGCGATCTCCTGGGTCTTTTTCACGGCGCCCTCGAAGTCGAAGAGGCCGTTTTTGATGGGCTCCACCCCCAGGGTGACGTTCTCCGCCACCGTCAGGGAGGGCAGCAGCATAAAGTGCTGGTGGACCATGCCCACGCCCTTGCTGATCGCGTGCAGGGGATTTTCCAGCTTCTCCTCCACACCATTGATGAAGATTTTCCCCTCCTGGGGCTCCTCCATGCCGAAGAGGATTTTCATCAGCGTCGTCTTGCCCGCGCCGTTCTCCCCCACAAGGGCGTGGATCTCATTCTTGCCAACGCTGAAGGTCACGTCTTTATTGGCAATAAAACCGTTGGAGTAAATTTTCGTGATGTTTTGCATCCGCAATGCTTCATCGGCCATGCAAATATAACCTCCCTCTTCGGGGGAGAGCCGGCAGGTTTCTGCGCCGCCGGCTCTCCCCTCTCTATTCTCTTGGTCCCGCTCGCTTTTTACTTGGCGCTGTCGACGAAGGCCAGATACTCGGACTCGTCGGCGAAGTCATAGTAGGACTTGACCTCCAGCTCGCCGCTCTTGACCTTGGCGGCGGCTTCAGCCATCGCGTTGCGCAGATCCTCGGGCACGTTCTCCTGGAAGAAGGCGTTGTCCACGTAACCCACGGAGTCCTCCTTCAGGCCCAGGGTGATGGTCTTGCCCCACATATCCTCACCGGCCTCCACGCTGTGGAAGAAGGAGACGAAGGAGTTGCCGACCTCCTTGAGCATGGAGGTGAGGATGACGTCGGCCTTCTCGGGGTTCTCGCTGTCCTTGTAGGACTGGTACTGGTCGGAGTCCACGCCGATAGCCCAGGTGCCGCTCTCGATGCACGCCTCAAACAGGCCGTCGCCGGAGCCGCCGGCCACCTGATAGAACACGTCGGCGTTGTTGTTGCG
>JAAWUC010000061.1 GCA_022804995.1 Oscillospiraceae bacterium
CAGCGTGGAGGAGGAAGTGGAGTTTATCCGGAAAAACCGGGAGAACCCCTGGGCCCTGCACCTGCTGGCGTTTGCGGACGGTGTGCTCGCGGGCAGCTGCTCCTTTGCCGGGAACTCGGAGCGGATCAGGATGCGGCACCGGTGTACGGTGGGGATCTCCCTGTACCGCGCCTTCTGGGGCATGGGCATCGGGACTGTCCTGCTGGGGGAGATTCTGGACGCTGCCGGGACCGTGGGATATGAGCAGGCGGAGCTGGAGGTGGTCTCCACCAACGAGGCGGCTGTCGGGCTGTATAAAAAGTTTGGTTTCCAGGTCACGGGGACTATCCCCCGCGCGTTCAGATACGCGGATGGGACCTACGCGGATTTCCTGTTCATGGTGAAAAAGCTGGTTTGACTTCCCACTCATAACCGGTCCGCTCTCTGCCCACCATAGGAGCGGGGGGCGAGGGATATGGAAGACGGCTATTGGGATCTGTTCTGGCGGACCGGTATGCCGGAGTTCTACCTGCTGCGGGGGCAGCGGGAGAGCGGGAACGGACTGATCTGAGAGGCGGCGGCCCCTGCCGCCGTCTACATAGAGGGGAAGAGGAATGGCGGGAGAGCGGACTGTTGTGAAGGGAATCGTCCTGCGGAGCGTGGACACCAAGGAGAGCGACAAGATTCTCACGGTCCTCACCCCCCGGGGCAAGCTGCCGGTGGTGGCCAAGGGGGCCCGGAGCCGGAAAAGCCGGGTGACGGCCTGTACCCAGCTGCTGGCCTACTCGGAGCTGACCCTCCATGAGAGCCGGGGGTGGCAGTACCTGGCTGAGGGGAGCACGCTGGAGCTGTTCGGCGGCGTGCGGGGGGACATCGAGCTGCTGGGTTTAGCCAGCTACTTCGCGGAGCTGACGGAGGCGGCGGCGCTGGAGGACACGGAGAGCGGGGCGCTGCTGTCCCTGCTGCTCAACGCGCTCTACGCCCTGGGCACGCTCCGCCGCCCCCAGGCGCTGGTCAAAGCGGCCTTTGAGCTGAAGCTTACGGCGCTCATCGGCTTTGAGCCCCTGGCGGACGCCTGCGCCTACTGCGGCGTTCCGGAGCCGGAGGAGCCGGTGTTTGACGTAAACGGCGGCGTTATCTGCTGCAAAAAATGCGGGACGGGGGAGCGGGGGCTGACCATGCCCCTGACGGGCGGGGCCCTGGCCGCAATGCGGCGGGTGCTGTACGGGGACCCCAAGCGGCTGTACAGCTTTACCCTGGCAGAGGCGGATTTGAAAAGGCTGGGGGACGCCGGCGAGGCATATATCCACGCCACTTTGGAGCGGGGATTCAAGACATTGGATTTCTACAAGGGACTGATAGCGGCGGTGAACCCCGCAGATAATCTCTTGAAATAGATAGCATTTGTATTATTTTGACGTTTAATTACAAAATGGAGTCAAGTTATGAGCGAACTGTTTGACAAATCCATCCGAACCCTGGAGCTGCCGGCGATTCTGAAGATGCTGGCGGACCAGGCCAACAGCGCCGAGGCCCGGGAGAAGGCCCTGGCCTCCGTCCCCCAGACCGACCGGGAGGACGTGGAGCAGCTGCTGGACGAGACGGACGCCGCCCGGGAGATGATCGGCCTGCGGGGATCCCCCGCCTTCTCCGGCATCAAGCCCGTGGGGGAGAGCCTGTACCGGGCCGACCGGGGCGGGGCCCTGAACACCCGGGAGCTGCTGGACATTGCCGGGGTGTTGCGGTGCGCCCGGCGGGTGAAGGACTACCACAGCGACGACGGGAAAAAGACCGCTATCGACCACCTCTTCACCTCCATCCGGGGCAACCGCTTCCTGGAGGAGAAAATCTCCACCGCCATTCTGGAGGAGGACGTCATCGCCGACAACGCCAGCCCCGAGCTGGCGGATATCCGCCGCCACAAGCGGCAGGCCGCCTCCAAGGGCCGGCAGATCCTGCAGAAGATCATCTCCTCCGCCAGCTATAGCAAGGTCCTTCAGGAGGCCATCATCACCCAGCGGGACGGCCGGTTCGTGGTGCCGGTGAAGTCCGAGTTCCGGGGGAGCCTGCCGGGGCTGGTCCACGACGTGTCCTCCAGCGGGGCTACCATCTTTGTGGAGCCCATGGGGGTGGTCCAGGCCAACAACGAGCTCAAGGAGCTGGAGGCCAAGGAGAAGAAGGAAATCGACCGCATCCTCCGGGAGCTGTCCGCCGAGGCCGCCGCCTACCACAGGGACATCCTCTGGGACTACGATATGCTGGTGCAGCTGGACCTGATTTTCGCCAGGGGGCAGCTCAGCTATAAGATGAACGGGAGCCGCCCGGCGGTGAAGCGGGACGGGAGCGTGCTCCTGCGCCATGCCCGGCATCCCCTGCTGGATACGGGGCGGGCGGTGCCTGTGGATATCGAGCTGGGAAAAAAATTCGACACCCTGGTTATCACCGGCCCCAACACCGGCGGCAAGACCGTGAGCCTGAAAACCCTGGGCCTGCTGACCCTCATGGCCCAGTGCGGCCTGCACATCCCCGCGGACTGCGGCAGCGAGGTCAGCGTCTTTGACCGGGTGCTGGCGGACATCGGCGACGAGCAGAGCATTGAGCAGAGCCTGTCCACCTTCTCCGCTCACATGGTGAACATCGTGAAGATCCTCGAGGAGGCGGACGGACACAGCCTTATCCTCTTCGATGAGCTGGGGGCCGGCACGGACCCGGTGGAGGGGGCGGCGCTGGCTATCGCCATTATCCAGAGCGTCCGGGAGAAGGGGGGCAGAATCGCCGCCACTACCCACTACGCGGAGCTGAAGACCTTCGCCATGACCACGGCGGGGGTGGAGAACGCCTCCTGCGAGTTCGACGTGGAGACGCTGCGGCCCACCTATAAGCTGCTCATCGGCATCCCCGGCAAGTCCAACGCCTTCGCCATCTCCCAGCGGCTGGGCCTGGAGGAATCGGTCATCGAGATGGCAAAGGCCCAGATGGACAGCGAGTCCGTCCGGTTCGAGGACGTGCTCACCCAGCTGGAGGAGAAGCGGCAGAGCCTGGAGAAGGACAAGGACGAGGCCGAGCGCCTGCGCGCCCAGCGGGAGGCCGACGCCAAGCGGGCCCGGGAGTTCCGGGAGCAGATGGAGCGAGCCAAGGAGAACGCCAGGACCCGGGGCGAGGCCGAGGCGAGGCGCATCATCAAGGAGGCCAGAGCCCAGGCCGACGCCATCTTTGAGGAGCTGGCCCAGCTGCGGCGGGAGCAGGAGAAGCACAGCGACTGGCAGGGGGTCAACGACGCCCGGGCCGCCATCCGGGGCCGGCTCAACCAGGCGGAGGAGGGGCTCCATTTTGAGGTGGAGAGAGAGCCCATCCCGGCCCCCAGCCGGCCTATCCAGGTGGGGGACCTGGTGGAGCTGGGGGGCACCCGCACCAGGGCGTCGGTGACGGCGGTCAGCGGCGATAAGCTCCAGCTGGCCGCCGGGAACATGAAGCTGACGGTGAAGGCGGAGGAGGTCCGGCTCATCGAGGAGGCCGAAAAGCGGGAGAAGAAGCCCCCCCAGCGCCAGGTGGCCACGAATATCCGCTCCGGCGGGAGCCGGGCTGGCAGCACAGAGCTGGATATTCGGGGGATGATGACCGATGAGGCGGACCTGGTGGTGGACCAGTTTTTGGACCACGCGGTGATGAGCCGGCTCCATACAGTGACCATCATCCACGGCAAGGGCACCGGCGCCTTGCGTGCCGCCGTCCGCCAGCAGCTTAAGCGCCACCCCGCCGTCAAGACCTTCCGGCCGGGCCGGTACGGCGAGGGGGAGGACGGCGTAACGGTTGCGGAGCTCCGGGAGTGAGCAAAATAAGGAAGGGTTTTGGTCAAATCCGCATATACTAAAACAGCAGGAAAAAATCCGCTTCCGGTGGCGGGAGGTATGTTTTTCGCGGTTTTTGGGAAGGATTTCATTGCCTGCCGGCGAACCCCGGGGGCGCGAAAAATCCAGAAATAGGGTTTCTGTACAAAATTTCCCACAATATGGCGAGCATAGCTCCTTCTAAAGGAGGTAGTTTTGTGGAATGTGCCGTTGACAGGAAAAGAGAAATTTGCTAACATAGTACCATAGATCCCAAACTGCGGATACAGCGATACAGACTGCGATATTGCGATATGAAGAGGAGATAGGTATATGTATACTCAGGAAGTCACTATCAATAATGAGGTCGGCCTGCACGCGAGACCCGCCACCTATTTTATCCGCAAGGCCAACGAGTTCAAGAGCGGCATCTGGGTCGAGAAGGACGAGCGCCGGGTCAACGCGAAGAGCCTGCTGGGCGTTCTGTCCCTGGGGATTGTGAAGGGGACCACTATCACCCTTATCGCCGACGGCTCCGATGAGAAGGAGGCCGTGGAGGCCCTGGCGGAGCTGGTGCGCTCCGGCGATTTCGGCGAATAAGAGCGCGGCACCGAACGGTAAAAGCCTGTTTCGTGAGGGAAACAGGCTTTTTTATTTTGTCCGGATGTGGTATAGTAGAGGCAAAGGCACAAAAAGGAGGCGCGGCATGACAAAGGAAGAGCTGCTGGAAAAGGCTAACTCCCTGCCCCTGGCCCCGGGGGTGTACCTGATGCACGACAAGGAGGGCGAGGTCATCTATGTGGGCAAGGCCAAGCGGCTGAAAAACCGGGTGAGCCAGTATTTCCAGGCCGGCCGCGGCCACAACCTGAAAACCCAGACTATGGTGAGCCTGGTCCGGGAGTTTGATACAATTATTGTGGGCAGCGAGTTTGAGGCCCTGGTGCTGGAGAACGCCCTCATCAAGCAGTATATGCCCCGCTACAACATCCTCCTCAAGGACGACAAGGGCTACCCCTTCGTCCGGCTCAGCCGGGAGGCCTATCCCAGGTTTACCATCGCCAGCCGGGTGAGTGGGGACGGGGCCCGGTACTTCGGCCCCTACGGGGGGCGGTTCGAGACACGCTCCGCCCTGGACGCCATCCGGAACGCCCTGAAGCTGCCCACCTGCCACAAGACCTTCCCCCGGGACATCGGCAGGGAGCGGCCCTGCCTGAACTACCATATGGGCCGCTGCGACGGCTTCTGCCGGAAGGAGATGACAGCGGAGGAGTACAACCGGCGGATGGACATGGCGGTGCGGCTGCTGGAGGGGAAGGTCCGGCTGGTGACGGCGGATCTGGAGCGGGAGATGCTCGCCGCGGCGGAGGAGCTGCGCTTTGAGGAGGCCGCGGCTCTCCGGGACAAAATCAGCGCCATCAAGGTCCTGGGCAAGCGGCAGAAGGTCATCGCCGGCATCTGCGCCGACACCGACGTGTGGGGCCTCTACCTGGGGGCTAAGTGCTGCTACGCAGTGCTCCACTATGAGGACGGGCAGCTGACAGGCCGGGAGGCGGAGCTGGTGAGCGCCGGGGCGGCGGAGAACGCGGGCGAGGTACTCTCCGCCCTGCTGCCGCAGTACTATGGGAGCCGTTCCGCCCTGCCCCGGGAGATCTGCATCCCGGCGGAGGTGGAGGACCAGGAGGTCCTGGAGCGGCTGCTGACGGAGAAGGCGGGGCACAGGGTGGCCCTGAAGGTCCCCCAGCGGGGGGATCGGGCCCAGGTGCTGGCCCTGGCGGAGACCAACGCCCGGGAGGAAGCCGAGCGCCAGACCACCGCCCAGGAGCGGACGGACCGGACCCTGGAGCTGCTGGGAAAGCTCCTGGGCCTGGAGGAGCCGCCGGAGTGGATGGAGTCCTACGACATCTCCAACACCGGCGGGGAGGACATCGTGGCCTCCATGGTGGTCTTTCACGGCTCCCGGCCCGCCCGGGACCGGTACCGCCGGTTCCGGGTCAAGGAGCTGGAGGGACGCCCCGACGACTACAAGTCCATGGAGGAGGTGCTGACCCGCCGCCTCACCCACTACATGGAGGGGGACAAGAAGTTCTCGCCCCTGCCGGACGTGTTCCTCATCGACGGCGGGGAGCAGCACGCCAGGGTGGCCTGGCGGGTGGCGGAGCGCTTCGGCGTGGCCGTGCCCATCTTCGGCATGGTGAAGGACGACCGCCACCGGACCCGGGCCCTGGTGACGCCGGAGGGCCGGGAGATCGGCATCCAGGGAAGTCAGGCGGTGTTCTCCCTCATCGGCCGGATCCAGGAGGAGACCCACCGCTTCGCCATCACCTACAACCGCCAGAGCCATGGCAAAAGCGTCCGCCGCTCCCAGCTCGACGAGATCCCCGGCGTGGGGGAGACCCGGCGGACAGCCCTGCTCAAGCGGTTTAAGAGCGTAAAGGCCGTGCGGGAGGCCGGCCTGGAGGAGCTGCTGGAGGTACTGCCCCGGAACGCAGCCCAGGCGGTGTACCTGTGGGCCCATCCGGTGGAGGACGCGGAAGGAGAAGAGGGTGGACAAACTGCTGGAGCGTGATCTGTATGGTCCGGTGCGGGACTATCTGGTTTCCCTGGGCTACGATGTGAAGGGGGAGGTTCTGGACTGTGACTTGACAGCGGTGCGGGACGGGGAGCTGATTGTGGTGGAGCTCAAGCGCGGCTTCACCCTGGAGCTCCTTTACCAGGCCATGGCCCGGCAACGGATTGCCGACGGGGTCTATGTGGCGGTGCCTCTGCCCCGGCGGGGCTACGCGGCCCCCCGCATCCGGGAGGCCCAAGCCCTGTGCCGCAGGCTGGAGCTGGGACTGATCTTTGTGGGCTTCTCCAGCGCGGGCGCGGCCCAGGTGGACGTGGCCGTCCATCCCAGGGAGGCCGCCGCCCCCCGGCGGGACAAGCGCCGGCGTCTGGCTGTCCTCCGGGAGCACACCGGACGCACCGGCAGCGTCAACACCGGCGGCGTCAGCCGCCGGAAGATTCTGACCCTCTACAAGGAGCAGGCGCTCTGGGTGGCCCGGCTTCTCCAGGAGAGCGGCCCTATGACCGCGGCGGAGGTGAGAAAGCAGGGGGGGCCCTCCAACACTGCCGCTATCCTGGGCCGGGATCCCATGGGCTGGTTTGTCCGGGAGGTCCGCCCGGGCGGGGGCAGAACCTACCTCTACCGGGTGGGGGAAAAGGGGCTGGCTGCGCTGGCGGAGTACGGGGATATCCTGAAAAAATCCTAATAAATTGTTAAATCTAAGTTTTTCCTCTTTCCACAGACTGTCGAATCTGGTAAACTAGTGACGAATAGACTGACTTCCTGTGAGAAAGTGAGAGAAGCTATGAAGAGATTTCTGGCCCTGTTCCTGTGCGTCGTCGTGACCCTGACGCTGCTGCCCTCGGCGGCCCTGGCGGTGGAGACCTTCACCACCAGCGAGGAGGGGATCGCCCTGATCAAGCAGTTCGAGGACTTCCGCAGCGAGCCCTACCAGGACGACCGGGGGAATTGGTATATCGGCTACGGCCTGGCCTGCGACCCGGAGGACTACCCCGGCGGCATCTCGGAGGAGGAGGGCGACCGCCTCATGCGGGAGGATCTGACGGAGAAGGAGGACGCCATCAACCGGATCCTCATGGAGCACGGCGTCTCCATCAACCAGCAGCAGTTCGATGCCCTGGCCAGTCTGACCTACACCCTGGGGCGGCAGTGGATGAGCGAGGACGCCCGCATCTACAATTACCTGCTCGACGGCGTGGAGCGCTACACCGACGAGGAGATTGTCAACGCCATCGCCACCTGGTGCCACATCGGCAATGAGCCCTCGGTAAATCTGATCCGCCGGCGGCTCCAGGAGGCGTACCTCTTCCTGTACGGGGTCTACGACAACCCCGGGGCGTCGGAGTACGCCTACATACACTTCACCCCCAACGGCGGCACGGTGGAGAACCAGACGGTGTTCTATCCTGTTCTGGAGCCCTATGGGGAGCTGCCCGAGCCCAAGCGGAAGGGCTACGCCTTCCAGGGCTGGTTTGACGGGAACGGCGTCCGCCTCACCGGGGAGGAGATCGCCGAGGGGGCCGTCTACGTCACCGCCCGGTGGGAGGCGGACGGGACGGAGGAGCCGGAGATCGACCTCTCCAAATGGGTCAACCCCTACAGCGACGTGAAGGAGAGCGACTGGTTCTACAGCTATGTCCGGGAGCTGAGCGCCAAGGGGGTGGTCTCCGGGTATCTGGACGGCACCTTCCAGCCGGACAAGACCCTCACCGCCGGGGAGGCCCTCAAGCTCCTCCTCCGGGCGGCGGGACATCCGGACCCGGGCAACGCCCCCGCCGGACACTGGGCGGAGACCTATCTGGCCCAGGCGGTGGCGCTGGGGTGCGTGGAGAACGGGGAGATTATGGATCTGGACGGGGCCATCAGCCGGGGAATGATCGTCCGCATCGCCGCCGCGGCCATGGGCCTGGAGGAGCGGGAGGGCCCCAGCCCCTTCGCCGACCTGGACAGCGGTTACGCGCTGGCCCTCTATGAGGAGAATATCATCACCGGGGAGATTGCCGACGCCCGGCGCTGGTTCTTCCCCGACGACAGCATCAACCGGGCGGAGATGAGCGCTATCGTCTCCCGGGTGAGCGGCTGGGAGCCGGTCAACAACCCGGCCCAGTCCGGCTACATCCAGTTCCGGAACAAACAGATTCCGGTGCTCCGGGACGCCCGGGCCTGCCCCTACAACAAGAACCTCTTCCTTCAGGACGGAACCATCGCCTACTACAACGATCCGGCCTATACCACGGAGCTGGGGGTGGATATCTCCCGCCACCAGGGGGACGTGGACTGGAGCAAGGTGGCCGGATCCGGCATCCGCTTCGCTATCATCCGCCTGGGCGGACGGCTGGCGGACTCCGGGGAGATCTACGATGACGTCAAGTTTGAGGAGAACCTGACGGGGGCCCAGGCCGCTGGACTGAAAACCGGCGTCTACTTCTACTCCCAGGCCATCTCCGTAGCCGAGGCGGAGGAGGAGGCGCGGTACATCCTGCAGAAGCTGGGGGGCCGGGAGCTGGAGTATCCCATTGTGTTTGACTGGGAGATCTACTCCAACACCGCCCGGAGCTACGGGGTGAGCAGGGAGACGCTGACAGAGTGCGCCATCGCCTTCTGCGATTTGGTGGAGGCGGCGGGCTACCGCTCCATGATCTATATGGGTCTGGAGGTGGGCTACGAGCGGTTGGACCTGAGCCGCCTGACAGACTATGATTTCTGGTTTGCCCAGTACACCAGCAAGGGCAGGCCGGATATGTACTACGATTTCCGCATCTGGCAGTACTCCGACAAGGGGAAGGTGCCGGGCATTGAGGGAAATGTGGATATGGATCTGGCGCTGATTCCGTATTAAAATGAGGGGGATTACGGGGAAATGAGAGAATGTCCAGCGAATACCTGCGGGAGGAGCTGAAGGAGCGGGAGCCGTGGCGCAAGCAGCACAGGTATGAGAGGCGCGGCCAGTAGGCGCCCGCGTACCGAAAGCGAGAAGAGTGAAAAAGGCCGCCCCGGACCTGGGGCGGCCTTTTTGGAGGAGGGCGGAGGATGATACGGATACTGGCGCTGCTGTTTGCGGGAGCGCTGCTCCTGCTGAGCCAGTGCGGGAAAAAGGAGCGCCTTTACACGGAAAAGCAGGTGGTGAAGGAGCTGGAGGAAACCTACGGGGAGGCGTTTGCCATCCTGCGGCGGGAGGAGCTCCACGAAACCCACCTTGACGGCCGCTATGTGCGGGAGGGGGTGCTCTACACCATGGCTCCGGTGGAGAACACGGACTTGACTTTCGAGACGTGGGATCTGGTGGGGGTTTCCACCGGGAGCCCTGTCCCGGAGATTGTCCGCGATGAGTACCACGTTTTTTGGGTGTACTACGTGGATGAGGTGCTAGCCGGGGAGCTGGAGGCGCTGTGCGGGGCGGAGGGTATCCAGAGGGTGGAGGAGGACAGCTGGCTGGACCTGGAGCTGTCGGAGGAGGGCTGGGAGGAACAGCTGGAGGCTCTGGCGGATTTTCTGGAGACCTGCAACGGCCGGCGCCCCTACGACTGCGCCCTGCCCATGCGCAGGCTGCTGCGCCTGCGGGTGGGACCCGAGGGCGGGAACCGGTGGAGCGGATGGATTTACGATGTGGACGCGGAGGCCTACGGGCTGGAGCGGGAACGGTTTTTGCAGAATCTGGGGAAGGACCCGGACGAGGAGCCGCCGCCCCCCGTGCCGGAGGCTCTGCCGCCGATGGAGGTCCACTACGGCGACCAGATTATTTTGGACGGCGATGAGGTGATTGTGGTCAACCGCGCGGAGGAGCCGGAGGAGAAGACGGTCCCCTTCGACGGCCGGGTGGAGGGGGAAGAGCGGTTCCGGGGGAGCGCGGCGCTGGATCCGGGATGAAATCCGGGCCTTTGGAGGCATGTACAAAAAAATTTCGCAAAATTTATGAAAAAAAGAGAAATTTCTCTTGACATTCCGTTTGAGATACGGTATGATAAGCGAGCTTGTGCGGGGATTTTACGCCCGCACCGCGTCTGCGATGATGCGGGAGATTGCGGCAGAGCCGGTAACTTCCGCGGAGTATGTCCGATAATCGGGCGGCTGAGAAGGTCCCTTCCGCTGGCGTAAATCGCCGCGCCATGGACAAGTACCGGCCATTTTGCGCCGGTATTTTCTATGAGCTGGAATGATACGCACGGATAAGCGGGAAGAACTTCTCGCCGTACAGAGTAAGGAGCAGGAGACACTACTTTGTACAAATTATGGAGGAACGAACAATGGCAAAAGAAATGATCCGCATCCGCCTGAAGGCCTATGACCACCAGGTCATCGATCAGTCCGCTGAGAAGATCGTCGAGACCGCCAAGCGCACCGGCGCGGCCGTCTCCGGCCCCATCCCCCTGCCCACCAAGAAGGAGGTTGTCACCATCCTTCGGGCCGTTCATAAGTACAAGGACAGCCGTGAGCAGTTTGAGCGCCGCACCCACAAGCGCCTGATCGATATCACCAAATCCAGCCCCAAGACCGTGGAGGCCCTGATGAGCCTGGAGCTGCCCGCCGGCGTGGAGATTGAGATCAAGCTGTAAGCGCCCCCCGGGATTTGAACAAGTTTGCTGCCATGCCCATCGGCTTGCGGGATGGGCGGGTCACGTCGGCAGAGCAATGCGCCGGATAACCCACCGGACGTATCTAAGCCGACCAATAACCTTATTAAAGGAGAAATCAGACATGGAGAAAGCGATCATCGGGAAGAAGGTCGGCATGAGCCAGATCTTCGACGCCGACGGCAAGGTGATTCCTGTCACCGTCATCGAGGCCGGCCCCTGCGTCGTGGTCCAGAAGAAGACCGCCGAGAAGGACGGCTATGAGGCCGTGCAGCTGGGCTGGGGCGATGTCCCCGAGCGGAAGCTGACCAAGCCCGAGAAGGGCCACCTGGACAAGGCCGGCGTCTCCCCCAAGAAGCACCTGAAGGAGTTTAAGCTCAGCAAGGCCGCCGAGATGAGCGTGGGCGATGTGGTAAAGGCCGACGTCTTCGCCGAGGGCGACCATGTGGACGTGACCGGCATCAGCAAGGGCCACGGCTACGCCGGCGTCATCAAGCGCCACGGCGCCCACTCCCTGAAGGCCACCCACGGCACCGGCCCCGTCGCCCGCCACCAGGGCTCCCTGGGCTCCGGCACCGACCCCAGCCGGATCTTCAAGGGCCTGAAGATGCCCGGACACATGGGCGTGGAGCAGGTCACGATTATGAACCTGGACGTGGTGAAGGTAGACGCGGAGCTGAATATGATTGTGGTCCGCGGCGCGATCCCCGGCCCCAAGGGCGGCCTGGTCACCATCCGCTCCACCGCCAAGACCATCATCGAGAAGAAGGGCGACGCCGGCATCAGCGCCAACCCGCAGAAGGCTTCCGCCCGCGTCAACCCGCAGAAGGCCTCTGCGAGACGCTAAGGAAAAGGAGCGTGCTGAGAAATGGTAAAAGTATTGAATATGGCCGGCAATCAGGTCGGCGAGGTGGAGCTGAGCGCTTCCATCTTTGGCATCGAGCCCAATATGCACGTTGTGCATGAGGTGGTCAAAAACCACCTGGCCAACTGCCGTCAGGGCACCCAGAGCGCCCTGACCCGGGCCGAGGTCTCCGGCGGAGGCCGGAAGCCCTGGCGCCAGAAGGGCACCGGCCACGCGCGGCAGGGCTCCACCCGGGCTCCCCAGTGGACCCACGGCGGCATCGTGTTCGCCCCCAAGCCCCGCAGCTACCGCTACGTGCTCAACAAGAAGGTGCGCCGCCTGGCGCTCAAGAGCGTGCTCTCCGACAAGGCCGCCCAGGAGAAGATCATCGTGGTCGATTCCATCGCCATGGGCGAGATTAAGACCAAGGCCTTCAAGGGCTTCCTGGACGCGGTGAACTGTGACGGCAAGGCCGTCGTTATCACCCCCGAGGTCAACGGCTCCGTGGTCAAGAGCGCGCGCAACATCCCCGGCGTCCTGACCACCAGCGCCCGGATGCTCAGCGTCTACGACATCGTCAACGCCAAGTATCTGGTCATCGATCAGGCCGCCCTCGCCACTATCGAGGAGGTGTACGCATAATGATCGCCTACGACGTCATCATCCGCCCCATCATCACCGAGCGCTCCATGGCCAGCGCGGCGGATAAGAAATATGTGTTCGAGGTCGCCCCCAAGGCCGGCAAGATCGAGGTCAAGAAGGCCGTGGAGGAGATCTTCGGCGTGAAGGTCGCCAAGGTCAACACCATGAACGTCCCCGGCAAGGCCAAGCGCATGGGCGCGGGCCGCCCCGGCCGGACCAAGGACTGGAAGAAGGCCATTGTCCAGCTGACCGAGGATTCCAAGACCATCGAGCTCTTCGAGGGCATGGTGTAAGGAGGAGAATGAACAATGTCTATCAAATCATTTAAGCCGACGACCCCCTCGAGGCGCCATATGACCGTCTCCGGCTTCGACGGCGTTGACAAGCACGCCAAGCCCGAGCCCAGCCTCACCGAGGTCATCAAGAAGAACGCCGGCCGCAACAGCTATGGCCGCATCACCGTCCGCCACCGGGGCGGCGGCAACAAGCGCAAGTACCGCGTCATCGACTTCAAGCGCAATAAGCTGGACATGAGCGCCACCGTCCTGCGCCTGGAGTACGACCCCAACCGCAGCGCCAACATCGCCCTGCTGGAGTACGAGGACGGCGAGCGCCGCTATATCCTGGCCCCCGTGGGGCTGAACGCCGGGGACAAGGTTGTCTCCTCCGCCGCCGCGGATATCAAGCCCGGCAACGCCCTGCCCATCGCCAACATCCCCGTGGGTACTGTGATCCACAACATTGAGATGCACCCCGGCAAGGGCGGCCAGCTGGTCCGCTCCGCCGGCACCAGCGCCCAGCTGATGGCCAAGGAGGGCAATGACGCCCAGATCCGGATGCCCTCCGGCGAGGTGCGCATCGTGCGTACCAACTGCATGGCCACCATCGGCCAGGTGGGCAACATCGACCACGAGAACATCCAGATCGGCAAGGCCGGCCGCAAGCGCCACATGGGCTGGCGTCCTACCGTCCGCGGCTCGGTCATGAACCCCTGCGACCACCCCCACGGCGGCGGCGAGGGCAAGAGCCCCGTGGGCCGTCCCGGCCCTGTGACCCCCTGGGGCAAGCCGGCGCTGGGCTACAAGACCCGCAAGACCAAGAATCCGACCGACAAGTTCATTGTCAAGCGTCGGAACGTGAAGTAAGGGAGGCCAGTGAGATATGAGCAGATCGATTAAAAAGGGCCCCTACGTCGCTCCGGAGCTTCTCAAGCGCGTCGAGGCTATGAACACCTCCGGCAAGAAGGCTGTTTTGAAGACCTGGAGCCGCAGCTCCACCATCTTCCCCTCCTTTGTCGGCCACACCATCGCCGTCCACGACGGCCGCAAGCATGTGCCCGTCTACATCCAGGAGGATATGGTGGGCCACAAGCTGGGTGAGTTTGCCCCCACCCGGACCTTCCGCGGTCACACCAAGGGCAAGTAACGAAGGAGGATGCAGAACAAAATGGAAGCAAAGGCTTATTTGAAATATCTCCGCATCGCTCCCCGCAAGGTGCAGATTGTCGCGGACCTCATCCGCGGCAAGGATGTGGGTAC
Source organism: Oscillospiraceae bacterium (assembly GCA_022804995.1). Lineage (GTDB taxonomy): Bacteria > Bacillota > Clostridia > Oscillospirales > Oscillospiraceae > Pelethomonas. Next base: position 13,968 of record JAAWUC010000061.1, read on the forward strand.
CGCCATGGCGATTCTCATGCAGACCCCCAAGGCCGCCTCGGAGCCCATGATGAAGCTCCTTAAGAGCGCCGTGGCCAACGCGGAGAACAACAACAGCATGGATGTGGAGAAGCTCTACGTCTCCCAGGTCTTCACCGCCCCCGGACCCATCCTCAAGCGGGTGATGCCCCGGGCCCAGGGCCGTGCTTATCGCATCAATAAGAGGACCTCTCATGTGACCCTGGCGGTCGCCGAGAAGGAATAAGGGAGGAGACAGTTTTATGGGACAGAAAGTAAATCCCCACGGAATGCGCGTGGGCGTCATCAAGGACTGGGATTCCCGTTGGTATGCCAGCAATGAGAAGGTGGGCGACCTGCTGGTCGAGGACAAGAAGATCCGCGACTTCCTCAAGAAGAAGCTCTTCATGGCCCAGGTGCCCAAGATTGAGATCGAGCGCTCCAGCGCCGGCGTGACCATCTTCCTCCACTGCGCGAGGCCCGGCATGGTCATCGGCAAGGAGGGCAAGGATATTGAGGCCACCCGTCAGGAGGTCGCCAAGCTCATCGGCAAGAACGTGCGTCTGAACATTGTGGAGGTCCGCTCCCCCGACATGAACGCCCAGCTGGTGGCCGAGAACATCGCCGCCCAGCTGGAGAAGCGCATCAGCCACCGCCGGGCCATGAAAAACGCCATGGGCCGGGCTATGCGCTCCGGCGCCAAGGGCATCAAGTGCACCTGCTCCGGCCGCCTGGGCGGGCGCGAGATCGCCGGCGTGGAGCACTACCACGAGGGTACCATCCCCCTGCAGACCATCCGGGCCGACATCGAGTACGGCTTCGCGGAGGCCGCCACCACCTTCGGCCGCATCGGCGTGAAGGTGTGGATCTACAAGGGCGAGGTCCTCTCCCAGGCCCTGCGCACCACCCCCCGCACCATCGATACCTCCAAGCCCTATGAGGAGCGCCGGGAGCGGCGTCCCCGCCGGGACGGCGACCGCCGTGGAGGCTTCAATCGTGACAATAACCGCGGCGGCTTCAACCGCAGCGGCGACAGCCGTCCCCCCCGCCGTGACGGACAGGGCGCCGGCTTCAACCGGGGCCCCCGTCCCGAGAAGAAAGAAGGAGGCGCTCAGTAATGCTTCTGCCTAAGAGAGTCAAGTACCGCAGAGTCCACCGCGGCCGCCTCACCGGCAAGGCCATGCGCGGCAATACCATCACCTACGGCGAGTTCGGCCTGGTGGCCACAGAGCCCGCCTGGATCACCTCCAACCAGATTGAAGCCGCCCGTATCGCCATGACCCGCTATACCAAGCGCGGCGGCCAGGTGTGGATCAAGATCTTCCCCGACAAGCCCGTCACCGAGAAGCCCGCCGAGACCCG
>JAAWUC010000062.1 GCA_022804995.1 Oscillospiraceae bacterium
CCGTCCTTGGAGGCGCACACCAGCACGCCCACCTCGGCGGCCCGGACGCCGGACTGCATCTCGCCGGCAAAGTCAAAGTTGCCCGGAGTGTCCATGACGTTGATCTTGACGCCGTTGTAGGTGATGGGGGTCATGGCCAGGGAGATGGAAATCTGCCGCTTGACCTCCTCGGGATCATAGTCGCAAACGGTGTTGCCGTCCGCAGTCTTGCCCAGGCGGTCGGTGACGCCGGTGATATACAGCATGCTCTCCACCAGGGAGGTCTTTCCGCTGCCGCCGTGTCCCAGCAGGCAGATGTTGCGAATGTCCATAGCGTTTAGTCTCCTTCCGTTTATCGTGTCCCCTAGCGGGGAAACTTGCCTAACAAATCAATTATAGTACGTTTTCCGGTTTCGCACAACTGGAATTTTGGAACAGGGCGGATTTTGGACGATTTAGACAAAAACAGACAGGAGTTTTTGATGAATCCGGCAAAAGACAGGGGGCGCCCTCCCGGTGGAGCGGTTTTCCGCCGTCATACCTTGTCCACGCTCCACACCAGCGGGAGCAGGGGCGCGGCCCACAGAAGCATATAGATCAGCAGGTTCACCGGCGTGAGGGAGGCGAAGCTGCCCACGAAGGTGAGGTAGAACCCCAGCAGCACCCCGCACACACTGCCCAGGATGCTCAGCAAATTTCCGGCCCGCGCGGTCTGGCAGAGCCGGCGGCTCCCGGCGGACAGCTCCACCAAATGGATAATCCCCTCCCGGTAGAGGATGCCGTTGGGCTCTCCCCCCTCCCGGTCCGGCTCGGAGAGGGCCAGCCGCTCCTCCAGCTCCAGCAGCTCCGCCCCGGCGTCCGTGCCGAAGCGGGTCCGCAGAAGCCTGGGCGTGATATTTCCGTCCCGGGTAGCCAGCCGCAGCCGCAGGCCCGACCGGGCTGCGGTGCGCAGGGCGTTCTCCACTGGCTCCGCGGCGGCGTACTTGATGGAGAACAGCGCTGTCAGCTCCCCGTCCACCGACAGGCACACGCAGGTCTTGGCGGGCATACTGGCCGGCAGATGCACCGCCTGCCGCCGCATGAACACCGGCGGGCCCAGCAGCACCGTTTCCCCGCGGATGATGCCCCCCAGACCCCCGCCGTCGTGGATGTGGAAGTTGTCCACACTCTGGGGGGACAGGTGCTCCCGCTGGACAGCGTCCCCGAAGATCCGGCCCATGAGGCCGCCCCCCAGGGTAGCCAGTCCAGCGGCGTAGGAGATGGCCCGGCCCCGCTCCTCGCTGAAGAGCTTCACGCCGGACAGGCCCGCGCAGCCTGGAGGAAACAGGTCCCCGTCGGAGGCCACCACCTGCCGGGCGGACGCCAGCACCGAGGCTCCGTAGTGGCCCGCCACAGCGCCGCCCCCCCGCGCGAGCCGCGCCGCCAGCCGCCCGAAGGGCACAGCGAAGGCCAGCGGGAAAGCCAGGCCGGCGGCGGCGCACAGCGTCACCGACCAGCACCACAGAAAGTCCTGTCCCCGCCCCTGCCCGACGGAGGAGAGCAGAGCGAACACCAGGGACGCGGCGCACAGCACCGGCAGCAGCAGCCTCTGCCACTGGCTGGCGGTGTCCTCCATACACGCGCGGGTGTAAAAACCCAGAAGGGAGCCCTTGCCTTTGGCCGTGCCGTGGGGGCAGACGTCGGCCACCCAGCCGGGCCGGCCCAGGGTGGCGGTGTGGAAGCTCTCCCACATGCCCCGGTGAAATCCCTTGAGGCCCCACAGGGCGAACACGGCGGACACAGCCGCCACGCCCCCCAGAGGCGGGGCCTCCAGCCGGTTGGCCAGCAGCAGGAGTGTGATCTCGTCGAGCATGGTCACAAGGTTAGCCAGCGCCGCCGTCCCGGCCAGGGTGACGCTCCCCTCCCGCAGGCCCTCCAGGGCCGCGCGGAACACGGGCCAGGCCAGGGCGCAGGCAATCGCCTGGGGAATGAGCACGCAGACGGCGGCGTTGTCGGCGCTGGCGCTGAAAAAGGGCACCGTCCGCCCCATCCGCTCCAGCACCCAGGGAATCCACAGCAGCAGGACCACCGCTCCGGAGAGGATCAGGCTCCTCCGGCAGGCGAAGTACCGCCGGCGGTGCCAGGCGGCGGCGTCCTGGGCGGGGGGCTCCTCCTCTACCGGCGGGAGGCTCTGGCGGGGGGAGGGCTCCCGGCGGACGGCGCGCTTGCGCTGCGCTTTCTCCAGCCGCTGCCGCCACTTCTCCCGGGCCCGCTCCTGGTCGCCCTTCACCGCGTCCACGGTACTGGCTACAATGTCCTCCATGGTGACGGAGGACTCCTCCTCCGGCGGCTGCTCCCCGGAGGCCCCTGCCTCCATCCACTGGGTGCCGATGAATTCGGAGAGATCCTCCTCCTCCGGCTCCGGCAGGGGTGCGGCCTCCGTCTCCTCCGCTGTCTGCTCCGGGGCCGGGGGGGATTCCGCCGCCGGTGCCGGCGCGGGCGCTTCCTCCGGCGGGGCGGGGGCCCTAGCGGAGGAGCTGTACTCGGCCAGGATGTCATCCAGGCTGTAATCCCGCCCCTTCTCCGGGTCCACCCCCAGAAGCAGCCGCTGGGTGTCCATCAGGCCGCTGTCATTTTCAAATGGAATCTGGTCGTTTTTATCGGTCATACAATTCCTTCTTTTGCCGGGGCCACACCCCCGGGACGTTTATCCCGCCATCCTCTGCCGCAGAGCCTCATAGAGCAGCACGGCGGCAGCGGCGGACGCGTTGAGGGAGGAGATCCGCCCCTTCATGGGGATGCGCACCAGAAAGTCGCAGCTCTCCTCCACCAGGCGGCTCATGCCGTCCCCCTCGCTGCCGATAACCACGGCGGCGGGGAGCGTCCAGTCCGCCTCCCACAGGGAGACGGATCCGCCGGCGGCGGCGCCGAACACCCAGATGTTCCGCTTCTTCAAATCCTTCAGCAGGGCGGGCAGGTTGGGCACCCGGGCCACCGGCAGGTGGCTCACCGCCCCGGCGCTGGTCTTGGCGACTACGGCGGTGAGCCCGGCGCTGCGGCGCTTGGGGATGATCACGCCGTGGGCCCCCACGCACTCGGCGGTGCGGATGACGGCCCCCAGGTTGTGGGGGTCGGAAATCTCGTCGCAGATCACCAGCAGGGGCGCCTCCCCCCGCTCCTCCGCCAGGCGGAGCATATCCTCCACGGAGGCGTACGCGGCGGCGGCGGCCACGGCGATGACCCCCTGGTGGCTGCGGGTTTCGCTCATGGCGTCCAGCTTTCGCCGGTCCGCCTCCGCCACCACCACGCCGGCCCCCTTGGCCTGGGCGATGAGGCGGGAGAGGGTGCGGTCGGTTTCGCCCTTGGCTACATAGAGCTTGTCGATGGTCCGTCCGGCCCGGAGGGCCTCCGCCACCGCATTGCGGCCCTCAATCAGGGTCTCGGCGGGCTGCTGTTCTCTCTCTTTCATGCAAATTGCTCCTCACATCGAAAACATGTCAAATTATTATAGCACACATAGGGGCCTGTGCGGAAGGGGTATTCACAGAAATTTCACAGAAAATCTATACGCAGTTCTTGTGACTTCCCCGATTTTGTGCTACCATGCTGGATAGACGGACCGCGGGGGTACACCCGCTGGTGGGATAGAAGGAGAAAACCATGAGTGACAACCGTAACAATCAGAACAACCAGAACAACAATAACAAAAACAATAAGCGCCTCAACGGCCTCTTCGTCCTCATCGCTTGGACGGTGGGGCTGACCATCCTGATGAACTACTTCTCCGCCTGGAGCGCGCAGACCAAAAACGCCGCTGTCACCCATGAGATCATGTACAGCCAGCTCAAGGAGATGGTGAAGGCGGACCAGGTGGAGAAGGTGGTCTTTGCCGACGGGATGATCGAGATCACCCCGGTGGAGGGCTTCGTCTACAAGGAGACCGCCGAGGACGGAACCGAGGTGGCCTATCCGGAGGATGTGAAGCTCTTCACCATGCAGATGGGGGCCTACGGCACGGACCTGACCGAGCTGCTCGATGAGCACGGGGTGGACTACACCCACCCCTATGTGCCCGAGATGAGCCCCATTCTGGAGTTCATGATCTCGTATATTCTGCCGACTATCCTGCTGGTGGGCCTGTTCATGCTGTTTATGAACCTGATGGCCAAGCGGGGCGGGGGCATCGGCGGCATCGGCAGCGTGGGCAAGAGCAACGCCAAGGTCTATATGGAAAAGTCCACCGGCGTCACCTTCGCCGACGTGGCCGGCCAGGACGAGGCCAAGGAGTCCCTGGAGGAGATTATCGACTTCCTCCACAACCCCGGCAAGTACACCGCCATCGGCGCCAAGCTCCCCAAGGGCGCGCTGCTGGTGGGCTCCCCGGGCACCGGCAAGACCCTGCTGGCCAAGGCCGTGGCGGGGGAGGCCGGCGTGCCCTTCTTCTCCATCTCCGGCTCCGGCTTTGTGGAGATGTTCGTGGGCGTGGGGGCCAGCCGGGTGCGGGACCTGTTCCAGGAGGCGGCGAAGGTGGCCCCCTGCATCATCTTTATCGACGAGATCGACGCCATCGGCAAGACCCGGGACTCCCGCTTCGGCGGCGGCAACGACGAGCGGGAGCAGACCCTCAACCAGCTTCTGGCGGAGATGGACGGCTTCGACCCCTCCAAGGGCATCATCGTCCTGGCCGCCACCAACCGGCCGGAGGTGCTGGACAAGGCCCTGCTGCGGCCGGGGCGGTTCGACCGGCGCATCACCGTGGACCGGCCCAACCTGGCCGGGCGGCTGGCGACGCTCCAGGTCCACACCCGGAAGATCCGGCTGGCCGAGGACGTGGATCTGAACAAGATCGCCGCCGCCACCGCCGGGTGCGTGGGCGCGGATCTGGCCAACACCGTCAACGAGGCCGCCCTCCGGGCGGTGCGCCACGGGCGGCAGGCGGTGAACCAGGCGGACCTGCTGGCCGCGTTTGAGACGGTCATCGCCGGAGCGGAAAAGAAGGGCACCGTCATCACCGAGCAGGAGAAAAAGGTCATCGCCTACCACGAGGTGGGCCACGCCCTGGCGGCAGCGAAGCAGAAGAACGCCCAGCCTGTGACCAAAATCACCATCGTCCCCCACACCGAGGGGGCCCTGGGCTACACCCTGCACCTGCCGGAGGAGGAGAAGTTCCTTATGAGCAAGGACGACATCCTCACGGAGATCCGCACCCTGCTGGCGGGGCGGTGCGCCGAGGAGCTGGTGTTCGACACCAAGACCTCCGGCGCGGCCAACGACATCGAGCGGGCCACGGCCCTGGCCCGGAATCTTGTGGCGCGCTTCGGCATGAGCGACAAATTCGGCATGATGGCCCTGGGGGCCGTCAACAGCCAGTACCTGGACGGCGGGTACAGCATGAACTGCGCCCAGGAGACCTTCGCCCAGGCGGACCAGGAGGTGGTGGACCTGCTCCGGAGGTGCCACGAGGAGGCCATGGACATCCTGCGGACCAACCGGGAGAAGCTCGACGAGATCGCCACCTACCTCTTCCGGAAGGAGACCATCACCGGCGCGCAGATGATGGCGATTCTGGAGGACCGGGACCCGGACCAGGAGGAGTACTACGGCGTAGGGCCCGGAGCGGCGGCGCCCGCGCCCGCTCCCGCGCCGGAGGAGCCGGAGATCCCCATGCCCACGGCGGGGCAGGACGCCGGAGAGCCAACAGAAGAAGCGTAAAAAAAGAGCCCAGTCCGTCAGCAAAACGGACTGGGCTCTCTTTTCAGAAGCAGTGCAGACAGTGGTCATAGCCCTTGGCGGCAGCCTCCTCCAGGGTCATTTCCCGGTAGTGCTTCATGTTGCAGCAGTCGGAAACCAAGTGGACGGTACTGCTCCGCTTGCTGACGAACACAGGCGTGTCCGGAGGCAGGCCGTACAGCTCCTCCGGAGCGTCCGCCGGTTCCAGCACAGGGGCCGGTTCGGGGTCCGGCTCCGGCGTGGAACGGGATACGCTCTCCGGCTCCAGCGCCGCCGCCGGAGCCGGAGGAGGCGAACCCTCCGGCGCATTGCTTTCGCCGCTTCCGCAGCCTGCCAGTGCGAAGAGCAGCAGGAGGACAGCCGCCGCGTATCGCAGCGCCTTTCTCAATGTGTGCCTCCTCCGCCGTTGAAAAACGGCTCGTTTGTCCCAGCGGCCCAGCCGGGGGAGGGAAAGAAGGTGAGGTGTGGAGATGCCGAAACCCCTCCCCGCGGCCAAACCGGGGAGACAACAAAAGCGGCGCAGGGATTTCCTTCCCCGCACCGCCGAAGCTGCACACAGTCTTAAAAATACCCGTTGCAAGTTGAAGGGAGACGGGGTATAATAAGGTTGGCGCAGAAATCTGCTGTGTGGGAGCGTACTCTCCTGCATAGGGGCGTGGGGGATGCCGGTCCTCCGCGCCCTGCCTTTTTGCTTCCGTTATCTCAGACACTATTCTACACCTTTTTTTCCAAATGTGCAAGAGGTTTTCTGGGTTTTCCGGGAGGAAGAAAAAACGGAGGGCTTGACAAGCAAGACTCTCCGTTGTATACTGTAAGCGGGGCAAGGTGCGAAGCAGTTAGCCCCGTGCTGAGTTAAGTGAATCCACGTTAACCGCTCGGTGGCCGCCGGGCGGTTAACACGCTTTCACACCTTGCCCCTAATCCCGATGGACTGTTCTTATTCTACAGCATTTGACGGCCTTCATCAAGCAACAGAGATGGACGCCCCGGCAAAAAAGCCGGGGCGTCCATTTTTTCTGGATTACCGTGCGTCCTTCATAGACAAAGAGATCCGTTTTTTCTTCTCGTCCACCTCCAGCACCGCGACCTTGACCACGTCCCCCACGGACACAGCCTCGGAGGGGTGCTTCAAAAACCGCCCCCGGCTGATCTGGGAGATGTGGACCAGCCCGTCCTGGTGGACCCCGATGTCCACGAACACGCCGAAGTCGATGACGTTGCGCACCGTCCCCGTCAGAATCATTCCGGGCTTCAGATCCTTCAGCTCCAGCACGTCCGTGCGCAGAACCGGCGGCGGCAGCTCGTCCCGGGGGTCCCGGCCCGGCTTCTGGAGCTCCTTGGCCACGTCCAGCAGGGTGGGCACCCCGACGCCGCACGCCTCCGCCAGCTTTTCCGCCCCGGCGGCGGCAATCCGGCCGTCCAGATCCCCCAGATTTCCGATGTCCGTCAGCCCGTGGCCCGTCAGAGCCAGCAGGGTTTCCGCCGCCCGGTAGCTCTCCGGGTGGACCGCCGTGTTGTCCAGGGCGGTTTTGCTCTCCGGTACCCGCAAAAACCCGGCGCACTGCTCAAATGCCTTGGGCCCCAGCTTGGGGACCTTCAAAAGCTGCTTGCGGGAGGTAAAGGGCCCGTTCTCCTCCCGGTACTTCACTACGTTCTTGGCTGTAGCCGCCGTCAGCCCCGCCACCCGCTGGAGCAGGGAGGGGGAGGCGGTGTTCACATCCACCCCCACGGAGTTGACGCAGTCCTCCACCACGTTCCCCAGGGCCTCGTCCAGCCGCTTGGGTGGCATGTCGTGCTGGTACTGGCCCACGCCGATAGCCTTGGGGTCAATCTTCACCAGCTCCGCCAGGGGATCCTGGAGCCGCCGGGCGATGGACACCGCCGAGCGCAGATTCACGTCGTACTCCGGGAACTCCTCCGAGGCCAGCTTGGACGCGGAGTACACCGAGGCTCCTGCTTCGCTGACCATCATATAGCTGACCCCGCCGCCCACCTCCCGGATGAGATCCGCTGTCATCTGCTCCGTCTCCCGGGAGGCGGTGCCGTTGCCGATGGCGATATGGGTGACGCCGTGGCGGCGGACGAGCCGGGCGAGGGTGTCGATGCAGGCTTTTTTCTGCCGCTCCCCGTGGGTGGGATAGACTACGGCGGTGTCCAGCACCTTTCCCGTGCCGTCCACCACCGCCACCTTGCACCCCATCCGGTAGCCGGGGTCCAGTCCCATGGTCACATGGCCCTTCACCGGCGGCTGCATCAGCAGGGGCCGCAGATTCAGGGCAAAATTGTGGATGGCCCCCTCGCTGGCGTTCTCTGTGAGGGTATTGCGGACCTCCCGCTCCAGGGAGGGGTAGATAAGACGGTCGTAGGCGTCCTCGGCGGCGGCTTTCATGAACTCCATAACCCTCGTCCCGGGCTTCACCACCGCCCGGCGCAGCATGGGCAGGGCGGCGTCCCGGTCCGTGACCACCGTGACCCGCAGAAATCCCTCCCGCTCCCCCCGGTTGACAGCCAGGACCTGGTGGCCCTGGAGGCGGGGGAGGGGCTGGGCAAAGTCGTAGTAGAGCCGGTAGACCGAGTCCTCCTCCTGAGCGGCCTTGGACACCAGCTGGCCCTTCCCCATGATCAGCTCCCGCAGGCTCTTGCGGACAGCGGCGTCATCGGAGATATCCTCGGCGATGATGTCGTTGGCCCCCTGGAGGGCGTCGGCCACTGTCTCCACCCCCTTCTCGGGGTCGATATACGCCCGGGCGGCCTCCGCCGGGTCGGGGCAGTCCCGCTCCTGGGCGAACAGCAGCGCCGCCAGGGGCTCCAGCCCCTTCTCCCGGGCTGCGGTAGCCCGGGTCCGGCGCTTCTGCTTGTAGGGCCGGTATAAATCCTCCACCTCCGCCAGGGTCGCGGCGCCGTCGATGGCGGAGGACAGCTCCTCCGTCAGCTTCCCCTGGCCCTCAATGGCGCTTTTGACCTCCTCCCGGCGCTTGGCCAGGTTCCGGAGATATTGAAGCCGCTCCTCCAGCTCCCGGAGGGTGGCGTCGTCCATGGAGCCGTGGAGCTCCTTCCGGTACCGGGCGATAAAGGGCACGGTGCTCCCCTCGTCCAGGAGCCGGACCACGCTGGCTACGTAGTCCTCCCGCTGTCCCAGCTCCCGGGCCAGGGCTTGAATAATCGGGTCCGTCACAGCGGCAGCTCCCCCCGCTCCGCCTTCACAAAGGCCTCCAGGGCTACAGTGATCTCCAGCCGCTCCCCCCGGGCCGGGGCGCTCTCGCCCTCCACGTAGGATCCGATGGCCTCGAAGGTGTCCTCCCCCCAGAGGACCACGTTGTTGAGGATGCTGGCGGCCTTCAGCCCCCGCAGGCGGGCGACAGTCAGCAACGCGGCGGTCTCCATGTCGGACCCCAGCAGACCCTGTTTGCTCCAGTACTCGTTGATCTCGTCCTGGTTATCGATATAGAAGCTGTCGTGGCTGCGGGCGATGCCCACATGGCTGGTGACGGACAGCTCTCCGGCGCTCTGGACGCAGGCCAGCAGCAGGCCGGGGTCGGCCACGGCGGGGTAGGTGTCCTGGGCGTAGGTCCGGGAGGCCCCGTCGTCCCGGACAGCGCCGCTGACCAGGATCAGATCCCCCAGGCCGATGTTCTTCTGGAGGGCTCCGCAGGAGCCGATGCGGATGATGTGGGTGATGCCGATGTTTTTCAGCTCCTCCACGGCGATGGCCATGGACGCGCCGCCCATCCCGGTGGACATGGCCAGAATGGGCACGCCCTTGTAGGTGCCCTTGAGGCTGCGGTACTCCCGGTTGAAGGTGATCTCCTCCGGGTTGTCGAGCTGGGCGGCGATGCGGGAAACCCTGGCGGGGTCGCCGGGGAGAATGGCATAGCGGATGCCGAGGGATTCGTCGAGCTGGATGTGGGGCTGTATCATAAGTTTGTCCTCCTGTCTGTAAATTGATCCCATTATACCGGTTCGAGGAAAAAAATGCAAGGACTCCCGGCGGGCCGGGGCGCTGCTAAAACTCGATTCCCCGCCGGGCGAGCACCCCGTTGTCGTAGGGGTGCTTGAGCTTCCGCATCTCCGTCACATAGTCCGCCAGAGCGATCAGCCGCTCCGAGGGGGCCCGGCCCGTGAGGACCACCTCCAGCCCCGCCGGGCGCGTCTCCAGAAACGCCGCCAGGGTCTCCTCACAGATGGTCCCGTAGTTGCAGGAGGAGATGGCCTCGTCCAGAATCAGCAGGTCCGCGCCCTCCCGCGCCGCCGCCAGGGCGTCCTCCAGCAGACAGCCGTAGTCCGCTTTGGCCCGCGCCCGACCGGACTCGTCCATCTGGCTGTAGCGCCCCGGAGCGGTTTTGCAGTGCATGGTCTCCACTCCCGGCAGAAGCCGGAGCAGCTTGATTTCCGAGGAGCTGCCATCCTTGAAAAACTGGGCGAACAGCACCCGCTTCCCGGCTCCCGCCGCCCGGACCGCCAGGCCCACGGAGGCGGTGGTTTTGCCCTTCCCGTCGCCGCAGTAGATGTGGACCAGGCCCTTTGCCTCAGATCTGTCCATAGCTATACCTCCCGATTGATCACACGGTAGACGAGATCCATATCCAGCCCTCCGCGCACCGCGTCCGCCAGGAGATCGTACTGCCGTTCCTTATACGCCGCCGGGTCGAACCGGCCCAGCCCGGCGAAGTCCACGCCCTTCTCCCGGCACAGGGCCTCCAGCACGGCGCCGGCGACGCCCGGTGCGTCAAAAATACCGTGGATATAGGTGCCGTAGATCCGGCCCCGGCCCTCCAGCGGGGGGCGGTCCCCGCTGCGGCCCATGTGGATCTCGTAGCCCTGGTAGCCCATGCCGCTCAAGGGGGCAAGCAGGCCCTCCACCGCGCCGAACCGGCCGGAGGTCTGGGTCTGGAGCTTCTCACCCCGGAAGACCGTCTCCTGGTCCAACAGGCCCATGCCGGCGATCTCCGTCCCGGCCCCGGCCTCCGCGCCCTCCGGGTCGGAGATGGACTTGCCCAGCATCTGATAGCCCCCGCAGATGCCGATAACCGCCGTCCCGCTGTCCGCCAGCTTCAGCACCGCCGCCTCCATGCCGCTCTGCCGCAGCCACCGGAGGTCGGTGATGGTGCTCTTAGTGCCGGGGAGGAGGATCAGATCCGGACGCCGCAGCGCCCGGGGGCTGTCCACATAGCGGACCGACACGTCCTCATACCGCTCAAAGGGGGCGAAGTCGGTGAAGTTGGAGATCCTGGGCAGGCGGATGACGGCGATATCAATCCGCTTGCTGACGGCCTCCCGGTCGAACCGGCCGGAGAGGCTGTCCTCGTCGTCGATGTCCGCGTGGACGTAGGGCACCACCCCCGCCACCGGCACGCCGCACAGCTCCTCCAGCATCCGGAGCCCCGGCTCCAGAATGGCCCTGTCCCCCCGGAACTTGTTGACAATGACGCCCTTCACCCGGGCCCGCTCCTCCGGCTCCAGCAGGGCCACGGTGCCGTAGAGCTGGGCGAAGACACCCCCCCGGTCGATGTCTCCGGCCAGCAGCACCGGCGCGTCCACCAGCTTGGCCAGCCCCATGTTCACAAAGCCGTCGCCGTCCTTCAGGTTGATCTCGGCGGGACTCCCGGCCCCCTCGATGACGATCACGTCGTACTCCGCCGCCAGGCTCTCATAGGCCGAGAGCACCGCCGGCAGGAACTCTTTTTTTCGCCGGTAGTACTCCATGGCCCGCATATTGCCCTTGACCTCGCCGCCCACAATGACCTGACTGCCCACGTCGGTGGTGGGCTTGAGGAGTACCGGGTTCATCCGCACATCCGGGGCGATGCCCGCGGCCTCGGCCTGGACCACCTGGGCCCGGCCCATCTCCCCGCCGGCGGCGGTGATAAAGGAGTTGAGGGCCATGTTCTGCCCCTTGAAGGGGGCCGTGCGGACCCCGTCCTGGCGGAGAATCCGACACAGTCCCGCCGCCAGCAGGCTCTTTCCCACGTTGGACATGGTGCCCTGAATCATGATATTTTTCGCCATAGGCTTCCCCTTTGTTCACAGAATATGGCGGAGCGCCTCCGCCAGCCGCCGGTTTTCCTCCGGCAGCTTCACGGCGGCGCGGTACCACCCCGGCCCCAGACCGCGGTAGTTGGAGCAGTCCCGGATTAGGATGCCCCGCGCCAGCAGCTGCCCCTTCAAATCTGCGGGCCCCCGGAAGAGCAGATAGTTTGCGTCCGACGGGCACACCCGCAGACCCAAGGCCGCCAGCGCCGCCGCCAGATACCGCCGCTCCGCCCGGATCAGCGCCCGGCTTCTGACCAAATAGTCCTGGTCCTCCAGCGCTGCCACCCCCGCCAGCTGGGCCGGGAGGGACACGTTCCACGGCTGGCTCCGTCTTGCCATCTCCGAGAGCAGGCCGCTGTCTCCGCATAGGCCGTACCCCAGCCGGAGCGCCGCCATGCTGAAGGTCTTGGTGAAGGCCCGCAGGAGAAAGAGCTTTTCCCCGGGCCCCAGCCGGCCGCGGAGGGACTGTCCGCCCTCCGCAAGGTCCAGAAAGCACTCGTCCACAAAGAGCCAGACGCTCTTTTTTTGGCACACGAGCCGGATGTCCTCCAGCAGCGCCGGATGGATGGTCCGGCCCGTCGGGTTGTTCGGATTGCAGAGAAAGACGGCGTCATAGTCGTTTTTCAGCAGAAATTCCGGAAAGCGGTCCGTCAGGGCGAAGCCGTTTTCCTCCGCCAGAGGATACCGCTCCACGCTGCAGCCCGCAGCCTCCAGGGCGGCGCTGTACTCGGAGAAGGTGGGGGCTGTTTCCAGGGCCCGCCGGGGCCGCAGGGTCCCGCAGAAGGAGAAGATCACCTCCGCCGCTCCGCAGCCGCAGAGGATGACCGCCTCCGGCACCCCCTCAAAGTCCGCTAGGGCCCGCACCAGCGCCCGGCAGTGGGGGTCCGGGTAGCGGTCCAGCAGTCCCGCGCTCTCCTCCACCGCCCGGACCACGCCCTCCGGCGGGCCCAGGGGGTTGGTGTTGACGGAAAAGTCCAGCTCCACGGGGTGGGCGTACCGGTCGCCCCCGTGGGGATTGTTCGATTGGTAGAGCATGACCGCGCCGCCTCCTTTTCGCCTCATTATACCAAGCCCCGGCGGGGATTACAAGTCCGGCGGCGGAAAAATGCGGAGATAGGAAACGCCCCGCCCAAAGGGGCGGGGCGTTCTGGGGGCGGACTTCGCTATCCGCCCTTCAGCCGGGCGGTGATCTCCTCCGTCAGAGCGGCCAGGCGGCTCTTCTGCCGCGCAATCAGCTCCGGCTCCGTCAGTACCGGTACTGACGCTGTCGAGGCGGACGCCTCGACAGCGGGGAGCGTCAGATGGGCCTTGAACAGATCGCCATCCACGCTCAGCTCAAAGGTGCCGCCCATCAAATCGATTAAGCTCCGGGCGATGTTCAGCCCCAGGCCAGAGCCCTCGGTGTGCCGGGAGGCGTCCCCCCGGACAAAGCGCTCCATGAGCTCCTCGGCGCTGACATTCAGCTGGTCCCGGGACACGTTTTTTATGGACAGGACCACCCGGCCATCCCGTTCCATCAGATCGATATAGACCCGGGTGCCGGCCATGGCGTATTTGCACACATTGCCCAGCAGATTGTCCAGCACCCGCCACAGCAGCCGTCCGTCGGCTACCGCCTGAAGGCTCCCCTCGTAGGTGTTGACGATGACCTCCAGCCGGCCTGCGGCCAGCCGTTCGTCGTAGTCCCCCACGGCCTGGTGGACAATCTCGTTGACCACGATGGGCTCCAGCCGGACGGCGATATTCCCAGTGGACGCCTTGCTGGCCTCCACCAGGTCCTCTGTCAGCTTCCGCAGGCGGTTGGCCTGCCGGTCCAGAACCGTCAGATACTCCGCCGCCGCCGGGGGCAGCTCCTGGGTTTTCAGCAGATCCACATAGTTGACAATGCTGGTCAGGGGCGTCTTGATGTCGTGGGAGACGTTGGTGATGAGCTCCGTTTTCAGCCGCTCGCTCCGCAGGCGCTGCTCCACCGCCCGGGTCATGCCGTCGCCGATGGCGTTCAGGTCCTCGGCGTGGGCCCGGATATCCTGAAACATCCGGCGGGTGTCGATCTTGGTGTCCAGCTCCCCGGCGGCCAGGGCCCGGCCCATGTCCCGGATTTTCTGGAGCTGGTGGGTGATCACCGCCGCCCCCAGCACCAGCGCCCCGTCCAGGACGAACAGCAGCAGGAGGAAAAATGCTCCGTCGCTGTAGGTTGCGGGGACAAACAGAAAAATTTGCAGATACAGCACCAGCCCCACCGCCAGCACGCTCCGCCAGGTGAGGGGCAGAATGGCGGTGAACTCCTTGACGGCCCGCCAGCACCCGCGCCATAGCCGGCGGCAGAAGCGCAGAAGCCACCAGCACACGGTGTTGCGCCACCACCGGCCTTTTTTCAGCCGGGTGGCCAGGGTGAGCAGTACGGCCAGGGCCACTGCCCCCAGAGCGAGCATCCCCAGGCCGCACACAGTGATCTCCAGAGCCATAGGCATCCCATGGGCATCAAATGCGATGCTGGCGGTAATAGCGGCGGCGGTTCCAGCGCAGAGCAGGTAGGCGTCCAGGGGGATCCGGTCCTGCCAGTTGAGGACAATGCCCTCCCGGCTCTCCCGGTGCCCGGCGGCGGAGAGAAGAAAGATCAGCGCAGCCGCAGCCGCTGTCCACAGCAGCGCCGCCAAGACCATCGCCCCGCCGAAGGACATGGTCCGCAGAGCGCCGTACATCTGCCGGCGCAGGGCGAAGTTGGTGCCGGCGGGGATGTCCCGGGAGAGATAGCCCACAATGGTGTAGGCTTCGTCCCGCCAGATAAACTGGTCTGTGGACATCTGACAGAGAATTTCCTCCGGGAGCTCGCCGTAGGCGCCCAGCAGGTTCTCCGGGAGGGGATCGCCATTGTAGACCTGGGCGGAAAAGCCGCCGTAGCGGCTCAGCATGTAATATCCGCCCTCGTCAAAGTCCGAGAGCACGTACCATCCGGCGCGGCTCATGGCGCTCTCCATGGCCTCCCGGCAGAGGATATCCTCCTGGAAGGACTCGGCGGTGCCGTATCCGCAGGAGAGCAGCACCACAGCCGCAGAGCACAGCGCCGCTCCGGCAGCGGCGGCAATGAGCAGAATCAGCGCGCCGCACTTGCAGGCCAGACTGCCTCTGGGGTCTTTTTTCGTCTGCATAGGCCGCCTCCGTTCTGAAAAAAGTTAATTTCCGGCCTCCATCTTGTACCCCAGGCCCCAGACCACCTTGAGATACCGGGGGTCCGAGGGGTTGATCTCCAGCTTCTCCCGCAGGTGCCGGATGTGGACCGCCACCGCCCCCTCGGAGCCGATGGCGCTCTCGTTCCAGACCTGCTCGTAGATCTGGGCGGAGGAGTAGACCCGGCCCGGGTGGCGCATGAGGAGATGGAGAATGTTGTACTCAATTGGGGTCAGGGCCACGTGCTCCCCGTCCACGCTGACGGTTTTGGCGTCATCGTCGAGGATGATGCCGCCGATGACCAGCTTGCTGGGCTTGTGCTCCATGCCCCCCAGGGTGGTGTACCGCCGGAGCTGGGAGCGCACACGGGCCAGAACCTCGATGGGGTTGAAGGGCTTGGTGATATAGTCGTCCGCCCCCACGTTGAG
>JAAWUC010000063.1 GCA_022804995.1 Oscillospiraceae bacterium
CTGCGCCCCGCTGCGCACAATCCAGACCATTCCGTTGAGCATCTTTCGGTCATCTTTCCGGGGACGCCCTCGCTTCCCTGTTCTTTCCGGCTCCAGCACCGCTTTTACGCGTTCCCATTGTTCTTTTGTCAATTCATATCGTTTCATACCCCTATTTTACTCTTCTTTATCTTTTGTGCAATAATTATATTTTTTCAACTGCCGCTTTACAGACAGCCGCGCTCTGCCCTTCCCTCCGCAATCTGCTCATACAGGCACTCCAGCGCGTCACTCAGTCCTCCAATGCGGTCAATGAGTCCCAGCTCCACGGCCTCTTCCCCATAGATCACACTGCCCACATCGGCGGCCATCTCCCCGGTTTTAAGCATCAGACTCAAAAACTTTTCTTTCCCAATCCGGCTGTTTTTCGCCACAAAGCTCACAATCCGCTCCTGAATCCGCTCAAAATAGTTGAAGGTTTGGGGGGCGGCAATCACAGTCCCGTTCATCCGTACCGGGTGGATGGTCATGGACGCCGAGGGCACAATTAGGCTCATCTTCGGCGCAACCGCTAAGGGCACGCCGATGGAGTGCCCTCCCCCCAGCACCAGACTGACTGTGGGCTTCCGCATCCCGGAGATCAGCTCCGCAATGCCCAGCCCCGCCTCGATGTCCCCGCCCACGGTGTTGAGCAGCAGCAGAATTCCATCGATCTCCTCGTTTTGCTCCAGGCTGGCCAGCAGAGGCATCACATGCTCATATTTTGTCGTCTTGGCCGTCTCCGGCAGGACCTGATGGCCCTCCACCTGGCCCACAATGGTCAGGGTGTAGATGTTCCCCCGCTTGCTGTGGTTCACCGCAGAGCCCAGATCGACGATCTGCTGCTGGTCGCAGGGGCTTCTCTTCTCGTCATTGTCCTGGGCAGGCGCGGTGCTCTTGGTCTCCTCGTCCATAAAAAATCCCTCACTTTCGCCCATAGTCTTTGCGAAAGTGAGGGAAATCATACCGAAAAAAGAATTTACCGCTACTCAAAAACGCCGCTCAGGCTCCCCTTCTGCAAAATATGCCTCTCCAACGAGTGGAGGAACGCTCTTTTACCAGCCCTCGGCCCCAGACCCAGCGCACTGTCCAGGGCATAGACCGTAAAGCGATAGATGTGGCGCTTCCCCCGGGGCGGCTTTGGTCCCGCATAGCGGTGGAAGCCGTAAGCCCTGCCCTGGACAGCATCCAACCCCGGCACCCGCCCTCCGGCTGGAATGGCGGCGGGAATCGTATCCCCCGCCGGAAGATTCCAGATCACCCAATGGGTGAAGCTGGGAATGGGGTGGCTCATATCCTCCAGGGTCACTGCCAGTGTCCGCGCCCCGGAGAACAGATTTTCAATGGTGAAGGCCGGGGAACGGTCCTCTCCCCGCCCTGTATTGAACAGCGGGAAGGTTCCGCCCTCCTCCAGCCCGTCGATCCGGAATTTCAGCGTCTCCATTACCGCACCTCATACAGCGGTCGGATCTCTTTCTTATATACGTATATCAAAAACATGACGGTCAGCGTTGTGGAGAACAGCTCCGACAAAGGGAACGCCCACCAAACCAGCTCCAGCCGCCCGGACAGGCTCAGCAGCCACGCCGCCGGCAGCAGCACCACCAGCTGCCGCACCACAGAGGATATCAGGCTCAGCAGCCCGTGACCCAGCGCCTGAAAGGCGGAGGAGCAGATGATGCAGGCTCCGGCCAGCAGGAAGCTGATGCTGATGGTCCGCAGAGCCGGCACGCCAATCGCCAGCATTGCCTCCGAGGCGTCAAAGAGCACCGACAGCAGGAACCCGGAAGCCAGCTGGAAGATGGCAAAGCCCACCGCCATAATGATTGTAGCGTACACAGCGCCCAGCTTGATCGCCTTCAGCATCCGGTCCGGCTTCCTGGCCCCGAAGTTGTAGGCGATGATGGGCACCATGCCGTTGTTGAGGCCGAAGATGGGCATGAAGATAAAGCTCTGGAGCTTGAAATAGATCCCCAGCACCGCCGTAGCCGTGGTGTTGAAGGCGATGAGGATCTGGTTGAGGCCGAAGGTCATCACCGATCCGATAGAGGCCATAATGATGGAGGGGATTCCCACCGAGTAAATGCGCCCGATGGTGGCTCCGTCAGGCCGGAAGCCCCGGACCGCCACGGTGATCTCCCGATTCCGTTTGGTGTTGAGGATCACGGAAACAGCAGCGGCGATAATCTGGCCAATAACAGTGGCCACCGCCGCCCCGGTGACGCCCATGCCGCAGGTAAAGATCAGGATGGGGTCCAAGACAATATTGATAATCGCCCCCAGAGTCTGAGTGAACATGCTGTAAAGGGTTTTCCCCGTGGACTGGAGGAGGCGCTCAAAAGTGATCTGGATAAACAGTCCGAAGGAGAACACCGTACAGATAGACGTATAGGCCGCGCCGCCGGAGACAATGGCCTCCACATCGGTCTGCACCGCGAAATAGAACCGGGAGAAGAATCCCCCCAGCAGGGCGAACACCGCGTAGCTGCACACCGCCAGGAATACGCCGTTGCTGGCGGCCCGGTTGGCCCGCTCAAAGTTCTTCTCCCCCAGGCTCTTGGACAGCAGGGCGTTGATGCCTACGCCGGTGCCGGTGGAGACCGCGATCATCAGGTTCTGAACCGGGAAGGCCAGGGACACCGCGTTGAGGGCGTCCTCGCTGACCCGGGAGACGTAGACGCTGTCCACAATGTTGTAGAGGGCCGAAACCAGCATGGAGATCATGATCGGCACCGACATGCTCAGCAGCAGCCGGTTGACCGGCAGAACACCCATCTTATTTTCCTGCATCTTTTCTCTTTTCTCTTCCATTCTCCTCTTCCTTTCCGAGCCCGCTTGGGGCTCTGCTGTGCTGTTGGTAGAAAATTCGCGCAAAAAAAGTACCCGCCCCTGAGGACCGGTACCCCATCGGAGCCCAATGCTCCGCAAGGCTGGCTGTAGCTTTGTCTATCTTAGCAGGTGCAGTGGGATTTGTCAACGCCGTATCCGGAAATTTCCCGCCGGTTGGCCGGATTTTATCGAAAACGCCCCCTTTCCTGGACAGAAAGAGGGGCGTTTTTGTCGGAACTGCCTACATCCAGATGGAAAAAACCCGCAGCACCTTTTCCAGAACCTTCCGCAGCCAGGACCGCTCCCGCCACCGCGCCAGGTCCACCGGGGCGCTGGCGGCCATGATGCGCTCCATGTCCGCCTGGATGTCCCCGACGGCGGGGGCGCCGTAGAGGAGCACCCCGCACTCGTAGTGGAGCTGGAAGCTCCGGTAGTCCATGTTCACCGTACCCACAAAGGCCAGCTCCCCGTCGGCCACAAAGCTCTTGGCGTGGAGAAATCCCGGCGTGAACTCGTAGATCCTCACCCCGTGCTCCAGAAGCCGCTGATAGTAGGACCCGGCCACCACCGCCGTATACCGGTGGTCCGGAATCCCCGGCAGCATCAGCCGCACGTCTACCCCGCTCTCCGCCGCTAGGCACAGCGCGCGCACCATACTGTCCTCCACGGCGAAATAGGGCGTGGTCAGCCAGATGGATCGCCGGGCGTTGGAAATGCACTGGAGAAAAACATCCTCCGCCGGGTTGTCCGGGTTGTTTATGGGGCCGTCGGAGAAGGGCTGGCACCAGCCCTCCCCCTGGCGGGACTCCGGTGGACGGTAGTAGTCGTGCTCCTCGTGGAGGCGGCTGCCCATCATCTCCCACATGTGGATAAACCGAGCCGTTAGGCCCCAGGCCCCCGCGCCGTCCAGAAGAATTCCGCTGTCCTTCCACTTCCCGAACCGCCGGACAAGCCCCGCGTATTCGTCGGCCACGTTCACTCCGCCGGTATAGGCGTACTGCCCGTCCACACACAGGATCTTCCGGTGGTCCCGGTAGTTGAAATAGAGCCGGTTGACGTACTGGTGGACCGGGTTGAAGATCCGCACGGAGATCCCGGCCTCCCGCATCCGGTCGATGGTCTCGTTGCGCATCCGGGTGATGTTGCCGAAGTCGTCGAAAAGGACGCAGATCTCCACCCCATGCCGGGCCCGTTCCTCTAGGACGGCCAGCATCCGATCCCAAAGCCGCCCCTCCGCCAGAATAAAATACTCCAGGAAGATGAACCGCTCCGCCCCCGCCATCTTCGCCAGGGCATCGTTAAAGAAATCCGCCCCCTCCGGGAAGTACACCGCCCGGGTGTCCCGGTAGAGGAGGAAATTCCGCCGGGCCAGCATGGACGCCATCCGGGACCAGACAGGCAGAGCCCCGTCCAGCCGGACGATATCCTCCCGGCTCCGCTCCCGCTCCCGGGCGCGGATGGCTGGAGCCTTGACGGGCAGCAGGTCCAGGCCCTTCTTCTGAACGTTCCCGCCCCAGAGGATATAGAGGATCAGCCCCGCCACCGGCACCGCCACCACCAGCAGGGTCCAGGCCAGCTTGTAGCTGGCGCTGGCCGGGCTGGACTGGATGGAAATAGCCGCGGCGATGGCAACCGCCTCCATCACGCCGAAGACAATGGCCGCGTGGGCCTGCAGAAAAACCGTCAGAAGCACGACCGCCCCAATATTCAGCAGCAGCAGCGCCGCCGCCAGCGCGATGCGCAGAGAGGCGGACACCCGCCGCTCCGTAGTCTGTTTCAGTGTCCGTCTCACCGCATTCTCCTCCCCTGTCTATTGATTCCGCTCCAGTAAGCTGTACTTCACATTCCAGAGCTTCTGGGACAGATCCACGTAGTACCGGTGGGGGTTGTCAAAGCGCTTGACCTCCTCCCACAGGGTGCCCACCTGCTCCTGGCAGTAGGTCCGGATATCTTCCAGCGTGGGGCTCTCGTACACCCGAACGCCCCCCCGAACTACAGGGATCTGGAGCTCCTTGGCGGTAAAGTCCCGGACCTCCTTCTTCTTCCAGGTCGCGTCCGGGTCAAAGATCGTCAGGGGCTTGGTATCGTCTACCACCTCGTCGTGGATGGTCAGATAGTCGGCGATGGCCTTGCCTGTATCCTTGCCATAGAAACGGTAGAGCTTCTTATAGTGGGGGGTGGTGATCTTTGTCACGTTCTCGCTGATCTTGATCTTGGGGGTGATTGTCCCCTCCCCGTCCTCCACTGCCACCAGCTTATAGACGCCGCCGAAAACCGGCTCACTGCGGGCGGTGATCAGCCGCTCACCCACGCCGAAGCAGTCGATCTCCGCCCCCTGGAGCAGGAGATCCCGGATCAGATTTTCATCCAAGGAGTTGGATGCGGAGATGGTGCAGGTCTCCCACCCGGCAGCGTCCAGCAGCTTCCGGGCCTCTTTGGAGAGGTAGGCGATGTCCCCGGAGTCCAGGCGGATGCCGCACTTGGTGATCCCCTTGGGTCTCAGGACCTCGTTAAAGGCCCGAATGGCGTCGGGTACACCGCTCTTGAGAGTGTTGTAGGTGTCCACCAGCAGAACGGCGTTGGTGGGATAGATTTCACAGTAGGTCCTGAATGCCTCGTACTGGCTGTCAAACATCTGCACCCAGGAGTGGGCCATGGTGCCGGCGGCGGGGACGCCGCAGACCTGGTCGCTGAGGGCGCAGGCCGTGCCGTGGACGCCGCCGATGTAGGCCGCTCTGGCCCCGATCAGGGCCCCATCCACCCCCTGAGCCCGGCGGGAGCCGAACTCCAGCACCGTCCTCCCCTTGGCGGCGCGGACCACCCGGTTGGCTTTGGTGGCGATGAGGCTCTGATGGTTGAGGCAGAGCAGGGCGTAGGTTTCTATCAGCTGCGCCTGGGCGGCGGGGGCCCGGACAGTGATCAGGGGCTCGTTGGGAAACACCGGCGTCCCCTCGGGAACGGCCCAGATATCCCCAGCGAACCGGAAGGTGCGCAGATAGTCCAAAAAATCCTCCTCAAAGAGGTGCTTGCTCCGCAGGTAGTCAATATCCTCCCCGTCAAAGTGAAAGTCCTCGATGTAGTCCAGCAGCTGCTCCAGCCCCGCCGCGATGGCGAAGCCCCCCCCGTCGGGCACCCGGCGGAAAAACACGTCAAAGTAGGTGATGCGCTCCTCCATTTGTCTGCGGAAGTAGCCGTTGGCCATGGTCATCTCATAGAAGTCGAAGAGCATGGCCATATTCAGCTTTTCTTTGCGATCCATAGTTGACGTCCCTCGTATTTCTCAATAATGGCCGGAGCCGGGGCCCCGGCTCCTCTATAGTATATCTTTTTTTCTCAATTTGCAACGTTGGAATTGACATTCCCCCCGTAATCTTCTAAGATGTAGAGGCTGGAATACAGCCAGGAGGAAACAAACATGTCTGTGATACTTGGAATTGATATCGGCGGCTCCACCACGAAGATTGTGGGCCTGCGCTCCGACGGGAGCACCATCGCCATGCACCGGGTCCAGGCCCAGGACCCCATCACCTCTCTCTATGGCGCCCTGGGGAACTTCCTCTTCACGAACCGGCTGGAGCTGTCCGGCGTGTCGAAGATTGTGCTCACCGGCGTGGGGGCCTCCTATGTGGAGGGGAACATCTACGGCATTGCCACGGAGACGGTGGAGGAATTCACCGCCGTGGGCGTGGGCGGTCTGGCCCTCAGCGGACAGGAGAAGGCGGTAGTCATCAGCATGGGCACCGGCACCGCCTTCATCTGGGCGGAGAAGGGCGCGCCGGTGAAGCACCTGTGCGGCTCCGGCGTGGGGGGCGGCACTCTGGCCGGGCTCTGCGCCAGGCTCTGCGGCACCCGGCAGTGGGGACAGATTGTGAAGCTGGCCTCGGAGGGAGATGTAAACCATATTGACTTGACAGTAGGCGATTTGACAAGGAACAGCCACCCCTCCCTGCCTCTGGATATCACGGCGGCCAACTTTGGGAACGTGTCCGATTCGGCCACGGCGGGGGACTTCGCCGCCGGGGTGGTGAACATGGTGCTCCAATCCATCGGCACCACCGCGGTGATGGCCTGTCGGGCCTGCGGATGCGGTACGGTGGTGGCCACCGGGTTCATGTCCAGCCTCCCCCAGGCCAGGGAGTGCTTCGACCTTTTCACCCGGCTCCACGGAATTCAGTTCATCATCCCGGAGCACGCCGCCTACGCCACCTCCATCGGCGCGGCGCTGTGCAGCTTCGACGAGCCATAAAGGAGCGCACTATGGAAACCATCGATGTTGACTACGGCTCCCTCAAGCGCTACGACACCACAAAGCCACCCCTGCGGCAGCGGATTTTCTTTACGGCGGTCCTCCGGGCCCTCTGCGGCCTGAGCATGATCGGCCA
Organism: Oscillospiraceae bacterium; assembly: GCA_022804995.1. Taxonomy (GTDB): domain Bacteria; phylum Bacillota; class Clostridia; order Oscillospirales; family Oscillospiraceae; genus Pelethomonas. The sequence goes on from JAAWUC010000063.1 coordinate 7,230, forward strand.
GCCCTACCGGATTGAGAAGATCGGAATGGAGGGCCTCAAGCCCCCCTATCTGCTCCTCTCCAACCATATGTACTTTGTGGACTTCCACCTCAATTCCATCGCCACCTGGCCCTACCCTGTCAACAACATCGCCACCATCGACGGCTACTACCGCCGGCCCTTTCTCATGGAATGGCTGGGGTGTCTGTGCAAGCGGAAATTCACCACGGACATGACCCTCCTCCGCTCGGCGAAAAAAGTCCTCCGGGAGTACGGGGACATCCTCTGTATGTATCCCGAGGCCCGCTACTCCCCCATCGGCACCACCGCCATTCTCCCGGACTCCCTGGGCAAAATGGTGAAAATGCAGGAGGTCCCCGTGGTGGTGCTCCTCCACCACGGCAACTACCTCCACACCCCCTTCTGGAACTATCGCCAGCCCCGGAAGGTCCCCCTCTGCTCCACCATGACCCAGGTGCTCACCGCCCAGGAGGTGCGGGAGAAATCCGCCGCCGAGATCGGGGACATTATCCGCCGGGCCATGGACTACGACGAGTACCGCTGGCAGCGGGAGAACAAGATCCTCATTACCGAGCCCTTTCGGGCCGAGGGGCTGCACAAGGTTCTCTATCAGTGCCCCCGCTGCCTGACCGAGAGCAGGATGGAGAGCCGGGGCGCCCGCCTCACCTGCGCCGCCTGCGGCAAGAGCTGGGAGATGGACGAGCTGGGCGTGCTCCATGCCCTGGAGGGGGAGACGGAGTTTCCCCACATCCCCGACTGGTTTGAGTGGGAGCGGGCGCAGGTCCGCCGGCAGCTGGATGAGGGGATCTACCGCTTTGAGGATGAGGTGGAGGTCTATTCCCTGCCCAACGCCTGGCGGTTTCAGAAGCTGGGGATAGCCCGGCTCACCCACGATATGGAAAACGGCTTCGTGGTGGAGGGCGAGTACAACGGCAAGCCCTACCGCATCCACCGCCCGCCTCTGGGGATGTACGGCCTCCATATTGAATACGACTACTGCTACCTCCGGCCGGAGGACTGCGTGGACATCTCCACCGACAACGACAGCCTCTACTGCTACCCCACCAAGCAAAACGTGGTTACAAAGCTCTCCTTCGCCGTGGAGGAGCTCTATAAAATAAAAATGGCGGAACGAAAGAAGCCCAGACCGCGAAAATAATCCATGGAACCATCAATTTTTATCACTTGGGAGGACATCTTATGAACACCTGCTATATTCCCCAGGGCTACCGCACGCCCCTGTCCGGCTACGATATGCAGCGGGCCATTGAGTTTATCAAGAGCAGCTTTCAGGAGAACCTGAAATTTGCCCTGAACCTGCGCCGGGTTTCCGCTCCTCTTTTTGTGGACAGCAACTCCGGCCTCAACGACAACCTCAACGGTGTGGAGCGCCCCGTCTCCTTTGACATCCCCGCGGTCTCCGGCGCCAACGGCGAGGTGGTCCACTCCCTGGCCAAGTGGAAGCGCCTGGCCCTCAAGCGCTACGGCTTCTACCCCGGCAACGGTCTTTACACCGACATGAACGCCATCCGCCGGGACGAGAACCTGGACAACATCCACTCGGTCTATGTGGACCAGTGGGACTGGGAGAAGGTCATCACCCGGGAGGAGCGGAACGAGGAGTTCCTCAAGTACACGGTCCGCTCCATCGTGGGTGCGGTCTGCGACACCTGCGACGCTCTGCGCCGGGCGTTCCCCCAGCTGAACGTGAAGCTGGAGCGGGAGGTCACTTTCCTCACCACCCAGGAGCTGGAGGACCTCTACCCAGACCTGACCCCCTCCCAGCGGGAGTCGGAGTTTCTGAAAACCCATAAGACCGTGTTTCTCATGCAGATCGGCAAAACCCTCCGCAGCGGCATCCGCCACGACGGCCGCGCCCCGGACTACGACGACTGGGAGCTCAACGGCGACATTCTCATGTGGAACGATGTTCTGGGGCGGGCCTTCGAGATCTCCTCCATGGGCATCCGGGTGGACGAGGAGAGCCTGGACCGACAGCTGAAGCTGGCGGGGTGTGAGGACCGGCGGGAGCTGCCCTTCCATAGGATGCTGCTGAATGGGGAGCTGCCCCTGACCATGGGCGGCGGTATTGGGCAGAGCCGGCTGTGTATGCTGATGCTGGGCTGCTGCCACATCGGTGAGGTCCAGGCCAGCCTGTGGGATCAGGAGACTATGGATACCTGCGCCGCCGCCGGCGTCCGGATTCTGTAATTGGAGCGGAAGGGAGACAAGCCTATGGAAAACTGGCTGTATGTCATGTTCATTGAGAAGACCAAAACCTACAACCGGCTCACAAAAGCCGCTGTGGAGCGGCATGTTGCCAACCTGAAAAATCTGGACGAACAGGGGCACATCGAGCTGGCCGGAGTATTCAAGGGATATCCCGGGGTCGCGGGAATGTATATCCTCCGGGCCGGGAGCCTGGAGGAGGCCGAGGCGCTCTGCAAGCTGGAGCCCCTTGTCCTGGAGGGCTTTGCCACCTATAAGCTCAAGGCCCTTCAGCCGGCAAACAAGGATAACAACTATCTGCTTTGACGAAAGGAACGATACCGATGGAGAAACAAGTCTTATCCGCGCTGGAGCCCCAGAGCGTCTTTCACTTTTTTGAGGAGCTCTCCCGCATTCCCCGGGAGTCCGGCAATATGAAGGCCGTCAGCGACTGGGCGGTGGACTTCGCCAAGGAGCGGGGACTGCGCCGCTGCCAGGACACCCTGGGGAACGTTATCATCTGGAAGGACGGTTCCCCCGGCTATGAGGACCACCCCGCCGTCATGCTCCAGGGCCATCTGGACATGGTCTGCGTTCAGGATCCCGGTACCGGCCACGACTTTGCAAACGATCCGCTGGACCTGTATGTGGAGGGGGACTGGATAGGGGCCCAGGGCACCACTCTGGGTGCGGACAACGGCATCGCTGTGGCTATGATCCTGGCCCTGCTGGACGACAGCACCCTAGCCCACCCGCCAATCGAGGCGGTCTTTACCGTGGATGAGGAGGTAGGGCTCCTGGGGGCGAAGGATCTGGACTGCTCCCAGCTCGCCGCCCGCCGCCTCATCAACCTGGACAGCGAGGAGGAGGGCATCCTCACCGTCAGCTGCGCCGGAGGGGCCCGGTGCGACCTGAAGCTCTCCCTGCCGGCGGAGCGGAAATCCGGCATCATCTGCGAGATTCTAGTCAGCGGACTGCCCGGCGGACACTCCGGCGCGGAGATCCACAAGAATTACGCCAACGCCAACCGCCTGCTGGCCCAGTCCCTGCTGGATGTGCCCGGTCTGCGGCTGGTTTCTCTTGAGGGCGGCAAGCAGGACAACGCCATCCCCAACAGCGCCAGGGCCGTTGTCCATCTGCCCCGGGAGACGTCCAACAACGTGGCCATGCAGATCTATGCGGCCTTCGACGCGGCAAACGCCCCCTTCAACACCCCCGACAATGCGGAGCCCACCTGCGGGGTCTCCTTTGAATATCCCCACATTCTTCCCGAGTCCCTCTCCCCGGAGGACAGCCGGAAGGTGCTGGAGCTGATTCTTGCCGCCCCCAACGGCGTCCAGGCCATGAGCCAGGATATCCCCGGGCTGGTGCAGACCTCCCTGAATCTTGGCATCCTCCGCCTGGAGGGCGGGAAGCTCCGCCTCTCCTGGAGTGTGCGCAGCTCTGTCGCCGCAGAGAAGGAGGAACTGATCGGAGCGCTCCAAGCCCTGGCGGAGCGGAACGGCGGATCCTTTGACCGCCGGGGGGACTACCCCGCCTGGGAGTTCCGGAAGGACTCTCCTCTCCGGAAAACCATGGTGCAGGTATTCCGGGAGCTCTCCGGCGGGGAACCCAAGGTGGAGGCCATCCACGCGGGGCTGGAGTGCGGCCTCTTCGCCGGAAAGCTGGAGGGGCTGGACGCCGTCTCCATCGGACCGGATATGCGGGACATCCACAGCCCCCGGGAAAAATTATCCGTATCCTCTGTGGGGAGGACCTGGGCCTACCTGACAGCGGTTCTGGCCCGGCTTTGACAATATTGTTTGAAAAGGAGTAAGAGTATGAAATTTCACGAGATGCCCTACCAGCGGCCCGAGCTGGACGCCTTCCGGAGAAAAACCGAGGACGTTCTCTCCCGCATCCGGAGCGCCGGGAGCGCCCGGGAGCAGATCGACGCCTACCGGAACTTTGACCAGACCCGCATGGAGATAGATACGCAGATCTCCTTGGCCTACGTCCGCCACACCATCGACACCCGAGACTCCTTCTACGAGACGGAGAACGATTTTCTGGACGAGATCGGCCCCTCCTTCCAGGAGCTGGGGCGGCAGGTGGATCTGGCCCTGCTGGATTCAAAATTCCGTCCCGCGCTGGAGGAGGAGCTGGGCAAAAAGCTCTTCACCGATCTGGAGATCAGCGTGCGGACCATGAAGCCCGAAATCCTGGAGCTGATGCAGGAGGAGAACCGGCTCCAGAGCGAGTATCAGAAGCTCTATGCCTCCGCCCTGGTGGAGTGGCAGGGGGAGAAACTGCCCCTGCCCAAGCTGGGGCCCTTCCTCCAGGACCCTGACCGGTCCGTGCGCAAGGCCGCCTGGGAGACCCGCGCCCTCTGGTTTGACAGCCACCGGGAGGAGCTGGACCGGCTCTACGACCAGCTGGTGAAAAACCGGGACGCCCAGGGGAAGGCCATGGGCTATGAAAATTATATCCCTCTGGGCTATGACCGGCTGGGCCGGAACTGTTGGGGCCCCGAGGAGTGCGCCGCTTTCCGGGACCAGATCGCCCAGGATATGGTGCCCATCGTGGCCCGGGTGAAGCGGGACCAGGAAAAGCGGCTGGGTGTGGAGAAGCTGCGGCTCTATGACGACGCCCTCCTCTTCCCCGACGGCAACGCCAAGCCCCAGGGCTCCTCTGAGGACATTCTCGCCGCCGGCCGGGAGATGTACCACGCGCTCAGCGGGGAGACACGGGAGTTCATCGACTTCCTCTACGACGGGGAGCTGCTGGATGTGCTCAGCAAGGAGGGCAAGGCCCCCGGCGGCTACTGCACCAACTTCTCCATCTACAAGGCACCCTTTATCTTCTCCAATTTCAACGGCACCAGCGGCGATGTTGACGTACTCACCCATGAGGCGGGCCACGCCTTCGCCGATTACCGCGCCGCCCGAAAGGGCTACCTCTCCGCCCTCAAGAGCCCCACCATCGAGGCCTGCGAGTGCCACTCCATGTCCATGGAGTTTTTGACCGCCCCCTGGCATGAGAAGTTTTTCGGTCCCCTGACACGAAAGTATGAAATCGGCCACTGCGAGGACGCCCTCATCTTCATCCCCTATGGCTGCATGGTGGACGAGTTCCAGCACCAGATGTACGAGAATCCCAGCCTGACGCCGGAGGAGCGCAACGGGATCTGGCTGGAGCTGGAGAAGAAATACCGGCCCTGGATGGACTATGACAACCTGCCCTTTTACAGCCGGGGAGCCCTGTGGCAGCAGCAGCTCCATATCTACCTCTATCCCCTCTACTATATCGACTACTGCATGGCCCAGACGGTGGCCTTCCAGCTCTGGATGGCCTCTCTGGAGGATCGGGCGGACGCCTGGGCGCGGTATCTGCGGTTTGTGGACGCGGGAGGCGCCCAGACCTTTGAGGGGCTGGTCCAGACCGCCGGCCTCCGTCTGCCCTACGACCCCGGATGCGTCCGGGCGGTAGGAGAGAAGATCTCCCGGTGGCTGGACGAGAATCCGCTGTAAGAAAAACTGGAGAAAAAGACCGGCGGAGTGGGCTTTCCACTCCGCCGGTTCTCTTTCTCAAACCGCCTCCTCCAGCAGCACCACCCCGTCCGGGTTGAGCATCTGCCGGTAGAAAGCGCTCGGCCCCCGGTCCACCACCTGGTAGTGGACATAGGGCTCATAGTCGCACAGCCACTGTCCCCGCAGCGCCCCGTCCCGCACCTCTAGGCGCAGCTGGAAGCACTGGCTGGTGTCGTTGGTGAGCATCAGATCGTGCTCCGGATAGACGCAGGCCGCACCGGGAGCGCCCTCCCCGCCGGAGAGGCGGCACTCCTCCACCGTCAGAGGCGTGTGGAGGGACATCCACAGCAGCAGTCCGGCCAGCTGATCCGCGTTTTCCTTCCGGTGCCGCCGCCCCAGGGCCCGCCAGCAGCTGAGTGTCTCCCCCGGCCGCAGGGTCACGCCGTCCAGCCGCGCCGCCATAGCCGCCAGTCCCGCCGCCTCCCCGGTCGCCAGCGGGACGGTGTGGGAGGCGTGGATGCAGCGGAGGCGGGGGGCGGATCTTCCTGGGCGGGCGAACCGGTATTTTCCGCACCGCCACAGCAGCTGCCGCCGTCCGGCGGCGGTCAAGCGCCGCACATATCTCAAAAACCACCCCTGCCACCTCACAGCCACCGCCCCCTTTTTGTTTGTTCTGCGACAAGTATACAGCGTTTGACGGAAAAAAATCCTCTCAAAGCCGTGAAGCTTTCGGAACAATACAGAAACGAAGGGTTACAATTCAGGAACAGAATGGAAAAAACCGGCAGTTTCCGTCGATAAGCCGCTCTCCCCGCTCCTACTGAATAAACGGCAGAATCAGCCCCGCCAGCATCGTCACCACCAGGAGAATGATAATTCCCCGGGAGATAATCTTCACCCATTTCTGGCTCATGTCGCTTCCTCCTCTGTCAAAATTTTTTTGATGGCCTTCTCGGCCCTGCTCCGGGGGAGCATCAGCTCGTGGCCGCACCCCTCGCAGCGCAGCTTGATATCCATGCCAACCCGCAGGATGGTCCAGGTTCTGTTCCCGCAGGGGTGGGGCTTTTTCAGCTCCACGCGCCCGCCCAGCTTCAAATCCATTTTCTTCCCTCCTCTTCTTTTCAACGGTCAAGCCCCACTTCGCATATGATAGCCTATCTGAAAAAGATAGGACGGTGCATCCCATTGCGAAGAAACATCTATCTGCCGGAGGGCATGGGCCCTCTCTTTCCAGACCACCAGCCACTCTCTGTCCTGGAGCGGGCCATGGAGGAACAGACCGTGCTGGAGGGCATGGCCATCCGTTGTGACGGACAGCGGGACCTGACGGTCCGCTTCGGCGGCTATGAAGGGGTTATTCCACGGGAGGACGGCGTCCACCCCGCCGTCAGCGGCGCGGAGCGGGACATCGCGGTGCTCTCCCGGGTGGGACGGCCCACCTGCTTCACCATCTCCTCCATCCGAACCGACGGCGGGGGCCGGCCCCACCTCCGCCTCTCCCGCCGCGCGGCCCAGGAGCAGGCCATTGCCTGGCTTCTGGAGAACAGTGCGCCGGGAAGTATTCTTCCCGCCCGCGTGACCCACCTGGAGAAGTTTGGGGCCTTTGTGGATCTGGGCTGCGGGTTTACATCCCTTATTCCTTTGGAGAACATATCGGTGGCCCGCATCGGCCACCCCTCTGCCCGCTTCCGGGTGGATCAGGATATTCTGGCGGTGGTCACTGACGTAGACGCCAAGAACTGCCGCTTCTATCTCAGCCACAAAGAGCTCCTGGGTACCTGGCTGGAGAACGCCGCCGGCTTCGCCCCCGGGGAGACGGTACCGGGGATTGTACGGGGCGTTCGGGACTACGGCATCTTTGTGGAGCTGGCCCCTAATCTCTCGGGCTTGGCGGACTGGAGGCCTGGCCTCTGTGAGGGGGACGGCGTTACCGTGTACATCAAGTCCATCCGCCCCGAGGGCCGCAAGATCAAGCTCCAGGTCATTCAGCGCCTGGCTGCGGCGCCGGAGCCCGCGCCGGTGAAATACTTCATAACCGGCGGGGAGATCCGCAGCTGGGTTTACTGAAGTTGTGCATTCTTTTCTTGTGAACAAGAAAAGAATCAAAAGAAAACTTGATTGAGGGCTGTTTTT
>JAAWUC010000064.1 GCA_022804995.1 Oscillospiraceae bacterium
GGGACGCCTACCCCTACGGCCTGCTGGCCAAGCCCCTGGCCGACTGCGTGCGCATCCAGTCCACCTCCGGCACCACCGGACGGCGTGTGGTGGCCTTCTACACCCAGCACGACTTGGATTTGTGGGAGGACTGCTGCGCCCGGGCCATTGTCGCCGCCGGGGGGACCAAGGAGGATGTGTGCCACGTCAGCTATGGCTACGGCCTCTTCACCGGGGGCCCGGGCCTCAACGGCGGCAGCCACAGGGTGGGGTGCCTGACCCTGCCCATGTCCTCGGGCAACACGGACCGGCAGCTCCAGTTCATGGTGGACCTGGGCTCCACTATCCTCTGCTGCACCCCCTCCTACGCCGCCTATCTGGCGGAGAGCATCCATGAGCGGGGCATCCGGGACCAGATCAAGCTCAAGGCCGGCATCTTTGGGGCAGAGGCCTGGAGCGAGGAGATGCGCCGGGATATCGAGGAGAAGCTGGGCATCAAGGCCTACGATATCTACGGCCTGACGGAGACAAGCGGCCCGGGCGTGGCCTTCGAGTGCTCGGAGCAGACCGGGATGCACATCAACGAGGACCACTTCATTGCCGAGATCATCGACCCCGACACCGGGGAGGTCCTGCCCGAGGGGACCAAGGGGGAGCTGGTGTTCACCTCCATCACCAAGGAGGCGTTCCCCCTCCTGCGCTACCGCACCCGGGACATCTGCGTGCTCACCCGGAAGGAGTGCTCCTGCGGCCGCACCCATGTGAAGATGTGCAAGCCCATGGGCCGCAGCGACGATATGCTCATTGTCAAGGGCGTCAACGTGTTCCCGTCCCAGATTGAGACGGTCCTGCTGGAGCAGGGCTATCCCGCCAACTATCAGATCATCGTGGACCGGATCAACAACTCCGACACCCTGGAGGTCATGGTGGAGATGACGCCGGAGAACTTCTCCGACAGCCTGGGCAAGATCACGGAGATGGAGAAGGGCCTGGTGTCCGCTCTGAAGGCCATGCTGGGCATTTACGCCAAGGTCCGGCTGGTGGCCCCCAAGTCCATCGCCCGCAGCGAGGGCAAGGCGGTGCGGGTCATCGACAAGCGGAAGATTTGAGGAAGGAAAAGAGAGGAGAAGAGGATATGATCATTCAACAGCTCTCCGTGTTCCTGGAGAACCGTCCGGGCCAGCTGAGCGGCGTGACGGAGCTGCTGGCCCAGCACCACATCGACATGCAGGCCCTGAACATCGCGGAGACGGCGGACTACGGAGTCCTGCGCCTGATTGTGGACACCCCCATGAAGGCGGCGAGGCTCCTGCGGGAGCAGGGCTTCCTGGTTCGGGAGACCCCGGTGGTACAGTCCCCCGTCCCCGACAGGCCCGGCGGACTGAACGCCGTCCTGGGGGCTATCGCCGGGGCGGACATCGACATTGAGTATATGTACTCCGTTCTGGGCCAGCGCAACGGTCTGGCCTATATGGTCTTCCGGGTAGACGATCCGGAAAAGCTGGACAGCGTGCTGACCAACCTGGTCTGATCCACCCACGAACCCCATCACAAGAATTCAAAAAAGGACTGATATTGCCATGCAGGAAATGAGCAGAAAGAACCGGCTCTTTACCGATTCCGTCATCCGCCGGATGACACGCATCGCCCTGGACTGCGGGGCCATCAACCTGGCCCAGGGCTTCCCCGACTTCGACCCGCCCCAGGCCATGCTGGACCGGCTCAAGGAGGTCAGCCAGGAGGGTCCCCACCAGTACCCCATCACCATGGGCGCGCCCAACTTCCGGGCGGCGCTGGCCAAGAAGTGCGGCCGGTTTATGGGCCTGGAGCTGGATCCCAACACGAATATCGTTGTGACCATCGGATCCACGGAGGCCATGGTGGATACCATTTTCGCCCTGACCAATCCCGGGGACAAGATCATCATGTTTTCCCCCTACTTTGAGAACTACCACGCCCAGACCATTATGGCCGACTGTGAGCCCATCTTCGTGCCCTTGGTCCCCCCCACCTTCCACTTTGATCCGGAGGTGCTGGAGGACGCTTTCCGCCAGGGGGCCAAGGCCATTCTCATCTGCAACCCCTCCAACCCCAGCGGCAAGGTGTTCACCTATGACGAGCTCAAGCTCATCGCGGACCTGTGCGTCAAGTACGACGTGTACGCCATTATGGACGAGGTCTATGAGCACATCATCTACGAGGGACACAAGCACACCTATATGAGCACCCTCCCCGGCATGTGGGAGCGGACCGTGAGCTGCTCCAGCCTGTCCAAGACCTACTCCATCACCGGCTGGCGGCTGGGCTACGCCATCGCGTGCCCGGAGATCATGGACCGGATCAAGCAGTACCACGACTTCAACGCTGTGGGCTCCCCCTCGCCCCTGATGGAGGCGGCGGTGGTGGGTCTGGAGATGCCGGACAGCTATTACGAGGAGTTCGGGGCCCATTACGCCCACATGAAAAAGCTCTTCACCGACGGCCTCAAAAATATCGGCATTCCCTTCACCGACCCCCAGGGCGCCTATTTTGTCCTGGCCAACATCGGCCCTTATCTGAAGCCCGGCCAGACAGACGTGGACTTCTGCGAGCAGATGGCCCACAAGGTGGGCGTGGCCTGCGTGCCGGGGACGTCCTTCTTCCGGGAGGATGTCCGGGATATCGTCCGGGTCCACTTCGCCAAGAAGGACGAGACCCTCCTGGAGGCCCTCAACCGGCTCAGCGATATCAAGTCGAAAATGGCATAACGAGGCGGCCCCCCTTCCGGGGCCGCCTTTTTCTGCCCACTCACCCCCAAATGTCCCTTGCATCCCCGTCCCCCGGGTGGTAAAATGGGGAAAACCTGCAAGGGGGATACGCTATGAACCTCTCCACCGCCAGCAAGACCTTCCAGCTCCTCACCCGTATTCTGGATACCCGCTCCTCCACAGAGCCCTTCCTGCCGCCGGCCGGGGAGAAAAAGCCCCTGCCCCTCCGGCCGGCGGAGCAGCCCTTTCCTCGGTGCGCCCCGGAGTCCCAGGGCATCCCCTCCGGCCATATCCAGCGCTTTCTGGAGGAGCTGGAGCGGACCGTGGCCCTGCACAGCGTCCTTGTTCTACGGAACGGAAGCCTCCTGTGCGCCGCCGCCCTCCGGGGCCAGCGGCTGGACGCCCCCAAGTACACCTTCTCCGCCTGCAAGAGCGTGGTCTCCCTGGCTATCGGCCTGCTGGAGGACGACGGCCTCCTCTCCCTGGAGGAGAAGGCGGCGGATATCTTCGAGGACCTGTGCCCTCCCGCCGCCAGGCGGCGGCTGAAGGATTTGACGGTGGAGGACCTGCTGACCATGCGCTCCGGGGTCCTCTTCACCGAGGCCGAGGCCTTGACAGAGGCCGACTGGGTCCGCCGGTTCCTCTCCGCCTCCACCAGGGGCGAGCCCGGCGGGGAGTTCGCCTACAGCAGCCTCAACACCTATATGCTCTCCGCCATTGTCCGCCGGAAAACCGGCGGAAGCCTGATGGACCTCCTGGAGGAGCGGCTGTTCACCCCCATGGGCATCACCGATGTTCTCTGGGAGACCTGCCCCATGGGCATTGAAAAGGGGGGCTGGGGCCTGTATATCCGGCCCGAGGACATGGCCAAGCTGGGCCAGCTGGTGCTGGACGGGGGCCTATGGAGGGGACAGCGGCTGATCTCCCGGAACTATATCCAGCGCGCCGCTTCCCTCCACGCCCAGGCTCCGGAAACCTGCGGGGACTACAACTACGGCTATCAGATCTGGGTAGGGCGGCGGGAGAACACCTTCCTGTTCAACGGGATGCTGGGGCAGAATGTCCTGGGCTTCCAGGACAACGGGATTCTTGTAGTCACCAACGCCGGGGAGGACACGGACTTTCAGGAGAGCCGCTACTTCGAGATCGTCAGCCGGTACTTCGGCGGGGCCTTCCCCGCCAGCCTGCCGGAGGACCCGGCGGCGCTCTCCGGGCTGGAGGAGACGGTCCGGCGCCTCTCCGACTACAGCCGTCCCCGGGATACCATCGGCCCTCTGGGGGACCCCTTCCTGCACCGGAGCTTTGCCGTTCGCGACCAGCGGGCCCCCTCTACGGGCCTGCTGCCCCTGGCCCTCCAGGTCCTCCACAACAACTACACCGCCGGAATCACCTCCATCGCCGTCAGCGTCCGGGGCGGACTGCCGGAGCTCCTCTACCGGGAGCGGGATGCGGTTCACCGCTTCCCGGTGGGGCTGGGACAGCCGGTGATCACGGAGCTCCGCTTTCGGGGGGACTGCTACCAGACCGCGGTGCTGGGCCGGTTCACCCACGACGAGGAGGAGCGGCCGGTATTCGTAGTCCGGCTGGAGTTCCTGGAGACGCCCTGCACCCGGACGCTGAAACTGATTCTGGACAGGGACGGTCTGCTCCTGCGGCAGACGGAGACGCCGGGGGTGCCCTATGTGTACGGCAAGCTGGCCCAGGCCGCCGCCGCGCCCCTGTACAAGCCCCTGCTGCTCATGGCGGCGGGGGGCGTGGAGGAGGATTTCCTCCTCTATAAGACGCTGCAAATCCTCTCTCCGGAGCTGCGGTTCGTCCAGGAATAAGGCAGAAGAGGAAGAGACCGCCGGTCCCCGCAGGGGCCGGCGGTCTTCGGAAATTCAGGAGAGCTTGATGTCGTAAATGCCGTAGGATTCATAGTTGGCGTCGTTCCTGTTGTCCTGGACCGTGTCCGCCACCAGAGTCAGCTTCAGGTTGGCCGCGCCGTTGAGGGGGACCGTAATGGTCTGGGGCGCACCGTCCCAGGTCAGGTCGTACTCCCCGGCGGAAACACCGTCCAAAGCCACATACAGCTTCGCGTTGCGCTGGCGGCTGCCTACATGGCCGACGCTGAAGGTCATGCTCTGACGGCCCTCGGTATTCCAAATGGCGCTGCCGTCATAGAAATCGCCGTGCCAGGAGCTCAGGCTGCTGTAGCTCCGGAGCACCACGCCTGCCTTATATGCCTTTCCGGCCACAGAGAAAGAGGCGTCCGTCTTGCTCCCGTCATAGAGGTCCGCGCCGTTCACCTGATAGGGCAGCGCTGCCGCCGCAGCCTGTCCCACGTAGACAGTGTTGGTGCTGCCGTCCCAGGAGACCTCCTTGCCCAGGGCCTCGCCGATGGCGCGGACGGGCAGATAGGTGGTGCCGTTGGCCTGGAAGGGCTCCACTACATTGCCGGCGGCGTCCTTGGGAACGATCTCCTGGCCGTCGATGACCAGCTTGATGTCCTTGTAGGTGACCTCCAGGGTCCGGGTGCCGCTGGCGGCTAACGCACCCATGGTAAACATACCCAGGCTCAGGGCCAGGGCCAGCGCGAGGGATAGGACATTCTTCTTCATGGTCTGCTTCCTCTTTTCCTTTTGTTTTTGGGGACACAAAAATGTGTCTTACCCCGCCGCAGGCAGGGTAAAACTTTTTGTTTATTATAGCATATATTCCCATACGGCGCAAGTGGAAACCCGGAAAATTTTTGCTTTTCGGGGGACATCAGACCCTGCGAAAGAGGCGCCGCCCATGGGCAGCGCCTCCCGCTCTATGGAATTGTCTCAGGACAGGCGGATCAGTCCTCCGGCTCGCTCTCCTCATCCTTCTCCCCGCAGGCGCCGCAGCAGCCGCCGCAGTCCTCCTCCAGGTCAAAGTCCAGCTTCTCGCCGCAGTTGGGGCACTCCACCCCGCCGTCGGCCAGGATGGTCTCGTCGAAGAAGATCTCCTCCTCGCAGTTGGGACAGGTGGTGGCGTAGACCTCCCCGTCCTCGTCCTCCTCGTCGTCCTCTTCCTCGTACTCACCGTCCATCTCGTAGAGATAGCCCTCCACATCGCTCAGGTCGTCGCTGACGGCGTCCAGCGCCTCCTCCAGCTCCCCCTGTCCGTCGCTCAGGTCCCGCAGTTCCAGGGCGATGTCGTCCAGGATGTCCATCATCACGGTGAGGAGCTTGCCCTCCTTGGACTTGGTATCCAGCCCCAGGCCCTCCGCCAAACCCTTCATATACGCGACCTTCTCCAGAATCTCCATAGCCGTTCTCCTTTCAAAAAGTCATGTCTTTTCGGGACTCCCCACTAAGTCTGCACACGTTCTCTCAAAAGCGGCAAGCCGCGTTTTGACTCAGGATTTGCACCGGGACAGATACTCCCCTGTCCGGGTGTCGATGGTGATCTTGTCCCCCACGTCGATGAACAGGGGCACCTTGATCTCCGCGCCGGTCTCCAGCACGGCGGGCTTGGTCACGTTGGTGGCGGTGTTGCCGGCGAAGCCGGGCTCCGTCTCCGTCACCACCAGATCCATAAAGTTGGGGCACTCCAGGCCGAACACGTTGCCCTTATAGCTGAGCACCTTGCACATGGTGTTCTCCTTCACAAAGCGGAAAGCGTCCCCCAGCAGATCCCGGGCCAGGGGCACCATGTCGAAGGTCTCCTGGTCCATGAAGTAGTACAGATCGCCGTCGCTGTAGCTGTACTCCATATCCTTGCGCTCCACAAACGCCTCCTCAAACTTGGCGGTGGGGTTGAAGCTGGTCTCCGTCACCGCGCCGGTGACAACGTTCTTCATCTTGGTGCGGACGAAGGCCGCGCCCTTGCCGGGCTTGACGTGCTGGAACTCGACGACCTGCATCACCTTGCCGTCCATCTCAAAGGTCTTGCCGTTGCGGAATTCGCCGGCTGTAATAGTTGCCATATTTTGTATCCTCCTTTAAGGAATGTGTTTCACACCGGCCATTTTACCGTATTTCCGCCGTAATTGCAAGGGGTTTCCGCAAGGTTTTCCAACATTTCTCTGCCCGCCGCCCCGCCGCGCCCCCGGCAGTCCGGGAAATGATTGCTATTTTTCCCCGCCCGTAGTAGAATATACGTCAAATCCACCGAGTAGGAGCGAATTTTTATGATTCCTGTTTTATACCGGGACCCGTCCCTTCTGGTCTGCGTCAAGCCCGCCGGGGTTCTCTCCCAGCCTGCGCCCGGGGAGGAGGAGAGCCTTCTGTCCCTTCTGGGGGCGCAGGAGGACTGCGTCCTCTATCCGGTCCACCGTCTGGACCGCGGGGTGGGGGGCGTGATGGTCTGCGCCAAAACCAGCCGGGCCGCCGCCGCCCTCTCCGCCGCCGTCCAGAGCCGGATCCTGGAGAAGATCTACCTCTGCGTCACCCGGGGCTGTCCCCAGCAGCCGGAGGCAGTGCTCCAGGACCTGCTCCTCCAAGACCGGGCCCGGAACAAGTCCTTCGTGGTCACCCGGAAGCGCTCCGGCGTCAAGGAGGCGTCGCTCTCCTACCGGGTTCTGGCCCAGAATGAGGATCGGGCCCTGCTGGCCGTCCGGCTCCACACCGGGCGGACCCACCAGATCCGCGTCCAGCTCGCCAGCCGGGGCTGGCCCCTCCTGGGGGACGGTAAATACGGCGGCGGGGCGGGGGAGATCGCCCTCTGGAGCTATAGGCTCTCCTTCCCCCACCCCGTGACACACAAGGCGATGTCCTTTACCCAGGCCCCCAGCGGGGGGATCTGGGACGATTTTGGATCGCCGGTTCTCTAGCGAAAAATATCGCGGGCGGCGGTCTGTCTGCCGGCCTCTGTCAGCGGCTCAGCCGTTTCATGACCTGGAACATTTTTCTGATGTCCACCGGCTTCGCCAGATGCTCATTCATCCCGGCGCCCTTTGCCAGCGCCACGTCCTCTTCAAAGGCGTTGGCCGACAGCGCGATGATGGGCACGGTCTCCGCGTCCGGGCGGTCCAGGCTGCGGATCACGCGGGCCGCCTCATATCCGCTCATCACCGGCATCATCAGATCCATGAGCACACAGTGGAATTCCCCCGGCACAGAGGCTGCAAAAGCATCCACAGCGGCTTTTCCGTCGCTTGCGGTCACGACCTCCGCGCCCGCCTCCTTCAGCATGAACTCCACAATCTCACAGTTGATCTCGTTGTCCTCCACCAGAAGAACCCTCATTCCGGCGATATTGTCCCGCGCACCCCGGTCCTCCTCTGCGGGCGGCGCACTCCAGGTCTGGTCGGCCCGGATGGGCAGGGTGATCTGAACCACGCTTCCCCTGCCGGGCTGGCTGTCCACCGCAACGGCGCCCTGCATTTGGTCCACCAGCTTCTTCACAATGGACATGCCGAGCCCCACGCCGCCGTAGTGGGTCCTTGCCCCCTGGTGCTCCTGGGTAAAGGGCTCAAAAATATGAGGTTTGAAGTCCTCGCCCATGCCGATTCCTGTATCTTCAATCACAAATTGGCAGCTCGCGGTTTCGTTTCCGCAGGTGATCTCCTTGACCCGGACAAACACGGAGCCGCCGGGCCGGTTGTAGCGGATGGCGTTGTCGATGACATTCATGAGAATCTGCTTCAAATGCAGGGGATTTCCCACCAGCCTGCTGTGCCGCAGGCCGGACTCCTCCAGCACCAGCTGGACTTCCGCCTCCTCCGCCTGGGCGGACAGAATCGCGAAACAGCCGTCCAATATATCATGCAGATCGAAGGGCTCCTCCACCGCCGCCGGCCTTCCGCTGTCCAGCTTGCTGATCTCAAGCACGTCGTTGACCAGGGACAGCAGGTGCTCCGCCGACATGCGGATCTTTTTCCGGCACTCCCTCTGCCGCCGCGCGTCGTTCTGCGTTCTCTCCTGGATGGCCAGCATCCCCATAATCCCGTTGATAGGGGTGCGGAGATCGTGGGACATATGGGAGAGAAATTCGCTCTTTGCGGAATTTGCCCGCCGGACCTTCTCCAGCAGCTCCATAATGGCCTGCTCCTGCTTCTTCCGCGTTACCATAGTTTCCGTGATGTCCTGGTGGTACCCGCTGAGGCAGACACCGGGCTTTTTGAAGGTTTTATCCGGCACGCCGCCGCAGCGGACATAAATTTTCCCCAGCTTCGGGTGATTCCAGGGGTAGATCACCTCGGCGCGCCCCGCCTCCAATATCTCCCGCACCGCCTCCTGCACCATCTCCACGTAGTCCGGTTCAATGCTTGCAAACCAATGCCGGTAGCACTCCTCCGGCTCGATTCCATCCGGCACGCCCAGGAGAATCCGCATGGTCCGGTCCGTGTACATCCTGGGCTGGCAGCCCTCCTCCAGCTCGATGGTCCAAATGCCGGTTCTGGCGCCCTCCAGAATTTCTTCCAGGCTCCGCCGTGCCTCCAGCCTGTACTTCTCCTCCTGCTCCACCACCGCGTTGACGTCCCGCAGGGCAAAAATCACGCAGTTCTCCTCTTCCGTCCTTCCCGTAGCGGAAAAATGGATCTCCAGATGGTTCAGCCCGTGGGGATTGTCCCTCACCTGGTAGCGGACATAGAACTTCTTCCTTGTCCGCAGCTGCGCGAGCACATACTCCTTTTTCGTCACAGCGCGGAGCCGGTCCTGGTCCCGGGGGACCACACAGAGGAAAATATACCGCTCTATAGCCGCCTGATAGCCGTCCTCAAAGTTGGCGGCCCAGCTCATCTGCTCGCTGTCCCGGTATATCTCGCACCCGTCCGTGTCAAAGTTCACCTGATAGATGCCCAGGTAGTCTACGCTGAGGGCGTGGAGAACATTGTAGCTCCGCTTTTGGAGCTCCCGGACCAGATTGCGCCGCTTCAGAGAGGATACGATGAAATATGCCGCAGTCTGGAGCATATTTGACGCGTATTCCATGGACTTCACAGGGGGATTGTCCACGCCGTAAAAGCCGATGATCTTTTCGCCGTCATAGAGGGGGACCACCACAAGGGAGTGGATGCTCTGCCGATTCAGATTTTCGTACTGAAGGGGATCGGTCTCCCGGATATTTTCCAGATCCTCAATGACAATCTGCTGGCCGACGCTGAAATTCCGGTACCAGCTGGCGCACACCTCCGGGGGAACATTTTGCAGATTCTCCTTCTCCGGCTCCACGCCGCTGGCTGTCCACTCGTAGGTGTTGTCGTCGCAGCCGGACTCATTGCGCTCGAATATATAGGTCCGCTCCCCGTTCAGCGCCTTTCCCAGGTGCTCCAGCAGCACCTCCAGCGACTGGTCCGGCGTCTCCTCCAGCAGGGCGACGCGAAGCCCCTCGTTGATGACGGACTCCAGATTCTGAACGCTCCGCATACTGCTGTGCTGCTCGCGGCCCCGGCCAGCCGGCGCAGCTTCACCGGACTGAAAATAGTCCCTGTACCCCATAAACCTGCCCTCCATATGGACCGCTCTCTAATCACAGCCTTGGAATCTTAGTGCAGCTCCACGTTGTTTCCACACAAGTCGCTCCGCCGCAAAAGCGGCAGTCCTGTGTCATAATACCACGCGCCACCCAATCGCGTCAATATGAAGGTTGAGCACCTATCCGGCGGCCAGCTTCAAATCCTCCACCAGCTCCAGAGCGGTATCCAGCACCTGGTCCTTGGGCCGGAGGGTCAGGGTCAGAGTGGGGACATCCCCCGCGGCCAGTGCCAGCCGCTGGCGGTACTTGGGGCTGGAGCAGACGGCGGCGACGGCCTCCACGGAGAAGTTGGAGATGACAAACTTCAGCTTCTCTCCCCGCTGGGTGATCTCGCTGACCCCCGCCTGGGCGGCGCTGGAGCGCAGCATGGCCACGTCCAGCAGTGCGCACACGGACTTGGGCGGATCGCCGTAGCGGTCCATCAGCTCGTCCATGAGGTCGGAGGCGTCGGCCTCCGTGCGGATGGCGGCGATGCGGCGGTAGAGGTCCATCCGCTGGCCGGCGTCGGGAACGTACCGGTCCGGAATGTTGGCGGACACGGTCAGATCCGCCGAGCACTCCGTCGAAACCGCCTTTTTCTCCCCCTTCTCCTCCAGCACCGCGTCCTCCAGAAGCTGGAGGTACATATCGTAGCCCACGCTCATCATATACCCGGACTGCTCCGGGCCCAGCAGGTTCCCGGCCCCCCGGATCTCCAGATCCCGCATAGCGATCTTGAAGCCCGATCCGAACTCCACATACTCCCGGATGGCCGTCAGCCGCTTGGAGGCCACCTCCGAGAGGATCTTCCCCTGCCGGTAGGTCAGGTAGGCGTAGGCCCGCCGGGCGCTGCGGCCGATGCGGCCCCGGAGCTGATGGAGCTGGCTGAGGCCATAGCGGTCCGCGTCCTCGATGATCAGGGTATTGACGTTGGCAATGTCAATGCCGGTCTCGATGATGGTGGTGCACACCAGGATTTGGGCGGAGCCCTCCACCATCTGCTCCATCACCGAGGAGAGCTCCCGCTCCCCCATCTTGCCGTGGCCCACCACCACGATCACGTCCTCCCCCACCAGCTTCTTGACCCGGGCGGCGGTGAGGTCGATGGTCTCCACCCGGTTGTGGAGGTAGTAGACCTGGCCCCCCCGGTCGATCTCCCGGCGCATGGCGTCGGCCAGCATCCCCCAGTCGTGCTCCACCACGTAGGTCTGGACCGGCTGGCGGTTCTGGGGGGGCTCCTCCAGGGTGGACATATCCCGAATCCCCGAGAGGGCCATGTTCAATGTCCGGGGAATGGGGGTGGCGGAGAGGGTGAGGGCGTCCACCTGGCTGCTCATCTCCTTGAGCTTCTCCTTGTGGGTGACGCCGAAGCGCTGCTCCTCGTCCACCACCAGCAGTCCCAGGTCCTTGAAGGCCAGATCCTTCCCCAGCAGCTTGTGGGTGCCGATCAGCAGATCGATCTTCCCGGAGCGCAGCTCCGCCAGGATCTGCCGGGTCTGGCCTGGAGTCTGGAACCGGCTGAGGACCCGGATCTCCACTGGGAAGCCCCGAAAGCGGCTGGCGGCGGTGTTGAAGTGCTGCTGGGCCAGGACGGTGGTGGGTACCAGAATCGCCGCCTGCTTGCCGTCCATGATGCATTTCATCACCGCCCGGAGGGCCACCTCCGTCTTGCCGTAGCCCACGTCCCCGCAGAGGAGCCGGTCCATGGGGATGGGCCGCTCCATGTCCTTTTTGATCTCCGCGATGCACCGCAGCTGGTCGTCAGTCTCCGGGTAGTCGAACGCGTCCTCGAACTCCTTCTGCCAGGGGGAGTCCGGGGAGAAGGCGAAGCCGGGCTTTCGCTGGCGCTGGGCGTAGAGGGCGATGAGGCCCTTGGCCAAGTCCTTTGCCGCAGCCTTGGCACGGGTTTTCTGCTTGGACCAGTCCGCGCCTCCCAGCTTGTTGAGCCGGGCGGCGGGCCGTCCCTCCCCGTCGGTAGCGCCGCCCCCGCCGATGTACTTGGAGACCAGGTCCAGCTGGGTGGCCGGGACATAGAGGCTGTCCCCGCCGGCGTAGGCGATTTTGACGTAGTCCTTCTCTACCCCGTCCACGGGCATTTTCCGGATGCCCTCAAAGCGGCCGATGCCGTGGTGAGTGTGGACCACCAGGTCCCCGGGGGTCAGATCGGTATAGCTGAGGAGCTTTTGACGGCTGCTCTTTTTTTTCTCCCTGGGGGCGGGGCGCTTCCCGGCGGGGGCGGCGGTGAGCTGGCCCTCGGTGAGCACCGCCAGGCGCAGCTGGGGGTACTCCGCCCCGGCGGAGAGAGCCCCCACGGCGATGCGGACCTCCCCTGGCCCGGGCATAGCGGTACAGGCGAAATCCAGGGCGGCGGGAACGCCCTTCTCCTCCAGCATCCGCTGGAGGTTCCGGCCCCGGGCCTCCCCGCCGCAGAGGAGCAGCGTCCCGAAGCCGGCGGAGCGGTAGTGCTCCAGATCCGCCGCAGCGGCCTCCAGACTGCCGCCGTAGGCGCTCAGCTGCTTGGCGGTAACGGACAGAAGGGTTCGGGGCGGCAGGGGATAGCGGGAGGTGGGCAGAGCGTCCATCATGCACAGGGCGAACCGCCCCAGCTCCTCCAGCCACTCCCCGGCGGACAGGAGCAGGCGGGTCAGATCCCCGTCCTTCTCCCCGGCCGCCAGGAGGGATTCCGTGTCCTCCCGGGCCTGCCAGAGGACGTTTTTCACCCGCTCCCCCACTCGGGCCGTCTCGCACAGGCAGATCAGGGCATTGGCGGGCAGATGGTCAAAGACCGAGGCCGGCTCCGCCCCCGGCAGCAGCTCGCAGGCCGGCAGCAGAAGGGCGCTTTTGATGTTTTTCGTCCGCCGCTGGGTCACCGGATCGAAGGCTCCCAGGGAGTCGATCTCGTCGTCGAAGAACTCGCAGCGCACCGGCTCGTCCATCATGGGGGAGAACACGTCCAGAATCCCCCCCCGCAGGGCGAACTGGCCCACGCCCTCCACCTGCTCGGAGCGGCTGTAGCCCGCGTCCACCAGCCGCCGGGGCAGCTCCCCCAGGTCGAACCGCGCCCCTATGGACAGGGTGAAGGCCGCTTCCCCCAGGCGGTCCCGAGGGCTGGTTTTTTGCAGCAGGCCCTCCGCCGTGGCCACCAGGACCCGGCCCTCCCCCCGGCCCAGCCGGCAGAGGGCGGCAATACGCTGGTGCTCCCACTGGCGGGAGATGACGGTCCCCGCCCGGACAAAGAGCTCTCGGGCGGAGAGGCGCAAGGCCCCGGTTTTCAGGAGCGCCTCCAGATCCGCCGCCAGCCGGACGGCCTCAGCTTCGTCGGAGCAGACCATGACCAGGGGTCGGCCCGCGGCCTCCGCCAGGGCGGCGGCAATCTGGGCCCGGTGGACCGGCGCCAGGCCCACGGCGGCGGCGGGGCAGGCTCCGGCCTCGACAGCCTCCGCCAGGGCGGCAATCTCCGGGATGGTCTGGATGGTGCTTAGCAGCTGGTTCATGGCTCCCTCCCTCCACGCAGGAAAAGGCCCACTCCGCCCGGCGGGGGCGGGGTGTGCCGAAATATAAACGTCTATCTTGTCATCCTAGCGGGTCAGGGGTGGTTTGTCAAGGGGGAAATTGTCTTATTTCAACCCCCCAAAATTCCTTCATCTTTTCCTTGACTTTTTGACCAGCGCCTGCTATAGTATAGAAGAATTCTAAAATGTACAAATTGATTATCGCAGGGGTGTAAATCAATTTCCATTTTGATTTGCGGCCTGCTGTTTCTTTTTGCACAGGAAATTTGGAGGTAAATGACCAATGAATCATGGCACTGTCAAGTGGTTCAACGCGGAGAAGGGCTACGGCTTCATCTCCAACGACGAGGGCGGGGACGACGTGTTTGTCCATTTCTCCGCCATCCAGGGCACCGGCTACCGCTCTCTGAACGAGGGCCAGAAGGTGACCTACGATGTGGAGCCCGATCCCAAGAACCCCAGCAAGCTCCGCGCCGTGGATGTGACTGCGGAGTAATCCGTCCCACGCGAGCTGCCCGCCTTTTGGCGGGCGCTTTTTTTCGCCTCTATTCGTCAAAAATGGATAAAATCATCAGTTATCCTCCGGGACCTCCACTCTCGAAGCTGGAAGAAATTACAAATTTCTGCGCCCCGCCGGTCCCTTGGAGACGGTCATTGTGCAGAATAGCTAAAATCCATGCAGTATTTTGGTCAAAGGGCGAATTGCAATCCCGCCGCCTTTGTGTTATAGTAAACGCATAATTTCAGATGTGGTAGCTGTAACGAAGTGCTGTGCGCACGGGCTGCAACTATCACTCAGCTTGTGCTTGAGTGTTTCAAACCGAGAGGTTTGGAGCATTTTTCTTTTATCAAGAAGCGGAAAAGAGGAGGAATCACCATGTATATTCTGGCAAACGGAAGGCTTATCACCCGTGACGGGGCGTTGCCCTACCTCCCCGACGGCGGCGTGGCTATCGAGGGGACGAGGATCATCCGCGTGGGATCCACGGCGGACCTGCGGGCCGAGTACCCGGAGGCGGAGTTCGTGGACGCCAAAGGCGGCGTCATCATGCCGGGCCTGGTCAACGCCCACACCCACATCTACTCCGCCCTGGCCCGGGGGCTGAGCATCGACGGCTTTGCCCCCACCAACTTCTATGAGGTTCTGGACGGCCAGTGGTGGAACATCGACCGGCATCTGACCCTCCAGGGCACCAGGGCCAGCGCCGACGCCCTCTATCTGGACTGCATCAAGCAGGGCGTCACCACCATCTTCGACCACCACGCCTCCTTCTGCGAGATCCCCGGCTCCCT
>JAAWUC010000065.1 GCA_022804995.1 Oscillospiraceae bacterium
GAATCCCCCCGCCACCGCTCCGCGGCGGCCCTCCCCCCTTTAACAAGGGGGGCGAGAGGGCGAATCATCCCAAGGACTGCACCGGTCCCCTTGCCCCCCTTGTTAAAGGGGGGAGGGCCACGCCGCAGGCGTGGCGGGGGGATTCCCGCAGAGCACATTATTTCTGATGCAATTCCGAGTCCTCGGTCCGGCCCAGAAGGTAGTCGACGGAACAGCCGAGATAATCGGCAATTAAGACCAAATTGCCGGACCTAATGTTAGAAGAAGGGCATTTCCGCCATTGTCCGAAGGTGCTTTCCGCAATGCCGGTCGCTTTCGATAGGCGATATGAGGTAATCCCTCTGCCCTCAATAATTTCAAAGATTCTTTCGCTGTGTTCCATACGCTACCTCAAAATACTTAGAAAAACTGGCGTACTCCTATTGACTACGACAGAAAACCGTGGTATATTTCATATATAACAAAATAAAGGAGTTGTCAATATGAATGACATATTAGAAGAGCTCTACATGGGCTATTTTTTAGAGCAGCACAAGCCCTCGCCGGAAACCCGCGCGGCTACCCGGAAGGAAGGGGAAGCCCTCGGCAAACTCCTCCCAGGCTTGGGCGGCGATACCGTGGAAGAGCTCCAGGCCCGGCAGTCCGAACCCCTGATATCCTCCAACCTCGACTGGTTCCGGGAGGGATTTCGACTGGGGGTATCGCTGATGCTGGAGGCGATGTAAGAGCCTTATTTCACCTTGTCCGGGAACAAAGCCAGCAGCTCCTCCGGCAGAAGCAGTGTAATTCCAAAGGACAAAAAGTCCTTTTTGTTGCGGGTCACAATCGCATCACACCGGTTAGACTTGGCGCACGTTGCCAGAAGACAGTCCTCAAAATCAGCCGCGCGCTGCGCGTAAGCGCTCAGAACGTCCTCGTTTGTAACGGTCAGCACCTTAGCAATATTAAAAATGGAGTCCAGAGCCTGATAGGCTGTATCAACACTGTGCAGCTGGCGCCGGATCAGATAAAAAATATCTGTAACACTTGACGCAGAGAGAAACCCCAGAACCGCTCTCCTCTCACATAGGTCCAGAACAGACTTGGAGTTTTTGTAGAAGGGCTCCCGCCGGATCAGCACATCCAGAAAAATGTTGGTGTCAATCATCAGCCGCATATCTGCCCAGCCGCTCCTCTCTCAGGGATTTTGCGTCAAAATCCTCCGGGACTTTTCCAGCCAGCAGGCCGCTGAGCGAGTCCACCGCGCTCGCGTTGGGCTTCACCAGCTTTGCGATGGTTCTGCCGTTCTGCGTAATGAAAATATCCTCGCCCAAAAGGAGCTCGAGGTATTTTGAAAAGTTCGCGTGAAATTCCGCAGCAGTTACTGTCATCCGCCAAACCTCCCCAATTTATTTCCTCCCCAGCATGGCATCCAGCAAATCAAAGCCGTCCTGCTCCACCACCGTCACCGGCACCCCCAGCGCCCGCTCCACATCGGACACATGGAGGTCGTCCAGAAACACGTCCCCGCCGTGGCGCAGCATATTCACCGGAATCAGCACCCGCTCCCCCAGCGCCCGGCCCTTCAGCTGGGCAATCAGGTCTCCGCCGACCACCAGCCCCGCCACATCCACCGTTGGGCCAAAAAAGTTATTTTCAATGGCGGCGACCTGCCCGGACACGCCGGTTTTCTCCGCCGCCCTCTCCGCCAGCTCCCGCAGAAACGGCGCGGCGCTGACCCCGGTGGCAATGGTGTAGGGACTGGCCTCCACCGGCCCGTCCTCCAGCCTCAATCCCGCCTCGAACTCAGAAATCAGGCTCCGCAGCAGCCCCACGCCGTTTTCAATCTGTACATACTCCTCGTAGTATTCCTCCTCCGGCAGGGGCCGTTCCGCCCGGATATACAGCTCGTCCGAACAGAAGAACATCCGGGTCCCGAACCTCTCCAGGCACTTTTTTCCATAGGCCTCCACCTGGTCAATTACCGCGCGGGCAGTCTCTCGGTCCACGCCCCGCAGCTTCGCCAGCCCCTCCCGGTATTTCGTCAGCCCCACCGGCACCACCGAGCAGCTGGCAAACCCCCACGCGGCCATGTCCTCCATGGTCCGCTGGAGCTGTTCCCCGTCGTTCCAGCCGGGGCAGAGGACAATCTGCCCGTTCATGACAATGCCCGCCGCGCCGAAGCGCTTCATAATCTCCAGACTCTCCGCCCCGGCCCTGTTCCCCAGGAGCGCCGAGCGGAGCTTGGGGTCCGTGGCGTGGACGGAGACGTTGATAGGGCTGATGCGCAGGTCGATAATCCGCTGGGCCTCCCGGGGGGAGAGGTTGGTGAGGGTAATATAGTTCCCCATGAGGAAGCTCAGCCGGGCGTCGTCGTCCTTGAAGTACAGCGTCTCCCGGCACCCCGGGGCCATCTGGTCCACGAAGCAGAACAGGCAGTGGTTGGAACAGGGCCGGGGCTCGTCCATGAGGTACGTCTCAAAGTTGAGACCCAGCTCCTCGGCCTCCGGCTTTTTTACCCTTACCTTCCGCCGGGAGCCGTCGGGGGCCTCCAGCTCCAGCTCCGGGTCCCTGTCGTAGCCGAAGAACCGGTAGTCCAGCACGTCCTCCACGGGGCGCCCGCCGATAGCCAGGAGCTTTTCCCCGATATGGACGCCGGCCCGCTCCGCCGGGGAGCGGCGGTCGATGGATGTGATGATGGTGCTCATAGCCGGCCTCCTTTCGGGAAATCTTTGTTGATTAGAGTATACTGTAAATCTTTCCTGTTTTCAAGGGAAAAATTCCGGAACGCTCTGTTTCTCCTGGATTTTGCGAAGTTCGGTGGCGCGGTAAAAAACGGGGGAGGCCCTCAGGGCCTCCCCCTTCTCCGTACAGTCTCACTCAATGCTCACGATGTAGTAATACACCGGCTGTCCCCCCGGCAGGACGGACAGCTCCGCGCCGGGACACGCCTGGGCGAAGATCTCCTCTGCCAGAGCGGCCTGTTCCTCGCTCACGTCCTCGCCGCAGAACACGGTGACAAACTCCGCCCCCTGCTCCGCCGCCTGCTCCGCAAGCTTCCGCAGCAGGGCCGTCAGATCCCGGTCCGTTCCGAAGAGCTTCCCCCCCAGCAGGGCCAGATAGTCCCCCTCGGAGATCTGGAAGCCGTCGAAATCGCTGTCCCGGGCGGCGTAGGTGATCTGGGCGGTGGACACCCCGGCGGCGGCCTCCCGCATGGCGCTCAGCAGCGTCTCCGGCTCCAGCTCTGGGTCCACGCTCATCATGGCGGTGATCCCCTGGGGGATGGTTTCCGTAGGTACCACTACCACCTCCTTGGGCGTCAGGCCCGCGCACTGCTGAGCGGCCATAATGATATTCTTGTTGTTGGGCAGGACAAAAACCATCTCCGCCGGAACCTTATTAATCTCCCGGAGGATGCTCTCCGTGGAGGGGTTCATGGTCTGCCCGCCGGAGATGATGCCGTCGGCCCCCAGATCCCGGAACACGTCGGCCAGCCCCGCTCCGGCGCACACCGCCAGAAAGCCGTACCGCTTCTTTGGCGCGGCCACAGCCGCCCCACCGTAGGCGCTCCCCTCCAGCTCCTCCTCCACCGCGTCCAGGTCGTCCACACTCTGGGCCTTCTTCCCGGCGGCGAGATCGTCGTACTGGGTGCGCATATTCTCGATCTTGGCCAGCTCCAGGGTGCCGTACTTCTGGGCCTCGTTGAGGGCGCTGCCGGGGATGTCGGTGTGGACGTGGACCTTAAAGGCGTCGTCGTCCTCGCCGATGACCAGGCTGTCGCCGATGCCGTCCAGGTAGCGGCGCAGGGGGGCCAGATCCACCTCCGGCTCCCGCTTGCGCACGATGAACACCGTGTCAAAGGCGAAGGTGATCTCCTCGTCGGAGAGGGAGCCGAAGTCCGCCTTGGCCTGCTTGGGGGCGCTCTCCTCCACGGGCTCGGGCATAGGCTCTCCCCGCAGGGCCGAGAGCATCCCCTCCAGGATCACCAGATACCCCTGGCCGCCGGCGTCTACCACCCCGGCCTTCTGGAGCACCGGGTTCATCTCCGTGGTCTGTTCCAGCACGTTCCAGCCCACCCGGACCGCCTCGGCCAGGACAAAATCCATGTCGTTGCTCTCCTCCGCCGCCTCCAGGGCCCGTTTGGCCGCCAGGCGGGAGACGGTGAGCACCGTCCCCTCGGTGGGCTTCATCACCGCACTGTAGGCGGCGTCCACCCCTGCCTGCATGGCCTGAGCGAAGAGGGCGCCGTCAGCGCTGGCGTGGCCCTTGAGCGACTTGCTCAGTCCCCGGAAGAGAAGGGAGAGGATGACCCCGGAGTTGCCCCGGGCTCCCCGCAGCAGGGCGGCGGCGGCGGTGGCCGCGGCCTGATCCAGGGCCACCTGCTCGCTCCGGCGGAGCTCGGCGGCGGCGGCGGCGATGGTCAGGCTCATATTGGTGCCCGTATCCCCGTCTGGGACGGGGAACACGTTCAGATCGTTGATCTCCTGCTTGTGGATGGTGATGGCGGCGGCGGCGTGGAGCACCATCTGCTTAAACTGAATTCCGTCTATCGTATGGCTCATCGCGCTTTATACCCCCTTGGAATTGGACACAACAGAGTCTACGCAGACGTCCACGCTCTTGACGGGGACCCCGGTGTACTTGCTGACCTTGTATTGGACCTCGCTCATGATGGAGCGGCAGACGGCGGTGATGTTCACCCCGTGTTCCACGATGATGTGCAGGCGGATGGACACGGTGCCGTCCTCGTTGTAGAGGACCTGGACGCCCTTGCTCATGGCCTCCTTGCGCAGCAGATGGACCAGCCCGTCCGTCATGGAGCGGAAGGCCATGCCCTTGACGCCGAAGCAGTTGGTGGCGGCGTTGCCGGTGATGTTGGTGAAGACGGCGTCGCTGACGCTGATCTCGCCCTTCGCCGATGGTATTTTAATCATGGAAAACATCCTTTCAGCGGAAAAAATAGACAGGATAAATTGCCTCGGCTGCCTGCCGCGAGGCTTTCAATATAGTATTATATACCATTTCTCTCCGGATAACAAGTAGAAAAAGCGAAAGAAGCGCCGGTTTGCGAAAAAAGAATCCCCGCCGCCGCCGGGGCGTCCGGGCCGTATTGACACCGGAAATCAGGTGTGATAAGGTAACGGTATTCAATTCCACTCTATTCTTTTCGCCGAAAGGAGCCCTGCGCTATGGATCTCTACAGCATCGGAGAAATGCTCATCGACTTTACCCCCGGCGGCGAGCCCGCCAGCTACATCCGCAACGCCGGCGGCGCGCCGGCCAACGTGGCCATCGCCGCCGCCAAGAACGGCCTGGAGGCGGGCATGTGCTGCTGCGTGGGGGACGACGATTTCGGCCGCTTCCTCCTCGACACCCTGCGCCGGCACGGCGCCCGCTGCCTCCGCCCCCAGCTGTGCGCCGAGGCGGTGACCACCATGGCCTTCGTCACCCTGGACGGGGACGGGGACCGGCGCTTCACCTTTGCCCGGAAGCCCGGGGCCGATATGTTCCTGCGGGAGGAGGACGTGCGGGAGGAGGACATCCGGGAGAGCGTCATCGTCCACGCCGGGTCCTGCTCCCTGTCCGCCTCCCCGGAGGCGGAGGCCACCGTCCGGGCCATGACCCTGGGCCGGCAGATGGGAAAGCTGGTGAGCTTTGACGTGAACTACCGGGACGTCATGTGGCCCGGCGGCGAGGCCGCGTGCGCCGCCAAGGTGATGGAGCTCCTGCCCCTGGTGGATCTGCTGAAGATCTCCGCCGAGGAGGTGGAGATGATGGGCGGCGAGGAGCATATTCCGGCGCTGATGGAGAAAAACGGCCTGACGGCGGTGGTGGAGACGCTGGGGGCCCAGGGGGCCCGGTGCTTCTTTGCCGGCGAGAGCTTTCTGAGCCCCGGCGGCAAGAGCAAGTGCGTGGACGCCACCGGGGCCGGGGACGCCTTCTGGGGCGGCTTCCTGTCCTCCCTGCGGCACCAGGGGGTGGAGGACGCCGCCGGCATCACCGGGGACATCCTCCGCCGGGCCCTGGCCTACGGCAACGCGGCGGGGGATATCTGCGTCCAGGGCCGGGGGGCCATCCCCTCCCTGCCCACCAGAGCCCAGATTGAGGCCCGGCTGGGGGCGTAGAGGCTCCGAAGCGGCCTGAATTTTAGAGGGGGTTCCGAAAGCGCGGCTTTTGGAACCCCCTCTTCCCGGCAAAACCACCAAGAAAATTGTTAAGCTCTCCACAAAGTTTTCCACTTCTTTCCGGAAGGGCCCTTGCATTTCCTGGAAATCCCTCGTATAATACCAGTTACGGAAAACCATGGACGCCGTAGCGGGGGAAAGGGGGCGGAGCCTGTGCGCGTAGCCACCGGAGATTCGATTCTGGGCGGTGTGGCCATCGGGCCGCTGCGCTTTTACCGGCGGAGAAGGGACGTTTTCTCCGAGGCGCCGTCAGGGCTGACGCCGGAGGAGGAGTGGGAACGGTTCGAGCGGGCCAGGGAGCGGTCCCTGGAGCAGCTCTCCGCCCTCTATGAGAAGGCATTGGAGCGGGTTGGGGAGTCCAACGCCGCGATTTTTGAGATCCACAAGGTCATGCTGGGGGACGAAAACTATCTGGACTCGGTGCGGGGGATTCTGGAGACCCAGGGGACCACGGCGGAGCGGGCCGTGACGGCCACCGGGGACAACCTGGCGGCGGTGTTCGCGGACATGGACGACGCCTATATGCGGGCCCGGGCCACCGATGTGCAGGATATCTCCCGCCGGGTGGTGAACAACCTCACCGGCGCGGGGGAGGAGGAGCTGCCCTGGGAGGAGCCGGCCATCCTGGTGGCCGAGGATCTGGCCCCCAGCGAGACGGTGCGGATAGACCGGGGGAAGCTGCTGGGCTTCGTCACCCGCCACGGCTCCGCCCACAGCCACACGGCCATTCTGGCCCGGACCATGAACATTCCTGCCCTGGTGGGGGTGGATATCGACGAGAGCTGGGAGGGCTGTTTGGCGGTGCTGGACGGCCACAGCGGCTGTCTCTACGTGGACCCGGCCCCGGAGCTGCTGGAGGCCATGACGGCCAGGCAGCGGGGGGACCGGAAGCGGGAGAGCCTCCTCTCCGGCCTCAAGCGCAAGCCCAACGTGACCCTGGACGGAGCCTCGGTGGAGGTCTTCGCCAACATCGGCAGCGTGGGGGACGTGGGGCTGGCGTTGGAGAACGACGCGGGGGGCGTGGGCCTTCTGCGCAGTGAGTTTTTGTACATGGAGGGGGAGGAGCCCCCCGATGAAAACGAGCAGTTTGCGGTCTACCGCCGGGTGGCGGAGACCATGGCTGGGAAAAAGGTGGTCATCCGGACGCTGGATCTGGGGGCCGACAAGCAGGCGGCCTGCTTTGACAGCGGGCATGAGGACAATCCGGCCCTGGGCCTGCGGGGCATCCGGTTCTGTCTGGAGCACCGGGAGATTTTCAAGCAGCAGCTGCGGGCGATTCTGCGGGCCAGCGTCTTCGGGGCGGTGGCGGTGATGTTCCCCATGGTGGCCTCCGTCCGGGAGCTGCGGGACGCCAAGGAGCTTCTGGAGGAGTGCCGGGAGGAGCTGGCGCGGAGCGGGGCGGCCCTGGGAGATCTGGAGGTGGGGGTCATGGTGGAGACGCCGGCGGCGGCGCTTATCGCGGACGAGCTGGCGGAAGAGGTGGACTTCTTCTCCCTGGGGACAAACGATCTGACCCAGTACACCCTGGCCATTGACCGGCAGAACCCGCGGCTGGCGCCCTTCTATGACGCGCAGCACCCGGCGGTGATGGAGCTCATCCGCCACACGGTGGAGGCGGGCCACCGCCACGGGTGCTGGGTGGGCATCTGCGGGGATCTGGGGGCGGATCTGACCCTGGCGGAGACGTTTTTGCGGATGGGGATCGACGAGCTGTCCGTGCCGCCGGCGGCGGTGCTGCCCCTGCGCAAGCGGATTCGAGGGATGGATTTGAGCAGGAAAAAAGGGTGAGGGCATGGGCCCTCACCCTTTTTCTGTCCGGACGGTTTGCTCTTCTACAAAGGAGACATATTTTGAGGCTGCCTCACAAAAACAATGGTATTTCCCTGGATTTTGTGGTAGAATAGAGAAAAATTAGGGATGAACTCCCAGTTTTATCGAAAAATGGGCCTTTGGCCGATAATTCGGGTTGTTTGGCTGTTGTTATTTCATAGCGCAATGCCCCGGGATGATTTATTCTGGTACTGAGGAGGGGATTTTTGTGGGTTCCTGGTACGATTTGTCAAATAATTTGAAATCAATCCGGCGTTTTAAGAATCTGTCCCAGGCCCAGTTCGCCAAGGAGCTCGGCGTTGCCAAGTCTACGCTCCAGAAGCTGGAAAACGAGGAGGATGTGTCCCCCGCCACCCTCAAGCACATCGCGGAATATCTTCAGGTTCCCGCTTCCGCGCTGTTCACCGACAACGAGAGGTTTGAAAGCGATATGCTGGCCCTCCGCTTCCTGCGGGGAGAGGGGATGCTGGTACAGATGCCCCCGGAGAAGCAGGCGGCCTTTCTGCAATCGGCCAGGACCTTCCTGGACGCGCTGGAGGCCTATTGGAAAGGAGCGGGACATGATGGACCTGGGAACGAGGCTGTACTGCCTGGGCGTAACTCCGAATTACAAGAGCTACCACATGACGGTAGCCGCTGTGAGCCTGGCGGAGGAGAGCCCGGAGTATCTGCACCTGGTAACGAAGCTGCTCTACCCGACGGTGGCGAAGCAGTATAAGACCACTTGGCAGGCCGTGGAGCGCAACATCCGCTCCGCTGCGGAGCGGGCCTGGAGCGGGGGCGCGGACAAATTTGAGGAATTGACCGGCCAGCGGCTGGGGAAAAAGCCCACTGCCTCGCAGTTTATCGCGATTCTCGCGGCCTGCGACGCGGCGGATGGAATGTGACAAGGGAAGGCCCCCGGGGAGTCGGACTCCCCGGGGGCTTTTGCGCTATCTGCCGCTGCCGGCGGCGCAGATTTTCTGCTCCTTCTCCAGGAGAATTTGGTCGTAGTACTCGATTTTCGTGCTGAGGCGGTCCAGGGAGCGCTGGATATCCTCCCGGCGCTCGGTCAGCAGGCGGCGCTGCTCCTCCAGCAGGGCCTTCCGCTCCCCCACCGTCTCCTCCCCCTGCTGAAAGAGGGCGGAGTATTGAATGAGGGCCTCGATCTGCACTCCGGCGGAGCGCAGGCACTTGGTCAGCTCGATCCAGCCGCAGGACGCCTCGTCGTAGTCCCGGATGCCGCTCTTGGTCCGGGGCACCCGGGGGATGATGCCCACCCGCTCGTAGTAGCGCAGGGCGTCGGCGGAGAGACCGTATTTTCTGCTGGCTTCCGCAATGGTCATATCTGTTCCCTCCCTCTATTCGCCGAAAAGCCGCGCGGCTTGGGCCATGTTCTCCACCGCCGGTACCTGGAAGGGGCAGCGGCCCTCGCAGGCCCCGCACTGGATACACTCCCCGGCCTTGTGGGGCAGGGCGGCGTAGTGCTCCCGCACCGTCTCGGGAATCTCCCCCTGGGCCCTGCACAGGTTGAGGAACTTGGTCACGCTGGCCACGTCGATGCCCTTGGGACAGGGGGCGCAGTGGCCGCAGTACATACAGTGGCCCTTCCAGGAGATTTTCGGCAGAGCCGCCAGGGCCCCGGCGTAGTCCCGCTCCTCCTCGGAGGCGTCCTCATAGGCGATGCAGGCCCGCAGCTCCTCCGCGGACCGGGCCCCGCACATGACGCAGGCCACCGCCGGCCGCGTCAGGGCGTAGTGGAGGCACTGGAAGGGTGTCAGAGCCGCCCCCGCCGGGCTCAGCTCCGCGCTGAGCAGGTCCCCGCCGCCGAAGGCCTTCATCACCGTGATAGCCGCCCCCCGCCGCTGGCAGGTCTCGTAGAGGTTCTGCCGCTGGGGGTCCATGTTCACCAGGGGCTTTTCGTAGTTTTTATCCGCCCACAGCTCCTCCACATCCTCGCTGGCGGGCTGGAGGTCGTAGCAGGGGTTGACGCTGAACATCAGTACGTCGATCTCCCCGGTTTCCACCGCCGCCAGGGCCACCTCCGGGTTGTGGCTCGACAGGCCGATGGAGCGGATGGCCCCCTGGGCCTTCAGCTCCCTGGCGTAGTCCAGGATGCCGTTTTTGACCACGGCCTCCCAGTCGCTCATGGCGTCGGCGTAGTGGATCATGCCGATATCCAGGTAATCCGTCCCCAGCAGCCGCAGCTGCTCGGCAAAGCCCTCCTTCACCTCCGCCAGGTTCCGGGTGCGCTTGTACTGCCCGTCCCGCCAGATGGTACACAGGTGGGCCTGGAGGACGAAGCTGTCCCTGCGGCCCGCCAGGGCCAGCCCCAGGCCGTCCCGGACAGCGGGGTTCGGGGTGTAGAGATCGATACAGGTTACCCCGGCGGAGGCCATGCTGTCCACCAGCTCCCGGATCTGCTCCGGGCTCTTGTCCACAAAGCCCTCGCAGCCCATGCCGAGCTCGCCCACCTGGATGCCGGTGCGTCCTAATGTACGTTTGCGCATTGCGGTTCCTCCTGATCTGTGTTCTATGCTGTCTATCATAAACCTTGGAGCCGGGTCTATGTCAAAATATTTTTCTCTTTTTATCCCCGTTTGAATCCCCATATGTTCTGTGCGCTTTCGAGGGTGCTTTCCCGCGGCCTTGACAAACAGCATTGCGCAGGATATCATATCCCCAGGCGGCACAGACTGTAAACGTTCCTTTTTTACGGGAGAAACGACGAGTTCTGAGGTGATCAACCGATGTATCTGCCCTTGATCTGCTATTTCCGCCTGCTGTATGAGGCAGGCTCCCCGGAGGCGGCCGCGCGGCTGGCCGGCACAACCGTCCGGACGGTCCGCGAGAAGCTGCGGGAATTGCAGGAGGTTGTCCGTGCGCCCCTGTTTCTGTGCCAGAACGGCACGTACCAGCTGACCGATGCCGGAAGGGAGCTGCTGTCCCTTGCGGATACCATGGAGGGGACGCTCCGCGACTTCTGCGCGTCGCTCCGCCAGGAGGCGGACAGCACTCCATCCATCTGCCTCTCGGTGAACGCCTGCACAAGCCTTCTGGAACAGATTTTTATCGGCTTCAAGGAAAAATATCCGAATATCGATCTGCAAATCACACAGCACGCGGACGACGGACAGACAGACTTCCGAATTGTCACCGAGGCGGAGCCGCCGGATGACGCCTGCGCCCTGCTGCTGATGAAGGAGCCGCTCTGCCTGCTGCTGAACCGGTCCCACAGGCTGGCGGCCCGGAGCTCCGTCCAGCTGAAGGAGCTGGCCCAGGAGTCGTTTGTCCTGCAAAAGCGCGGCAACCCGCTTCGGAAGATTGTGGAGCGCCGCTGCCGGCAGGCGGGCTTCTCCCCGAAAATTATCATTGAGACGGACAACACCCTGACCTATCGGAGGGCGGCGGAGGCAAATCAGTCCGTCAGTATCGTCCCCTCCATCACATCCTACAGCATTACGGGGGGACGCTGCACCACCCGCGAGATTGTGGAGCCCGGCATTTACCGGTGTCTGGTTCTCCGCTGGAATGACAGCGGAGGCACAGGCGAGCCCTTCCTCGCGGTGCGAAATTATCTGGTGGAATTCTTCCGCTCCCTGCCCCGCCACCGGGATCAGATTTTTATCCAGACCTTCGGGCGCTTTGAGATATACGCCAGAAATCAGCCTGTCTATTTCAGCAGCAAGAAGTCGAAGGAGCTCCTGGCCCTCCTGGTTGACCGCCAGGGCGGCATTGTGACCATGGAGCAGGCCGTTGACTGCCTGTGGGAGAACGCCCCCTACGACGAGCGGGTGAAGCGCCGCTACCGCAGCGCTGTCATCGCTCTGCGGAATACGCTGAAAAAGTATGACATAGAACATATTGTCTGCTTTCAGCGGGCGGGCGCGTTTATTGTCCGCGAGGCTGTCTCCTGCGATCTGTTTGACCTGCTCCGGAGCCCCAGGGACGCCGCCCGTACCTTCTCCGGCGAGTATATGCTGGATTACAGCTGGGGGGAGCGCACCCTGCCCCTTCTCAGCAGCCTGCGGCATCCCCAGCACTGACACGCTCCGCACTGCGCGGTCCTCTTTTCAGAGGGCCGCGTTTTTTTGCGAATTTATCGAAACAGCCCTTTTTCGGCCAGTTTCGGGCGCTTCTATGGCGGACATTGGGCAATATTCGGGCGGACGCTGTGATATGGTTTCCACGGAACCTGCCGCACGGCAGATAAAATCGACGGAGAAGGAGGAAACTGTGTATGGACTTTTCTAAAATGGATCAGAAACGGCTTGCCCAAGAGCTCATCGACTTCCGGAGAGCGCGCCACCGGCGTCCGGAGAGCGCCTGGACAGAATTTCTGACGACCTCGGAGATCATCGGCCAGCTGGAGCAGCTGGGAATCCCCTATAAGATGGGGCGGGAAATCCATACGAGCGGGGAGCGGTACGGCGTCCCGCCCGACGAGGAGCTGGAGCGCTGCATGGAGCGGGCTTTGGACGAGGGGGCGTCCCCCGAGCTTGTCGGGCGGATGCGCGGCGGCTACACCGGCGTGGTGGGGATCATCGACACCGGGCGGCCGGGCCCCGTGACTGCACTCCGGTTCGATATCGACTGCAACGACGTGGGGGAGTGCCAGGACAGCGACCACTTTCCCGCCCGGGAGGGCTTTGCCTCGGAGCATCCGCAGCTGATGCACGCCTGCGGACATGACGTGCATACCGCCATCGGGATCGGTGTGGCAAAGATCCTGACTGCCTACCGGGAACAGCTCTGCGGGACGATCAAGCTCATTTTCCAGGCGGCGGAGGAGGGCGCCCGGGGCGGGGAGTCCCATGCCGCCAGCGGGATTGTGGACGACGTGGACTATCTCTTCGGCGGCCATGTGGGCAACATGCCCAGCAGGCTGGGGGAATTTGCCGCGTCCACCGTCAACGGCAGCACCAGCTACAAGGTGGACCTGCTGTTCCGGGGGCAGTCCGCCCACGCGGGGGCCTCCCCGGAGGCGGGCCGCAACGCCCTGGCGGCGGCGGCCACCGCGATTTTGAATCTGCTGGCTATCTCACGGCACAGCGGCGGACGCACCCGCGTGAACGTGGGCGCCTGCGAAGCCGGTCCGGGGAGAAACGTGATCCCCGACTATGCCCTGCTGAAGGCCGAGGTGCGGGGCCTGACGGAGGAGCTGAATGAGTACATGTTCCAGAGAATGCTCACCGTGGCCTCGGCCGCCGCCGCCATGTACGAGTGTGAGTTCTCCCACCGGATCATGGGCCACTCCATCGACGCCCCCTGTGACCGGGAAATGATCAACCTGGCCGTCCAGGCGGCAAAGGAGACGGAGGGCGTGGAGCGGATGGACGAGTCCCACGACATGCTGGGCGGCGGCGAGGATGTGACCTTTATGATGCGCAGGGTGCAGGAGCACGGAGGGAAGGCGACCTACCTGTGGCTGGGCGCGGACGCCGCGGCCCCCAACCACAACAGCCGCTTCAGCGTGGACGAGCGGGTAATCCCCATGGCGGCCAAGCTGTTCTGCAATATGGTCTTCAAGCTCAACGGCATCCAGTAGCGCCGGCTGGCGGGTAAATTGACAGAAGGGAGATTCAAACGATGAAAAAAGCACGTACTTCCGAGCAAAAGACGGGAGGCTTTGTTCGCTTCGCGAAGGCGATTGAGCGCGTGGGAAACCGCCTTCCCCATCCGTTTTATCTTTTCCTGATCCTGATTGCCATTTTTTTAATTGCGTCCTGGATTTGCAGCCTGCTGGGGGTCTCCGTCACATACCTCTCCGCCTCCAAAAGCGGTGAAATCACGGAGAACACCGCGGCGGTTGTCAATATGCTGTCGAAGGAGCAGTTGCAGGGCTGGCTGACCGGCTTTGTCACCGCCTTTACGAACAGCCCCAACCTGACCTCGGTGCTGATTATCACCATGTGCGTCGCCATCTGCGACGAGAGCGGCTTTTTCAAGGTCGGCCTGCGGAAGCTGCTCTACAACGCGCCCAACGGCATGATCACCTTTGTTCTGGCCCTGGTGGGCGTCTGCTCCAACATCTGCTCCGACGGCGGCACCATTCTGGTGGTGATGCTCGGGGCGATTGTGTTCCGCTCTGTTGGCCGGAACCCCTGGATCGGCATTATTGTCGGCTATGGGGCCTCCGGAGCCGGGTATATCGGAAATCTCCTGCCATCCGTAGGCGACGTCGTCGTGGCCTCGATTACCAACGGCGTCTCGGAGCCCCTCGGATACGCCGTCAACCCGATGGTGAACTACACCTTCCAGGTGGTGAGCGCCCTTGTCCTCGCCCTGGCCACAACCGTTATTACAGAAAAGATCCTGGTGCCGCTGTACGGCGACACAGACCGCGCCGCCACCGGCGGCGACCGCTCGGCCCTCTCCCTCACGCCGGAGGAAAACCGGGGGATGAAATTCGCGGGCTTTGGTATGCTGGGATTTATTCTCGTCATGCTGGTGTTCTGCGTGCCCAAAAACGGCTTCCTGCGCTCGGCGGAGGGGACGCTGATCCCCAGTTCGCCGCTGATGTCCGGCCTGGTTCCGCTGCTCTCCCTTATGTTTGTGGTGCTCGGGATCTGCTACGGCGCCGGCTCCCGCACCATCACCAACAAAAACGACATTCCCAGGATGATGGCCGGCGGGGTGAAGAGCGTGTCCTCCCTGGTTCTCATCCTCTTTGTCGTCTCTGAAATGCTCTATATCTTCAACGGGAGCAACCTGGCTACGGTTATCTCCGTCTCCGGCGAGCGGTTTCTGGAGTCCATTCACTTCACCGGCCTGCCGCTGATGATCGCCTTTGTTGTGGTCATCGCGCTGACGAACCTCTTTATGTACAGCGCCTCCGCAAAGTGGCTCCGAATACTGTTTTCCCCCATGTGGCCGGTCCGCATAATCCGGCACGCTTCCGCCTCCT
>JAAWUC010000066.1 GCA_022804995.1 Oscillospiraceae bacterium
CAGCATGGCCTGAGCGGACTGCACCAGGATGTTGTTCTTGACGTAGCTCATCATCTCTTCGGCAACGTCGGTGTCGCGGATGGAGGACTCGGCGTCCTGAATGTTCTCGGCCATCACGGACAGGTTGTTCTGGGTGTGCTCCAGACGGTTCTGGACAGCGCCCAGGTCGCCGCGGACGCCGGAGACGTAGTTGATAGCGGCCTTGATCTTGTCAACAGCGGCGGCGGCACTCTCCTGGTCGGCAATGCTGATCTTATCGATGCCCATAGCCTTGGTGTGCATGTCGCCGATGGCAACCTTCATCTGGTTGAAGCTGTCAGCGGTATCGCCAATCTGGAGGGTCAGACCGCCCTTGGCGCCGCTGGCGCTGATGACGATACCAGCGTTAGCCCCAATATCATTGTTGTTGTTAGCGGCAGCGGCACTGGCACGGACATCCAGTCCGGTGACTTCCTTAATCTTGGCAATGTTCTGGGCAAAGTTCTTATCGGCTGCGTCAAGGCCCTTCAGTGTATTGCTCTCCGCAACCAGGATCGTCACATCGGCGCCGAGACCAACGGTAGCATTCATATCCTTTCCGGATGTGAAGTCAGCGCCATTCATGTCAGGCGTCAGCACCACGAACTTCTTGCCGTTGATGGTAAACACGGCATCATCGTAGTTCTTACCGTTGTACAGGGTAATATCGGTCTTCTTGATGGCGAAGCCCTTGTCAGTGGCAGCGGGGTTGATCGTCTCGCCAGTGCTGTGCTTGAGGATCGCACCGTTGTTATCCCGAACCTCCCAGCCAAGGGATGTGATCTGGGTAACACCGGTCTTGCCGGACTCAATATTCTCAAACGTAAACTTTCCGTTGCCCGCATCGGTCATCTTAAACTGGTCAGCCAGCTTGTCGTTGGCCTTCAGAGCCTTCAGCATAGCGCTCTGAATGTCAGTAGCCGTAAAGCCATTGGTTGCCAGGCTGCCAACAGTACCAAAGACCGTACCGTCCTCGCCTACGATCTGGCCCTTCTTGCCGGTCACATCATTGGGATCCTTCCGGGTGGTCAGCGTCACATTGACGGAGGTGCCGTCGCTCAGACCCACGGAGTAGGTGAAGGAATGTCCCTCCGCCTTAACGGCAGTAGCACCGCTGGCAAAGCCGTCCTTTGTCTGGACCTTGCCGGCCACCGCATTCACGACGGTGTAATCCACGCCCTTGATCTTCACACTGGAACTGCCCTTAGCGGCCAGAGAGCCGTCCAGCAGCTTGATGCCGTTGAAGTTGGCGGAATCGGCAATACGGTTGATTTCGCTCTTGAGGGCGTCAACCTCTTTCTGGAGGTTCAGACGGTCCACCTCGTTGTCGTAGGTGCCGTTGGCGGACTGGGTAGCCAGGTAGTTCATGCGGTTGAGCATGTCCTGGATCTCCTGCATGGCGCCCTCACCGGTCTTGACCAGGGAGATGCCGTCCTTGACGTTCTTCTGCGCGGCGTTCAGACCGGAGATCTGAGCGCGCATCTTCTCGGAAATAGCCAGACCGGCGGCGTCGTCACCGGCGCGGTTGATCTTGTAGCCGGAGGACAGCTTCTCCAGGTTCTTGCTCAGAGCGGAGGTGTTGTTGCTGTAGTTGCGGTAGGCGTTCATCGCCATAATATTGTGCTGAATACGCATGGGGGTTGACTCCTTTCAGTCTATTAATGTGCCCCGGAGCATCCATTTACCGAAGCACAGGTCGTGTAGCGCCGCCGGATCGCCGTGGCCTTTGGCATCCCGGCTATAGTGGCGCGGTACTATATTCCATCCGGCTCGCGAAAACCGGGTGAAACCAAAACATCCAGCCCGCAGGGAACCGTCTCCTTTCACCGCATGTTCCCTCCGCTGTGTTCAATTACTTCTTCGGCTGTAATCCGGAAAAGTTTAGTCCATTTTAAAAATTTTTTTACCCGGCCAGCGCATACTTGGAGGCGGCGGAAGCAGGAAAGTCCCGAAGGATTTCAGAAATCCTCCGGGGCCCTTCCCTGCGAAACGGGCTATCTCTTTTTCCACAGGCTGGGGAACAGCAGCAGCAGCAGCGGCATAATCTCCAGCCGTCCCAGCAGCATGTTCAAACTCAGCAGTACCTTGCTGACCTCCGACAGCGGGGAGAAATTGCAGGTGGGCCCCAGCACATCGAAGGCCGGTCCCACATTGCTGATGCAGGTCAGCGACGCTGTAAACGCCGCGGTAAAGCCGACATCATCCCAGGCCACCACCAGCGCCCCTACCAGCAGCAGCAGAATATAGGCGAAGAAAAACAGCGTAATCCCACTCAAGGTGGCTTCCTCCACCCGGTCGCCGTCGCTTCGGATGGTGGTCACCACCCGGGGGTGTAGAATCCGCTGGACCTCTCGCCGGAGGTTCTTCACCAGCAGCACTACCCGGATCTGCTTGATGCCCCCCGCCGTGGACCCGGCGCAGGCCCCGGCGAACATCACCATAATCAGAATCAC
Organism: Oscillospiraceae bacterium; assembly: GCA_022804995.1. Lineage (GTDB taxonomy): Bacteria > Bacillota > Clostridia > Oscillospirales > Oscillospiraceae > Pelethomonas. The sequence goes on from JAAWUC010000066.1 coordinate 2,472, forward strand.
CTGGGAAAACGTGGGCCAGAGCACGTAGTCGTAGGTCATATATCCCGTGGTGGTCATCAGCGTTACCACCTGGAACACGCTGTCCGTCACTGTCCGGGCGCTCATGGCCCACCCGGCGTGGAGGACCAGATTGCACACAATCAGCCCCGAGGCAATGGCGGTCATCCAGGTATAGGAGCGCAGCTCCTCGCTCTGAAACACCGCCTTGAAGTTCCGGCACAGGGCGAAGTACAGCAGGGCGAAGTTGATGCCCGAGAGGAACATAAAGATGATGATAATCCACTCAATCACCAGACTGCCGTATGCGGCGATGCTGGCGTCCTTCACCGAGAAGCCGCCGGTGGAGATGGTGGTAAAGGCGTGGATCACCGCGTCATACCAGGGCATCCCCGCCAGACGCAGGCAGACCGCCTCCCCCACTGTCAGGCCGATATAGATGCTGTAGAGGATCTTGGCTGTGTCGTTGAGCCGGGGGGTCAGCTTGCTCTTGATGGGACCCGGGCTCTCCGCCCGCATCAGATACACGCTGCCCTCCCCCAGCTTGGGCACCAGGGCCAGGGCCAGCACCAGCACCCCCACGCCCCCCATCCACTGGGTCTGCGCCCGCCAGAAGAGGACGCCCCGAGGCTGTCCCTCAATAAAGGTAAACACGGTAGCCCCGGTGGTGGTGAAGCCGGAGACTGTCTCAAACACCGCGTCCACATAGTTCGGCAGAACCCCGCTGAACACATAGGGCAGCGCCCCGAAGAGGGACAGCACAATCCAGCTCAGGGCCACGGCGGCAAAGCCGTCCCGGGCCTGCATCTTGGTTCCTCTGCCCGGAAGCATGCACAGCAGCTGCCCCGCCAGCAGCGTCACCCCGGCGGAGAGGAGAAAGGCCCCCAGATCCCCGTCCCGGTAGAGTCCCGCGATGACCGCCGCCGGCAGCATCAGCACCGCCTCCACCCGGAGGATAAGTCCCAGAATATGGAATACCAGTTTATAGTTCATACGCCCGGCCCGCCCCTACTGCAAAATATCGTCCAGGTTCTGGAGGAACAGGCTCTTGGCCATGACAATCACCCTGTCTCCCGCCAGAATACTGGTGGCGCCGTCGGGGATAATGGTCTTGCCCTCCCGGGCAATCGCCGCCACCAGCAGGCCCTTTTTCAGGTGCAGATCCTTCAGGGGCTTGTCCAGGAATTTGGTGTTGGCCGCGGCGGTGAACTCCACCGCCTCCACCTTCCCGCCCAGCAGCTTGTACAGGTTCTCCACCGCGCTGCCCTGTCCGCCCTCCATGGCCCGGACGTAGGCGGAGATCTGATTGGCGGTGATGTCCTTAGGGCTGATGATGCTGTCTACGCCGAACTGGCGCATCATGTCGATATAGTTGGGCCGGTTCATCTTGGCGATGACCTTCTTGAGCCCCCGCTTCTGGGCGGTCATCGCCATGAGCAGGTTCTCCTCGTCCCGGTTGGTCAGGGCGATGAAGGCGTCGGTGTCCAGCAGACCCTCCCCCTCGATAACCTCGCTGTCGGTGCCGTCCCCCCGGATGACCATGGCCCCGGGCAGCTTGTCCGCCAGGGCCTGGCACTTGGCCGGGTCCTGTTCCACAATCCGCACCTTCATTCCCACCTTCTCCACCGCCCAGGTCAGATAGGTGGCAATCCGGCTTCCCCCCAGGACGGTGATTTGCCGGATGCGGTTCCCGTCCCGGCCCAGGCCCCGGAAAAACTGGGCCGTCTCCCTCTGGGAGCCGATGACATAGGCCTTGTCCCCCACCTGGGGCACAAAGCCGCCATTGGGGACAAAGACCTCCTCCCCCCGGACCACGGCGCAGATGAGGACCCCGTTGGGGTGGCGCTTGTTGTACTCGTAGAGGGTCACGCCGGCCAGCCCGTCGCTCTCCGCCACCGGGAAGCCGATCATCTCCACCAGCCCCCGGGCGAAGCTCTCCACGCTGAAGGCCGTGGGCACCCGCAGCAGCCGGGAGATCTCCTGGGCCGCAGCGTACTCCGGGTTGATGATCATGTTCAGGCCGATCTCCCGCTTGAGGAGGTTCGCCTCCTTAAAATACTCCGGGGAGCGGATCCGGGCCACCGTGTGCCGGGCTCCCAGCTTCTTGGCGATGAGGCAGCAGACGATGTTCAGCTCGTCGGACCCCGTCACCGCCACCACCAGCTCCGCCTGCCGGACCCCCGCCTCCAGAAGCACCTGAATGGACGCGCCGCTGCCCTCCAGGCACAGCACGTCCAGCACCCCGTCCGCGTTTTGCAGAGCCTCCGCCCTCTGGTCGATGAGCACCAGGTCGTGGTCCTCGCCGCTGAGCTGGCGGGCCAGAGTATAGCCCACCTTTCCGTTGCCAATGATAATGATTTTCATACGCGCCTCTCCCTGCCGGTCTCCTCCGGCTGTTTCTCCCGCCTGATAGGCCCTGTCCTGGGCCCCCGGCCCATGGCGATCAGCACGCCGTTGACCTCCGCTCCCATGATGAGGACCACCGCCGTTATATTCAGCCACATCATCAGAACAATGATCGTACCCAGCGCCCCGTAGATAACGGAGTAGTTGGCGAAGTTCTCCACATAGAAGGAGAACGCCGCCGACACCACCATCCACCCCGCCAGAGCCGCCGCCACCCCGGGGATAATGCTCCACACGCTCTGCCGGCAGTCCTGGGCTGCGGCGTAGAGCAGCCCCACCGCTGCGAACATGACGCCCCCCAGCACCAGAAACCGCAGGTCCCCCCACAGGTCAATAAACCCCTCCGGCAGCGTCACAAACCGCTCCGCCAGCCTCAGCGCCGCCCGGCCTACCGTGGCAAGCCCCAGGGTGAGGGCAATGGCCACCAGCAGAAACACGGTGTACAAAAGCACCTTCGCGGTGTAGAGGATCTGGCTTTTCGGCTGGGGCAGGCGGTAGGCCCGGCGGACCGCCTGCATCAGACAGTCCGCCGCCCGCATGGGGAAGTAGATGGAGAATACCAGGCCGAACCACAGCATGGCCGCGCTGGATGTCTGGCCCACGTAGCGCAGGTAGGTTTCCACCAAATCCAGCACCCCCGCCGGCAGCAGGCTGTTCAAGCTCCGGGTGATGCCGGAGATGTCCAGATCCAGCAGGCCCAGCAGGCTGCTGAGAAAAATCAAAAAGGGGAAGATGGTAAAGAGCAGGTAGTAGGCCAGGGCCGCGGCCTGCCGGGCTACGTCGTGGCCGAAGTAGCGCCGCAGCAGGTGGCTGGCGAATTGTCCCGGCCTGCTCTCCGCCGCCGGCCGGAGCCACTTGGGCACACCCACAGCGATCCCCCTCCCTCCCCGTTGTGTCAAACAGAGGTAGTATACCACACTTCTGCCATTCTGACTACCCCCCTGCCAGCTTTTTCAACCCGCCCTATTCTATACCAAATTTTCCACCGGCGCAAGAGGGGAAGAACAGAGGATCTCGTCCCGAAGGACACAGCGTTTCCACAGATTGGATTTCTTTTGCGGATATGACCAAAACCCCATTGACAAGAGGACTTTCCACCTCCTATAATAGAGGGAGCCGGGCTCGTGTGTTGCGGCCCTGATTAAAAGTCGAGGTGGAGAGAGATGAAGAGTATCCGTAAAAAAATCACCGTCTGTCTGATGGCGACAGTCCTGACCGCCCTGCTGCTGGTGGGAGCCACCAGCATTACCCTCAACTACAGAAGCACCATCGCCACAGTGGACCAGATGATGAGAGAAACCGCCGTGCTGGCGGCGGAGCGGGTGGAGCAGGAGCTGACCGCCTATAAGAACGTGGCTATGGACACCGGCTGCATCCCCCAGCTGTCTGACGCAACCGTGTCCCTGGCGGACAAACGGGCCATCATTGACGAGCGGGTGAGCATGCACGGCTTCCAGCGGGGCAATATCCTGGCCGCTGACGGCCGCAGCATTTTTGACGGAAACGACTACTCCGACCGGGAGTATGTCAAGCAGGCCATGGCCGGGAACGTCTATGTCTCCGAACCGCTGGTCAGCAAGATCACCGGAGAACTGTCCATCATGGTGGCGGCGCCCCTCTACAGCGGCGGGAGCCGCAGCTCCACTATTGTGGGCGTGGTCTACTTCGTGCCCCCGGAGACCTTTCTCAACAATATTGTCTCCTCTATTCAGATCAGCGAGAACAGTCGGGCCTACATGATCAACAAGTCCGGCGACACCATCGCGGACACCACCCTGGAAACCATTACCACCCAGAATATCGAGCGGGAGGCCCAGAGCGACGCCTCTCTCAAGCAGCTGGCCGCGATCCACGCGGAGATGCGCCAGGGGAAGGTGGGCTTCGGCGGCTACAAGGCGGAGGAGGGCCCACGGTACGCAGCCTACGCTCCGGTGGGCGGGACGGACGGCTGGAGCGTCGCCGTGACCGCCATGAAGAAGGACTATCTGACGGATACATACGTCGGCATCTTTATCAATGTGCTGGTGATCTTCACCTCCATGATGGCCTCCATCGTGGTGGCGCTGAAGCTCTCGAGCAACATCAGCGCGCCCATGCGAGCCTGCGCCGAGCGGATGAAGCTGCTGGTGCAGGGCGATCTGGAGTCCCCAGTCCCCCAAGCTATCGGGCAGGATGAGACGGCGGAGCTGACCCGCTCCACGGCGGAGATGGTGACGGGGCTGAACACCATCATCAACGACATCGGATACCTGCTCAACGAGCTGGCCAATCAGAATTTCGACGTCATCTCTCCCCACCGGGACGCCTATGTGGGCGGGTTCCAGAGCATTCTGCTGTCCATGCGGACCCTGAAGATGGAGCTGAGCGGCACCATCCGCCAGATCAACGCTTCCGCCAACCAGGTTTCCTCCGCCAGCGGCCAGGTGTCCATGGGCGCACAGACCCTGAGCCAGGGGTCCATGGAGCAGGCCAGCTCCGTGGAGGAGCTGGCGGCGACCATCACCGATATCTCCTCCAGCGCCAAGATGACCTCCGATGCCGCCAAGGAGGCGGGCCGGTTTGTGGAGCAGGCCGGCGGGCAGCTGGGCGTCAGCGTGGAGCACGTCAAGGAGCTGAACGCGGCCATGGAGAAGATTTCCAAGTCCTCGGAGGAGATCTCCAAGATCATCGCCGCCATTGAGAACATCGCCTTCCAGACCAACATCCTGGCCCTGAACGCCGCTGTGGAGGCCGCCCGGGCAGGCTCTGCCGGAAAGGGCTTCGCCGTGGTGGCCGACGAGGTGCGCAACCTGGCCTCCAAGTCCGACGAGGCCGCCAAGGCTACCAAAGAGCTCATTGAGAGCTCTATCGCCGCCGTCAACGAGGGCGGTCAGGCGGTGGAGCTGGTCACGGAGTCCCTGGAGCAGACCAGCATCTACGCCGGCCATGTGACCACCCAGATGAACATTGTGGTGGAGGCCGTGGAGAACCAAACCGCTGCTATCGCCCAGGTGACAGAGGGTGTGGACCAAATCTCCGCCGTGGTGCAGACCAACTCCGCCACCGCCGAGGAGAGCGCTGCGGCCAGCCAAGAGCTCTCCGCCGAAGCCGTCAGCCTCAAGCAGCTGGTGGATCGGTTTACCCTGGCCAGAGAATAAGCGCCTGTACGGGCTGTACAAGGGGAAGAAATGGCCCCACCCAATCGAGCGGGTGGGGCCGTCCTGATCTGTTATTGTAAGGAGGAACACAGATGTGAAATACTCCCCTGCTGGAGGTCTGCGTGGACTCCCACGCCTCCTGCCGCAGATCCGCTGACAGCGGGATGCGCTTCCGCAGGAGTACTGTCTCCATGGGCCTGCCTTCCCTGTCCGAGTATGATCTCTGGCGCGCCAGCGAGGAGGAGGTCCGCTCCTGCGCCCGGATTGTCCACGGCCTTGCCGGAGCCTTCGCGCCTCCCCCCCATCCGCCATTCATAAATATTTTACAGAGAGGAGATAACTTTTACTTGCGAAACACGCCGCAGTCTAGTATAATATCGTTTGCTGAGCGTCAGCGCCGCCCTGGGCGGTGATACAAAAGCCCGCCTATGGGACGGCGGAACGATAGGAAGGAATGAACAAAACATGAGTGCATCCAGAGAAAAGAAAAAAAGACAGGAATTTTTAGCCGGCGGCGGCGTCGATCCCAAGGCCGCGCGGGAGGCTGAGCAGAAAGCCGCAGAAAAGCGCTCCAAGATCCTCTACACCACGGTTGGCGTCCTCTTCGTGGTGGTGGCCGCGGCCCTGTTCGTCTACAACTCCGGCATCCTCCAGCGCAGCAAAACCGCCGTGACCATCGGCGGGGAGAGTTACACCGTGGCGGAGACCTCCTACTATTATCAGGAGGCGTACCAGAACTTCATGAACCAGTATGGGAGCTACGCCTCCCTCTTCGGCCTGGACGTCAACCAGTCCCTGAAGAGCCAGCAGTACAGCGAGGAGCAGACCTGGGACCAGTTCTTTAAAGAGCAGGCCGTGGACACCATGCGTCTGGTCCACGCGGCTAAGGACGCCGCCCAGGCGGAGAACATGACCCTGGAGCAGGCGGAGCTGGACGCCTTCAACGCCAATATCGAGGCCATGAAGTCCCAGGCCGCCGCCAATGGCTACTCCTACAAGTCCTACCTGAACGCCGTCTACGGCGCTACCATGACCGCCTCTGTTTTTGAGTCCTGCATGAAGGACCAGCTGCTGGCCTACAAGTACACCAACGCCTATGCCGACAGCCTGGAGTTTACCGACGAGGAGATCCAGACCTACTACGAGGAGAACAAGAACACCTACGATCTGGTGGACGCCGAGTATATCACCATCTCCGGCCTCCCCGAGACGAAAACCGACGACGAGGGCAATGCCGTAGAGGCCACCGAGGAGGAGAAGACCGCTGCCATGGACAAGGCCAAGGGCCTAGCGGAGGATATCCTCCCCATCTATGAGACCAGCCGCCAGCTGCCCTCCGATTACGACGAGAGCGCCGTCTATACCGCCAACGAGGAGATGCGCTACAGCTCCGGCGTGCTGGGCGACTGGCTCTTCGACGAGGGCCGGAAGGCCGGCGACGCGGAGGTCCTGGTGGACGAGACCAACAGCCGCTGCTATGTGGCCGTGTTCAACGGCCGGGAGCGGGATGAGGCTCTGGACTACAACGTCCGCCACATCCTGGTCACCGCCGACAGCCTGGAGCTGGCGGAGGGCGAGGAGGCCACGGAGGAGCTGCTCCGGGCCAAGGCTCAGGAGATCCTGGACAGCTGGGACGGCACCGAGGACGGCTTCGCCGCCCTGGCCAACGAGCACTCCAAGGACCCCGGCAGCAACACCAGCGGCGGTCTCTATGAGAATGTGCCCAAGGGCCGGATGATCTCCGAGTTCCAGAACTGGTGCTACGAGTCCGGCCGCAAGAGCGGCGATACGGGCATCGTCTACAGCGCCTCCACCGGCGCCCACATTATGTACTTTGTGGGCTACGGAAGCGAGCAGTACTGGCACTACGCCTGCGACACCGAGCTGGCCAACAACGCCTACAGCGAGTGGCAGAGCGAGCTGATGAACAGTGTGGAGGCCGTTCAGGACGAGAGCGGCATGAACACCATCGGCAGATAAACTGGAGGCCCCGGAGAACAGTCTCCGGGGCTCCGTTTTTTGGAAGGAGCGCACTATGAGCGAGCGGTTTCTGCGCAATGAGATGATGCTGGGTCCGGCGGCGGTGGAGAAGCTGGCCCGGTCTCATGTGTGCGTGGTGGGCCTGGGGGGCGTGGGGAGCTGGGCCGCGGAGACGCTGGCCCGGTCCGGCGTGGGGGAGCTGACCCTCATCGACCAGGACGAGTACGGCGAGAGCAACATCAACCGCCAGCTGGGGGCCCTGACCTCCACCGTGGGCCGGGGCAAGGCGGAGGTGATGGCGGAGCGGGTGCTGGACATCAACCCGGCCTGCGCCGTCCACCCCGTCCTGGGGAAGTACGACCGGGGGGAGGCGGACCGATTCTTCGGCCCCTACGACCTGATTGTGGACTGCATCGATCTGGTGGCCTGCAAGGTGGATCTGATCTGCCAGGCCCTGGAGCGGGGCATCCCCATCCTCTCCGCACTGGGCACCGGGAATAAGCTGGACCCCTCCCTGCTGGAGGTGACGGACCTGAGTAAAACAAAGGGCTGTCCCTTGGCCCGGGTCATGCGCCGGGAGCTGGGCCGGCGGGGCATCCGGCGCCTGAAGGTGGTCTACAGCCCCGAGGAGCCCGCCTGGTGCCAGCAGCTGGAGGAGCCGCCGCCGGGCCGCCGGAGCGTGCCGGGGAGCGTGCCCTGGGTGCCGCCGGCGGCGGGCATCCTGCTGGGGGGCGCGGCGGTGATGGAGCTTATTGGGGGTCTGATCCCCCAAAAGGAGGAGCGTGTATGAACATCCGAAGAGCGGAGGAGCGGGATATCCCCAGGCTGGGCGAGCTGCTGCTCCAGGTCTGCCGGGTTCACTGCCAGGGCCGGCCCGACCTCTTCCGGGCCGGCGGCAGGAAATATACCGACGGGGAGCTGCGGGAGCTGCTGGGGGACGAGGACCGTCCCGTCCTGGTAGCTGAAAACGAGGACGGCGCTGTGGCCGGGTACGCCTTCTGCGTCCGCCAGGAGCACCGGGGCGAGGGGGCCTTCAACGATTTGACCACCCTGTACCTGGACGATCTGTGCGTGGACGAGCAGTGCCGGGGGCAGCGCGTGGGGCAGGCGCTCTGCGAGGCCGTGCTGGCGCTGGCCCGAGATATGGGGTGCTACAATGTGACGCTCAATGTGTGGTCCTGCAACCCCGGGGCAATGAGGTTCTATGAGAAGCGCGGCTTGAAGCAGCAGAAAATCGGGATGGAGGTCATCCTCTAAAAAGAAGAGCGGGACATGGGAGAATCCTCCCCGTCCCGCTCTTCTTCGTTTCAGATACAATACATCGCAATGCAGATATACTGCAAAATGCTCCCGGCCAGCACAAACAGGTGCCAGACAAAGTGCATATAGTGCCTCTGGGACTTATAGAAAATAATCCCCGCCGTATACGCCACGCCGCCGGATACCAGCAGCGCCAGCCCCGCAGGCGGCAGCGCCTCCATAATTCCCCTCAGCGCCAGCACCACCAGCCAGCCCATCAGTGCGTAGAGCGCCAGGGACAGCTTGTCGAACCGCTTGAGGTCGATGGCGTTGAGGGTAATGCCCACCACCGCCAGGGTGGTATTGGTCAAAAACAGCAGCCACCCCGTCCTGCCCCCCACCACCAGCAGGGACATGGGGATATACGTCCCCAGAATCAGCAGGAAGATGGAGCAGTGGTCCATCACCCGCAGCACCGCCTTCAGACTGGGCCGCTTCACCGCGTGATAGACCGTGGACGCCGTGTAGAGCACCACCAGGCTGATCCCGTAAGCCGCCAGACTGAACACCGCCTTCGCCGACCCGGACATCGCCGCCCGGACCACCAGCGGGATCGCCCCGCCCAGCGCCAGCATCGCCCCAAAGCCGTGAGACAGGGTGTTTGCCAGCTCCTCCCCCGCCGTCTGCGCCCGTTTTACCTTCCCTGCTGCCATCATAAGCCCTCCTTTGCATTTCAAAAACAACTACATCTAATATTTAATATTATTATACATTGTTTAGGTAAATATGTCAAGCGCGTTTCCGGCATTATTTTTTGATTTTCCATATTGCATTATTCGTGGAAATTGTCTATACTGGAGAAAATGAGCGAAAGGAGACCGGCGGTATGGATATGGAAGAGATGGAGCAGGCGCGGCTGGCGGAGTGGATGGACAGCAGAAGCCGGGCCAATCTGCCGGACTGGGACAGCCTGCCCCAGCTGGAGCTGTACATGGACCAGGTGATTATTCTTTTGACGGAGTACCTCTCCCCCCTCTGCCGGAGCGGCGAGGAGAAGGCCGTGACGGCCAGCATCATCAACAACTATGTGCGGATGCACGTGATGCCGCCGCCCCGGAAGAAAAAATATGGCCGAATCCACCTGGCCTGTCTGGTGATCATATGCGTGCTCAAGCAGAGCCTGAGCATCTCCTGCATCCAGCGGATGCTGCCCCAGGACCAGAGCGAGGAGGCGGTGCGGCGGCTGTATGACGACTTCGTCCGGGAGTACCGGGCGGCCTCCCAGGCGTTTGTGCGGTACGTCCAGTCCCCGGAGAGCTCCCTCCTGCCCAAGGGCGGCGGCAGCTTCACCACCTCCACGGCGGTGTTCGCCACCCTGGCCAAGGATTTGACGGAGTACCTGCTCCGGGACGAGGACACGGAGGACGACGAGGATTAAATAAAGGAGCCGACTTTATGACAGCGAGCAACCGGCTTTTCCGGTGGCGGGACCCCTACGATCTGGCGGGGACGGAAGCGCTTTTCGCCGCCGCTATGGCGGAGAACGCGGCGTTTCAGCGGGAAAATTGCCCCGATTATGCCCGTATCCTGCAGCTGCGGGGCTTCGACGCGGCGCGGCTGGCGGCGGGGGACCTGGCCGCTCTGCCGCCCATCCCCACTCTGTACTTCAAGCACCATGTCCTGCTGTCCATGCCGGAGAGGAAGCTGCTGGTCAAGGCCACCTCCTCCGGCACCAGCGGGGCGATGAGCCGCATCGGGTTTGATGTTGGGAGCCTGGCGCGGGGGGCGCGGATGGTCCTGCGGATGACCCGGTACCACCAGCTGCTCTCCCCCCGGCCCTGCCACTACCTGATTCTGGGCTACCAGCCCCGGCGGGAAAACCAGACCGCTTTCTCCAAAACCGGCTACGGCTTTACCTTCTTCGCCCCGGCCCTCAGCCGGACCTACGCCCTGGTCTGGCGGGACGGGAGCTACCGGCTGGAGCTGGAGGGCCTGCGGGACCGGCTTCTCCGGTGCGGGAGGGGGTCCGCGCCGGTGCGGACCATCGGCTTTCCCGCCTATACCTACCTGCTCCTCCGCCGGATGGAGGAGGAGGGCGTGCGCCTGCGCCTGCCCAAGGGGTCTATGGTCACCATGGGCGGGGGCTGGAAGCAGTTCGAGGGCCGGAAGGTGGAGAAGCGTGAGCTCTACCGTCTGGCCTGGGAGGTGCTGGGGATTCCCGAGGAGAACTGCGTGGAGTTCTTCGGCGCGGTGGAGCACCCGATTCTGTACACCACCTGCCGGAGCCACCACTTCCATGTGCCGGTGTACAGCCGTGTGATCATCCGGGACCCCGACACCCTGGAGCCGGCGCCGGACGGGACGCCGGGGCTGGTGAACCTGCTGACGCCCATGGCGGCGAGTATGCCCATTCTCAGCGTCATGACCGACGATTTGGGGATTCTCCACAGGGCGGAGGAGTGCCCCTGCGGCATTGCCAGCCCCTGGCTGGAGATTCTGGGCCGGGTGGGGGCGCGGGATATCGTCACCTGCGCCGCCGGAGCGGCGGATTTCCTGAAAGGGGGCGGAGGCGCGTGATTCTGGCCCACGGCGTTCTGTATGAGGACAGCCAGCTCCCCCGCCTGCGGCAGTCGCTGGAGGCGGCGTGTCAGGAGACCATTGCCGGACAGTCCATCCGGCCGGAGATCGTCATTGACGCCTGTGACAGGCTGGCCCGGAAGGCGGCGGCAGGCGAATATGACCACCTTCTGGAGCCCTTTCTGACCGCCTTTCAGATTGATCCCGGCCAGTTCCAGGCGGCGCTGAGGCTCTTCCGCCGGGAGAGCCTGGACGATAAGGTTTCTCTGGAGCTGGGGCCGGACCCGGCGGAGACGCCCCTCCTCCACGAGGGCTTCTCCCCTATCCAGCGGCGGCGGTACCCCCTGGGCGTGCTGCTGCACATCGCCGCCGGGAACGTGGACGGCCTGCCGGCCTACAGCGTGGTGGAGGGTCTGCTGGCGGGGAACATCAACATTTTGAAGCTGCCCTCCATGGACCACGGGGCGTCCATTCTGCTGCTGGCGGAGCTGGCGCGGCTGGAGCCCAGGCTGAAGGACTTTATCTACGTATTCGACGTGCCCTCCACGGACCTGGAGAGTCTGACCGCCTTCGCCCGGGCTGCCGACGGGATTGTGGTCTGGGGCGGGGACGAGGCCGTGAGAGCCGCCCGGCAGCTGGCGGAGCCGGACACGAGGATCATCCCCTGGGGCCACAAGCTCAGCTTCGCCTACGCCACAGCGGACGCCTCGGAGGGGGATCTGCGGGCGCTGGCGCGGCATATCTGCCTGACCCGGCAGCTGCTGTGCTCCTCCTGCCAGGGGATTTTTCTGGATACGGAGGACATGGGGGCTGTTCAGGCGCTGGGTGAGCGGTTTTTCGCTCTCCTCCGGGAGGAGAACCGCGCGTATCCTCCGGCGGACGTCGGCCTCCGGGCCAAGGCGACGCTGCACCTGTGCGGCGAGGAGCTGGAGGCCCACCGGACCGGGCGGCGTATTCTGCGGGGCGGCGGGGTGAGCGTGACGGTCTGCCCGGACAGCGAGCTGGAGCTGTCCCTCCTGGCGGGGAACTGCTGGGTGAAGCCCCTGCCCCGGGGAAGGCTCAT
>JAAWUC010000067.1 GCA_022804995.1 Oscillospiraceae bacterium
CCGGTTCCTGACAGGCAACCCTGCTCGGCGCTGTGTCGTGTTTCTTCCCTTGGCCCGCTCCCTCAAACTGAAATCATGACAGGCTTCCCCGAAAAAGTATCTGATTGGACGGTCATTTACTTTTATCCCAGATACAAACGTGCCTGGGGTACAGCGAAAAGCCTATAAATGAAATCCAATCCCTTTTGGGGAAACCTGTTAGTAATGATATAAAAGTACAATTATTTCCAATTAAGTCGCTGTAATGCCAGTGTAACTCTGTCAGGAAGTCCTGTCAAGTGGAAATTTGGCTAACATACCTGTTACTTTTAATGAAATAACAGAAAGTGCAAAATGCAGCTACCAGAAAGATGTTAGAATTACGGTAGGAGATTGCACAAAGAGGAACTGAACACGGCCCTTTAGTGGATTGCTAAATCTTTCTTTTTGTGGTATAATAAAATAAATACCGACTGCGTGTTCGTCAACGATGATGAGACAAAAACGTCACCGACACGGAGCATCAGGAAGTGCCGGTACTGTTCTGCTACCGGACAGGGAGCCGTAGCCGGCCCTGCCGAATCTGACTGTACGCGGTCACCCTGACCGGCGGGAGGTTCCCGTGTTGTGTGCTTATAGATTAATGACATAAAGGTGATGAAGGATATTGATAACGTTCTCTAAAGAGTTGTATCCTCAAATAGCGCTTATTAAAAGTGCCTATGCATTTACAGATCGTGCGTATATTCATCTAGATGCAGATGACCGGTACTATATTGTCAAAATACATCCAAAAAAGGGGCATGACCCTATCACAGAAAAGGAATTTATAAACGAAATGCTCTGCCAGTGTGTGCGCCATGAGGTGTACCGGCAGACAAAGACAGTCCGGGAGCTGCTGATTGCCAGGTCGATGGCCTCTACGGTCATTGAGCAGTCCGGCGTCACGGCCGAAGACAAGATTCAGCCGGAACAGATCTGGGATGAAAAACAAATTTTGACAGATTGGTTTGAAGAATATGACAAATCTGAGGCTGAATAAGGAACTGTTTGCGTTGGAACCAATTACTGATGCTTTGAGTGCATATCAGAACATTGCAAAGATTGAATTGTCTGACGATTCAAATTATTGGCAATGCTGTTTTGCCGAATGTAAATATGGAGAGGAGCAAACGGCGTTAGAATTTGAAAATTACTTGATCAACCTTATGAACTGTAAAGCAAGATGATAATATTGGAATGTCTTTCTCTGCTTATTTTGATATGCCTGGGCATCTATGCCTCAGTTTCTGATATTCGGAATGGCATCATTAAAAATAGAGTTCTGGCGGGTGCGGCGTTATACGCTGTACTTGCGGATGGAATCTATTATGGACTTTGGGGCAGAGAACTCGTACTACAATTTCTGGTCAATTCGGCCGTGGTAAGTATCCTCGCATTGGTGCTATTCTTCACCCACTCCTGGGCCGGCGGCGACTGTAAATTGCTTTTTGTATTTGCCCTGCTGTATCCTGCCAGCAGGTATTTTACCTACAATGGACAAACGGTAACATTGGTGTTTGCGGTGTTCGCCGCATTCCTGATCGGTTATATCTATCTTATTGCAGACTATATTTTTGCCACGGTACATAAGCGCACCCACCTTTCAAGGAACTATATCAAAACGATGCTGCTCTCATTTATAAAAGCATATGTACAAGTTTTGATTTACTTAGCAGCGGTCCATTTGCTTTATACGGCTTTGTTTGCCTCGAGACTTGAGGTCAATACCATGCTGTGGGCTGCGGCTGATTTTTGTATGGCCTGGTTTATCAGTTCGTCCAGGTTGTTGCGGCGCAGGGCGGTCTGTTATACGGCCCTCGCTGTGGATATTGTGTTGTCCATGTATCTGCGCATCGTTCCGATTGGAACGAATCCGAAGCGGTATCTGTTTCTTGTCACTGTGATCCTGTTGAAAATTATCCTGTCAGAGCAAAGCTATCAGACGATTCCAACGGGACAGGTACGCAGTGGAATGATTTTGTCTACAGCGGCTTCGCTGCAATTTCTGTCATCTCGCGTGAAAGGACTGCCGCATATATCGACGGAAGATTTAAGGTGCCGTCTGACAAAGGAAGAAGCAGAAAGCATCAAGCGATGGGAACATTCCGTAGCCGGAAAGCCTCAAATTACGATTGTTCGTAAAATCCCCTTTGCCATTTTTATTTCTCTCGGCTTTCTGGCCTATTTTACTCTTTGGATGGTGATTTGATGGTAATTCGGCTTTGCGATTACCGCTATGGATACCGAATCGTATCCTTGGCAAAATGTGAAGATACGTTAGCGCATCTCAAAGAGGAAAACTTAGACACAATTTATCTTTGCGGCAATCAATTGATTCTTCTGCCTGAACATGCAGTACTTTCAACTGCACCGGAAACGATGGAAGCATTTTCTCGATGTGATGATTATGATGTGTTTGAAATTGACGACCGTGGAACCGCTTACCTGTATTATAATAACGAATCCATTGACAATGCCTTTGTGGTCACTGGAAAATGCAATTCTAATTGCTTGATGTGTCCCTCCAGCGAGGGCGTCAGAAGGTCTGCCAGCACAGCGCATATTGACAATCTGCTGCAAATCGTCAACCATATCCCATTCGATGCCGCCCACCTGACCATTACTGGCGGAGAGCCGTTTTTATTGGGGAAGGATATCTTTCGTTTTTTTGAGGCCCTCCGCAATAAATTTACTCAGACCGGATTCCTGCTGCTGACAAACGGGCGCATTTTTTCCATCCCGGAATACTGTGACCTTCTCCGGCAGACGCTCCCTCCGCAAACGATTTTGGGGATTCCAATTCACGGTTATGACGCAGTTACCCACGACAGCATCACACAGGCAAAAGGAAGCTTTCAGCAGACCTTTCTTGGGCTAAAGCATTTGCTTGCACGCGGATTCCGGATCGAGCTCCGGATCGTTGTTAGCCGAATGACCGCAGACTTTGTTGACAAAATTGCTGATTTGATCGTAGCGGAGTTTTCCGGAATTGAGACAGTTAAAATCATCGGATTGGAAATGCTGGGAAACGCCGCAAAAAATCAGGATCAAGTATGGCTGCCATATCCGGCCGCGTTTCAAAAATCGAAAACCGCTATTATGGCGCTGATTTCAGCGGGGACTGATGTCGGGTTATATAACTTTCCCCTCTGTGCGGTAGACCGGGAGTTCTGGCCGATTTGCGCCAAGAGCATTACAGACTACAAGGTGCGGTTTGCGGAGCAATGCGATATCTGCACATTGAAGGATGCCTGCGGAGGAATTTTTGCCGGGACATACCGTCTGGCAAAGGATGACATTGTGCCAATAGGAGATAAGACAATATGTTGAATTATTTCCATTTCAAAGAGCTGAACGGCCAGTATCTTCTTACAAACGACATTGGCCGCTATGTATTCCTGAACAAATCCGAGCTGAGAGATTTGATTGCCGGGGAGATCAGTCCGGATTCTGAATTGGGTCTGAGGTTAAAGGAAAAGCGGTTTCTGTTTGAGGAATCGGTCTTGGCGTTTACAGAACAGAATACATATTTGATGCGGGACAGCAAAAATTATGTGTTTTCTGCCACCAGCCTGCATATTTTTGTTGTGACAACCGCCTGCAATATGAGCTGTGTCTACTGTCAGGCCAATAACGGCGTTACAACGCCGACGGATTTTATGAGCAGAGAGGTGGCCCGGCGGGCCGTTGATCTTGCGCTGAAATCTCCAGCCCGGCATCTATCCTTTGAGTTTCAGGGCGGTGAGCCGCTCTTGAATTTTCCGGTTATTCGATATATTGTGGAGTACGCAGAGAGCCAAAAAGCGGACAGAGAAATTCGTTACTCGGTTGTATCGAATCTGACGCTCCTTACCGACGAGATGATTGCGTTTTTTAAGCAATATAGGGTCAGCGTCTCGACCTCATTGGATGGCGAGGAAAAACTGCATAATCAGAACCGCCACTACTCCACCGGCGCCGGAACCTATCAAGATGTTTTGGACGGTGTTTCCAGACTGCGCGGCGCAGGCGTATGCGTTGGCGCGATTGAGACGACGACAAAAGCAAGTCTGTCTCAGGCAGGGGAAATCGTTGATACCTATTGTGAAAATGGGTTCAATAGTATTTTCCTGCGGCCTTTGACGCCTCTGGGATGTGCCAAGCAAAAATGGGATCAGATCGGCTATACTCCAGAGGAATTTACTGCCTTTTATAAAGAATCACTCTGTTATATCCTGGAAAAGAACAAAGAGGGATTTGAACTTCAGGAAGGCCATGCTGCTACCTTTTTTTCTAAAATTCTTCATAGTTACCCGGTGAATTATATGGAGCTCCGCTCTCCATGCGGGGCTTCCATTGGTCAAATGGCGTACTACGCGAACGGAGATATTTTCACCTGTGACGAGGGCAGAATGCTCTCTGAAATGGGGAATCACTCCTTTCGTCTCGGAACAGTATTTGAGCAGAGCTACGCAGATTTGATGAACAGTTCCTCCTGCCGGGCGATTTGTTTGGCCAGTATCACAGAGGCCATCCCATCCTGCTGTGATTGCGTTTATCAGCCTTATTGCGGGATGTGTCCAGTTGTCAATTTGGCGCTGTATGACGATTTGCTGCCAAAAACGCCGAACCATTACCGCTGCGGCATTTACTCCGGAATGCTGGACACTTTATTTGGTTTTATCCAGAAAAATGATTCATCCACCATGCAGATCTTAGAAAGTTGGTATGCTTGATATGACTAGGAAAAAGCAGGCTTCCACCGCAATTGCCCCCGCCAAAAAAGGGAAACCGATAAAAGGCCTTATTCTTACTGGGATTGTCATAGCTATGGCTGTATGCGTATACGCAGGATTTGAGACACAGTTCTTTGAACGAGCTTACTATGAGATTCAAAATCTTACAACTCAGGAAGTTAAGGTTGGAACGGGGGTTTATACAGGAGAAACGGATTTCGGTATCTTTACAGGGAACGGGACTTTTACATTTACATCCGGCGAATTTTATGAGGGCGCATGGCAGAATTTCCAGATGGAGGGAATGGGAAAACTGTCCCATCCCGGTTCCGGGACCTATTCCGGTGAATTTGTCAACGCCCAAAAATCCGGACAGGGGACTTTTATCTGGGACAATGGAGACACCTACGAAGGGCATTGGGACAATGACGCCATGAACGGCGAAGGTATCTATCGCTTTGCAGACGGCAGCACAATGGATGGCGAATTTCAAGACAATTGTTTTGACCACGGTACTTATACGTTTTCCAATCTAACCGGAAACTACGTAATCCAGTACGCTGATGAAGAAATGGCAGCTGCCAGCATTCAATTTGCAGATGGTTCCATTTATGAGGGTGACTTCTCTGATGGTCAAATAAACGGCCATGGGACGATCATCTACCCAAACGGCGATACCTATACTGGGGAATATGAAAATGGGAAGCGCTGCGGGACGGGTATTTATGACTGGAACTCCGGTGACCAATACAATGGCGATTGGAGCGCCGACAAAATGGACGGAGAGGGAACCTATACATTTTCCTCCGGTGTCCGGCTCACAGGTGAGTTTTCAGACAATCAGTTCCATTCCGGGGAATACAAAACAAATAGCGAAGCCGGAACTTATACGTTTACCCTGAAAAACGGACAAGCGGTTGCGGTGGAATTGTCTTTGCAAAACGGATTGAAATACAGCGGTGGATTCTCCGACGGAGCTTTTCATGGACAGGGTAAAATTATTTATACTACCGGAGAATCTTATGAGGGCGGTTTCATTGGCGGACTTCGCTCCGGCAAGGGTATTTATCGTTGGACCGACGGGGCCTACTATGACGGTCAGTGGTCAGAAGATAAAATGAGCGGTGAAGGGACTTACTACTACCCAAAAGATTCGGATGGCTATAAGCTTACCGGCACATTTTCAGACGGAAAACCAAACGGTGAATGCAAATATTATGTTACATCCAGTCGTTCCTATTCCACAACTTGGAATAACGGCAAGTGTATAAAAGTCACGGAGTGATGATAATGAACGAACCTTTATTTCCGACCATCCAAAAATCGCTGGAAAGCTTGATTGAAGATGAAGAGGGCAACATTCCCGCAGGAAAACTGCTGACCATCGGAACTTTGATCGTACTGCTCAGCAGCGTGTTAAGTATCGACGCGTTCGCAAAGCATACATCCCATAAGTCCCACAGCTCACATAAATCCCACTCGTCCACGGCGTATGTGCGTAACCATGGCAATCATGGATCGCACTCCAACCATATTTCCCATACGAGTCACAGTTCTCACACTTCCCACTCCAATACGGCCTCTCATTCCAATTCCAATTACAGTGCAGCTGGTGATTCCAGCACACCTGCCGCTCCGGCCGCCGGGAGTATCAGCGGAGTCAAAAGCCCAATTTTGAATTCTACAACCGATGTGAAGTTTCCTGTTGTAGATACTAGTATCGCCTCTCCCGAAGCTACTCCGATGATTGGAGCGGCTCCGGCTTTGGCTATTCCGCTGGATACCCCCAAAACTGATATTTCAGAACCTGTGATTCAGGAAGTGCCTGGTACGCCCCTTGTAAAAGAAGTGCCAAATTCCCAAAATACAGAAATTGAATAGCTTTTCTTAACGGGGTAAGGTCTTCCAAAGTTGACGGAGCCTTGCCCCGTATCTGTAAACCCCATCTTATTTTGACAGGAGGAACACACCATGTATGATGACAACGAAACCCTGCGCCGGGAGCTTTTGGACGAGGCGCATGCCGGGACTTTCTCCGGCCTGGGGTCCATGCTTCTGGACGCGGAGGAGATTAGAAACGCCGGCGCCGAGGAGTTAGAGGAAATCGCCCGGCGGTACGGGCTGCGGTAGTGTGTCCGAGCATTATTTTTTCCTAGATCTGACCTCCTCCGCTCCGCCGGGGAAGCTGTCCACAGTGCTGACGGACGGAACATATGTCAAGGGGCCGCCAGTGCGTCAGATTGGGTGCGGGAGAGGAACTGAGCGAACAGAGAATCACTTAGAGGAGGGCATGGACTATGAGCGAACCGATGAAAATGGACGGACAGCTGGCCGAGTCGCTGGACAGGGCCTTCGCCAGGCTGGAGAAATACTACCCGGAGCACAAGATCTTTGGGCTGGACGCCCTGGACAGCGATTTGCGGGAGCGCTTTGCCCAGCTGTACCGCCAGACGGGATACGCCACGGTGGAGGAGCTGTTCGCCTCCCGGGGCTTTGTCAAGATTTCCGGCAGCCAGGTGTGGGAGCTGCGGGACAGCGTGCTGTACACCCCCGGAAACGAGCCGGCCATCATCAAAAACAAGGTGGAGAACATTCTGCGGCGGCTGGAGGAGTACTACCCGGACCGTGTCCTGGTCCGCGGGATCGAGATGGACCACAAAAATCTGGGGAGTGAGGTCTCCGGGGTCTACCGCTGGCTGGCTATCCCGATGTGCAGTCCTTCCTGATCGCCTACGGCTATGAGTACACCCCGGGAGCTGGAGGCAGGCCCACCAACGACGTGCAGGCGATGCTGGACGCGCTGGTGGAGAAGTACAAGACCTGCCCCAAGCCCAGTGCCATAGGGGCGCTGATCTTTGAAAATCCGGAGTACAAAGGACAGCTGAAGACCTTTCAAAACAAATGCCAGGAGCTGTTCGGTATGTCACCGAAGCAGTATCTCCAGCAGCTGGGTATCATGGCGGAAGGGCGGACGCACAGGCGGCGGGCTCCGCGGCCCGAGGCGCATCCGGAGGCCGCCCCGGGCCCGTTGGAGGCCATTCTGGTCCCGCCGGAGGCCTCCGCGCAGTCGGAACACGCCACGGATGTCTGGATGTTCGACTACTCGATCAGTGTCAGAGGTCAGGTCTCGATCCTCCGCTATCTCGGACAGGATGAGGTGGTGGAGGTTCCCGCCTATATCGAGGGCTGTCCGGTGACGGCCATCGACATGGGAGCTTTCCAGGACAACATCTATCTGACCGAGCTGATCCTGCCCGACACCGTGACCCGTCTTTACAGGGGTGCCCTCCAGGGCTGTATCAGCGTGCGGAAAATCCGGCTGTCCCAGGGGATGACCTCGCTGAGCGCCGCAACCTTCAGCGGCTGTATCGGTTTGAAGGAGATCAACATCCCCGACGGAATCGAGAAGATATCCAAGGGGACCTTCCGGGACGCCCAGCTGGAGACGCTGCACATCGGGAAGTCTGTGACTCACATCGACCCGCAGGCCTTCTTTTCCGGGGAGTATGACCAGTTTACCGGCGGCCGCAAGTCCGGCCGGGGGCTGAGGGAGCTCACGGTGGACCCGGAGAACCCCTATTTCCGGGCGGCGGGGACCAGCCTGCTCTCCGCCGACGGAAAGACGCTGCTCCTGTCCCTGGGCGAGCTGGGGCACTATGTGGTCCCGGAGAGGGTGGAGGTCATTGGCGCCTCCGTTTTCAAGGACCTGACCGAGCTGACCGGCATCACCCTCCCGAACTCACTGACTGTGATCGAGTCCGAGGCCTTTGCCGGCTCCGGCCTACGGGCGGTGCGCTTTGGCGGGGGGCTTCGGACGATTAAAGACAATGCGTTTTTCCGCTGCGAACAGCTCACCAGAGTGGTCTTTGCCGAGGGGCTGGAGAAAATCGGCTCCCGCGCCTTTGAGGGCTGCCCCATTTCTCTCGTCGAGCTACCCGCCAGCCTCCGGACGCTTGCCCCCGACAGCTTTGATATCCTGTGCGGTCATAACACAGAACAGAAGCTGGATATCTCCTTCGGCAATCCCTGGCTCTGCACCGACGGTAAGGCCCTGTACACCATGGAAAACGGGGAGAAAACCCTCTCAATCGTCTATGACCAAGATCTGAAAGGAGATCATTGGGGGACGTCAGGCGCGGCCTTCACCGTGGAGGAGGGGACCACCGCCATCGCTCCGGGTGTGTTCCAGGGGGTTCCCGGCTTGAAGCGGGTTCTTCTGCCGGAGGGCCTGCGCACCATCGGCGACAGTGCGTTCCGGGACTGCATGAACCTGAACAGCATCCAGCTCCCCCAGAGCTTGACCAGCATCGGGGACAGGGCCTTTGAAGGAACGTCCATTAAAAATTTCAGCCTCCCCAAGGGAATCGAGCAGATTGGAACGGCGGCCTTCCAGACGGGGAAGGGAGGCTTCCACATCCACGAAATCTGGCTCTCCCGAGAAAACCCCGCTTTCCACATTGAAAATAACGTCCTCTGCCGCCGGACAGAATCCGGCTTGTGGGTGCTGGGCTGCTTTGGCGGCGCCGCGGTGGTCCGTCTGCCGGAGGAGGTTACCAAAATCTGTCCGGAGGCCTTCTACCGCAGCGCAGTGGAGGAGGTCCACATCCCCGCCTCTGTCACAGAGATTGGAAAAAACGCGTTTCAGGGCTGCATGAACCTCAAGCGCCTGTGTGTGGAGTTTCCTCGGCCGGAAAACGGGGTCAGCCACGCGGTGATCTATCTGCCGGGGGCTGGCCAGGAGCAGGACCGTCAAAGCGTCAAGCTGCGCGGCCAGTATATGGACTGCATCCAGATCAGTCGGCAGAAAACGGTGTTCGACTTTGTGAAGTATGACAGCCTGTTTCCCGCCATCACCAAGCCCAAGCCCAAGGACAAAATTCTGGTGGCCACCGACCGGCTGAAATCCGCCATCCAGCTGGCCCCCCTCTATCGGGACGCCTACCTCTCCTACTTACAGCGGAACGCTGAGCAGGCGGTCCGGATCGTGGTGGAGTTCGACGACCTGGCTGGCCTGACTGTGCTGGCGGAGCTGGGAGTATTCACCGGAGAGAACATCGACCAGGTGGTGGAGCTGGCCAACGCCTCGAAGAAGCCGGAGATCGTGGGCTACCTGATGAACTACAAGAACGCTTCCATCGGCTTCACGGAGACCGACTATGAGCTGTAACAGGGAAGAACGGATGGAGAAGCTGGCGGTCCAGATCCTGCGGTACGCCCGGAACGAGCTGCTGGTAGCGCTGCGTTTTATGGACCTGGCGCTGTGCAAGCTGACCTATCAGGCCGCAGATGTCGCCCGGACGGAGACAGATGGGAAACACCTCTACTTCGCCCCGCAGTATATTTTCCAGCTCTACCGGGAGGGGGGCTATACCCTCAACCACACCTATCTGCACAGCGTGTTCCACTGTGTGTTCTACCACCCTTTTATCGACCCCGGTGTGGACCAGCCTCTGTGGGATTTGGCCTGCGACATCGCTGTGGAGAGCATCATTCGGGAGTTGAACGTCAAGCAGCTGGAGACGGCGATGGACGCCGCCCGGGCGGTGGAGCTGGACGCCCTCCAGAAGGTCTACGGAACGCTGACGGCGGAGCGGTTGTACAAGAGCTTTGAAAAGAAGCCTCCCTCCCAAAAGGAGCGGGATCGCCTCCAGGAGATCTTCCAGGTGGACGAGCATATGGTCTGGTATATGGAGAAGGAGAGCGGCCAGGACGGCGGCGGGGACCAGGACAGCCAGGACCAGGGCAGCGGCGGCGAGGACCTCTACCCGGGCTGGGAAGAGATCAGCGAGCGGATCAAGGTGGACCTGGAGACCGCCTCCCAGGAGTGGGGGAAGCGGTCGTCCAGCCTGATGCAGAACGTCCAGGAGGTCAACCGGGAGCGCTACGATTACTCCGGTTTCCTGCGCAAATTTGCCGTCCTGGGGGAGGCCATGCAGATCAACGACGACGAATTTGACTACATTTTCTATACCTATGGACTGTCGCTGTACAGAAATATCCCGCTGATTGAGCCGCTGGAGTATAAGGACGTGAAGCGCATCCGGGAGTTTGTCATCGCCATTGACACCTCTGGCTCCGTGAAGGGGGAGCTGGTGCAGACCTTTGTGCAGAAGACCTACAATATCCTGAAATCCACCGAGAGCTTTTTCTCCAAAATCAACCTTCACATCATCCAGTGCGACGCAGACATCCAGGAGGACGTGAAGATTACCTGTCAAGAGGAATTTGACGCGTACCTGAAAACCATGACCATCAAGGGCCTGGGCGGCACCGACTTCCGGCCGGTGTTCCGGTATGTGGATGAGCTGATCCACAAGGGGGAGTTCGTCAACCTTAGAGGGCTTATCTATTTCACCGACGGGTACGGCACCTTCCCGGAGCGAAAACCGGAGTATGAAACCGCCTTTCTCTTTGTGGGGGATGCGTTCAACAACCCGGACGTGCCCCCCTGGGCCATCAAGCTGGTGTTGCAGAAGGATGAAATTTGATTTTGGGGAGGAATTTTACCATGGGAAACAAGCAGGATTTTGTCATTGAGAACGGTGTTTTGACCAAGTACACCGGCTCCGGCGGGGATGTCATCATCCCGGAGGGCGTCACGAAAATCGGGAATTCGGCCTTCTCGGGCTGCGCGAACCTGACCAGCGTCACCATTCCAGGGAGCGTCAAAGAGATTGATAAGCGTGTCTTTCAGGGTTGCCGCCTGTCTTGATCGCTTTGTATCTTCCCATCTCCAGCATCGCTAAGGAGGGCAAGCCCGGTGCGTGCCGCGGCTTTGCTAAGGCGTATCTGGACGGCGCGGAGCTGGACGAGGAGATCAAAGCGGGTTACCTCAAGTACATCAAGGGCCAGCGGAAGAACCTTTACCCTGTTGCCGTCGAGCATGAGGAGCTGATGCGGCTGATGTTCGCCGAGAAGATGATCTCCTGGAAGGATGTGGACCTGCTGCTGGAGGAGTGCGGCAAGCAGAAGAACAACGCCGCCAAAGCGGCAGTGCTGGAGTATGCCCACCAGAACTTTAAACCGACGGATACCGACAAGAACTACAAGCTGTAAACCGAGGGTTAAGCAATATAAGCAATATTTTATAGGAGGTATTTATCATGAAAACTAAGCAGGAATTTGTTATTACAAAAAAGGACGTACTAACCAAATACAACGGCCCCGGCGGGGATGTGGTGGTCCCGGAGGGCGTAAAGGCCATCGGGGAGCGCGCTTTTTACGGCTGCAAAAGCCTGAAAAGCGTAATCATCCCGGAGGGTGTGACGGAAATCGGCGGCTTTGCCTTTCGCGGCTGCACGGAGCTGCGGGAGGTTACGGTCCCCAAGAGCGTAAAAACGATCGGCAGGTATGCCTTTGGCGACTGTAAGAGCCTGAAAAATTTGACCATTCCGGGAAGAGTGGAGGAAATCGGCAAATTTGCGTTTAACGGCTCCCCTACGACTGTTTTGACAGTGCCCAATTTCCCTATT
Source organism: Oscillospiraceae bacterium (assembly GCA_022804995.1). Taxonomy (GTDB): domain Bacteria; phylum Bacillota; class Clostridia; order Oscillospirales; family Oscillospiraceae; genus Pelethomonas. The sequence goes on from JAAWUC010000067.1 coordinate 12,209, forward strand.
TCAAAGCTGGAAAAGTGGGACAAAGAGCCTGCATTTCAGGGCTTTGTCAAAGCGTATCTGGAGAATATGGAGATAGATGAAGAGATGGAAGCGGAGAATCTCCGGTATATAAAGAGCCAGAAAAAGAACCTTGTGTCTTATTCAACCATTGGAGACGACGACACGCTCCGCTTTCTCTTTGAGACAGGGGCGGTGAAGCCGGCAGATATCGAGTGGATGTTACAAATGGCGTCAGTCGTTGACCATAGTGGTGAAACAAAAGAGAAAATTATGGAATACAAGGCCCGTTATCTGGATTCGGGGGTCCCCGTGAAGAAAGTGGCCCAGCTGCGCAAGACCGCGGCACCTCGGAAGAAAACGCCCATAAAAAGCAATCCGGATTTTGACATTTCTCCAAAGGGCGTTCTGACGGAATACAAGGGCCCCGGCGGCGATGTGGTAATCCCGGAGGGCGTGAAGGAAATTGACAACCAGGCATTCACCGGCTGCAAGGGCCTGGCCAGCGTGACCATCCCGGAGAGTGTGAGGAAAATCAGCTTCTATGCCTTCGGGGAATGCAGCATTCAAAGCGTAGCCATCCCAAAGAGCGTCCAGTCGATTGAAGAGAGTGCTTTCTGCGAATGTGCGGACCTGACCAGCGTAACGTTTCAGGACCGGGAGGATGCGTCAGGAATTGAGCTGGACATATTCTATAATTGCCCCAACATTACCAATGTCGCCATCCCCAGATGCGTCGCAAGGATCGCCCATGTGCTTTTCGAGAACACTCTATGGCTCAAAAATTTGGGGGAGTTTGCAGTCGTGGACCATTTTCTGATCAAATACCAGGGGATAAAAGCGAATGTGGTCATTCCGGAGGGTATCACGGAAATCGGTCATGGCACGTTCAAGGGATGCAAAAACCTTCAAAGCGTGACCATTCCAAAGAGCGTCGAGGAGATCGACAAATCCGTATTTGAGGGCAGCTGCCCGGCAATCATCGCGCCCCATATCCCCATTGATGATTTTGTGCCGAAGAACAAGCCCGGCGCGTGCGCCGGCTTTGCCAAGGCGTATCTGGACGGCATGGAATTGGACGAGGAAATCAAGGCGGAGTATCTCGAGTACATCAAGGGCCATAAGAAAAAGCTCTACCCCGATGCTGTCCGGCACGAGGAGCTTTTACAGCTCATGTTTGCCGATAAGATGATTCCCCGGAAGGACGTGGAGCTGCTGCTGGAGGAGTGCGACAAGCAGAAGAACAACGCCGCCAAAGCGGTAGTGCTGGAGTACGCCCACCAGAACTTTAAACCGACGGATACCGACAAGAACTATAAACTGTAAACCGGGGGATTCCATGAACATAAAAGACGCGAAAGAACAGATTCAGAACGCCGTCAAGGCCTATTTCACCAAGGACGAGTTCGGGGGCTACATCATCCCCATTGAGCGCCAGCGCCCGGTGTTTCTCATCGGCGCGCCCGGCATCGGCAAGACGGCCATCATGGAGCAGATCGCCCAGGAGCTGAACGTGGGCCTGGTGAGCTACTCCATGACCCACCACACCCGCCAGAGCGCCCTGGGCCTGCCCTTCATCACCAAGGAGGACTTCGATGGCCGAGAGTACAGCGTGTCGGAGTACACCATGAGCGAGATCATCGCCTCGGTCTACAAGCTGAGAAAGGAAACCGGCCATCAGGAGGGCATCCTGTTCCTGGATGAGGTCAACTGCGTCTCCGAGACTCTGGCCCCGTCCATGCTCCAGTTTTTGCAGTATAAGACCTTCGGCACCCACCAGCTGCCCCCTGGCTGGATCGTGGTCACCGCCGGCAACCCGCCGGAGTACAACAAGTCCGTCCGGGAGTTTGACATCGTCACCTGGGACCGGCTCAAACGCATCGATGTGGAGCCGGACTACGAGGTCTGGAAGGAGTACGCCTATAAAAAGGGCATCCACGGCGCGATTATGACCTTTTTGGAGATCAAGAAGAACTGTTTTTACCTGGTAGAGACCTCCGTGGACCGCAAGAGCTTTGTCACCGCCCGGGGCTGGGAGGACCTGTCCGAGATGATCCGCCTCTATGAGCAGCATCAGCTTCGGGTGGACCTCAAGCTGGTGGAGCAATATCTGCAAAATCAGAAAGTGGCCAAGGAGTTCGCAGTATATTACGACCTCTACAACAAGTATAAATCGGACTATCAGATCGCCAATATTCTGGCCGGGAGCGCCTCCGCCGAGATCAAGAATCGGGCGCGGAACGCCCGGTTTGACGAGCGCCTCTCCCTATTGGGGCTGCTGATCGACGCGGTCAACGGAACGATGCGCAGCGCCGTGGAGACGGACAACGCAATTTTGGAGGCGCTACGCCTGCTCAAGCTGGTGAAAGCAGAGATGGCCGGGGACGCAGAATATGTCACCGTGCTGCACCGTCACTTGGACGCAGAGCGGCAGGCCCTAAAGTCCGGGGAACAGGCCAATTCCATCGACTATGAGACCCGATACGCCTACCGCTATGTCATCCGCTTTTTGGAGGATGTGCTGGATCAGTGCGGCCGGCAGGGGATTACATCCAACGGCGACGCCTTTGCCCTGATCAAAGCCGCCTATGACGCCGCCGTTGCCGCTCACAAAAAAAGAAAACGGTGGTCCAGGAGAATCTGCGCCACCTGTTT
>JAAWUC010000001.1 GCA_022804995.1 Oscillospiraceae bacterium
CCCGGCATCTACCCCATCAACGGCGCGGACGAGAACAGCCCCTGCTGCCTGACCGTGGACTTCGCCCTGACCTACTTCCTGGTCTCCGGCGAGATCGAGCGCAGCAAGATGCCCGTGAACCTGCTGATCACCGACGCGTCCGGCATGTCCGTGCTGACCGCCTGGGCCGCCGGCAAGTTCTCCAGCTCCTCCATCAAGAAGTTCTTTGATGAGTTCGATATCAACAACAAAATCAAGAACCGCGCCCTGATCATCCCCGGCAAGGTTGCCGTCATGAAGGGCGAGATCCAGGATAAGCTGCCCGAGTGGAGCGTCATCGTGGGCACCACCGAGGCCGTCCAGCTGGTGAAATACCTGCGGGATGAGGAGTGGAAGAAGAGCTACACAGACAAATCCGCCGCGGCTCCCGCCGCCGGCGCCGCCGCTGCGGAGCCCGCCCCCGCCCCCAAGAAGGTCATTCCCGCGCCCCCCATTGTGGTCACTGGGCCCTACAAGATCGACGACAAGCCCGTCACCTACAAGGGCCACGACCCCAACGCCCAGACCTTCGTCACCATCGGCGAGCGGATCCACTGTATCTCCCCCGCCATCCGGAAGGCCATGGACAGCTACGACGAGGCCCCCATCCTCAAGCGTGCCGCCGAGCAGATTGCCGCCGGCGCCACCTACCTGGATGTCAACATCGGGCCTGCGGAGTCCAACGGCCCCGAGCTCATGCAGTGGGCGGTCCAGCTGCTCCAGCAGAACTTCAACAACGTGCCTCTGGCTCTCGACACCGCCAACCAGAAGGCTATTGAGGCCGGCATCAAGGTCTACAACCGCACCAACGGCAAGCCTATCGTCAACTCCGCCGACGCTGGCAGCCGCATCAGCAACATCGACCTGGCGGCGGCCAACGACGCCATCGTCATCGCCCTCTGCTCCGCCGACGGCATTGCCAAGGACAACGAGGAGCGCATGATGCACTGCCACAACATGCTGGAGCGGGGCCTGCACCTGGGCATGGAGTCCGACGATCTGTGGTTTGACCCCCTGTTCCTGGTCATCAAGGGGATGCAGGACAAGCAGATGGATGTGCTCAACGCCATCCGCGCCTTCTCCGACGAGGGTCTGAAGTCCACCGGCGGTCTGTCCAACAACTCCAACGGTATGCCCAAGCACATCCGTCCTATCATGGACGCGGCGATGATCGGCATGGCCATGACCATGGGTCTGACCTCCGCCATCGTGAACCCCTGCGATCTGCGGCTGATGGAGACCATCAAGAGCTGCGATATCATCAAGAACCACAACCTGTACGCCGACTCCTACCTGGAGATCTGAGGCTGGTAGGGTTTGGGGCGTCCGCTATGCGGACGCCCCTTCTTTTTCCACCGGACAGACGCGCAAACAAGCGGGAGGCGCTCACGCGCCTCCCGCTCTTGTCTCCGCTCTTAACCGTATACGTCAAAGCCGTACTGGCTGGGGGGTGCTACGGAATCCAGCATCTCAATAAACGCCTGTGCCTGCGCTTCCATGCTCTCCATGCCCTTTTTCACCATGGCGATGTCATAAGCATTCTGGAACTGCATCTGGCTCATGCTCATGCTGGCGGCAGCAATACTGTCCATCATAGGCCCGTTTCTCCTTTCCACCTGTATTCATTGGAAATATCGGCCCTTTTGCCCGCCGGATTAAGTCTCCCGCCAAAATTTTGGACTACTTCAGGTCGATGGAGACAATCTCCCCGGTTTCACTCTTCCGGTAGAGGTGCTGGAGGTTGCTGCTGAGATAGTAGGTGCCCATATAGACGTTGCTCCCGTCCCGGACATCCTCCAGGTATACGTCCAGCTCCCGGCAGGAGAAGCTGTCCACCAGGACCCAGCCCTGTTTGGGATAGACCGTGTAGTCCCCCATATTGTCTCCCTCCAGGCCGATGTCCCGTGGCTCCAGACTGTTGAAGAAGTCCATCTGCTCACTCAGGGCGGTGGGCCGGTCCTCCTCCTTCTCCTCCACCTCCGGCTCCGGCGGGGCCAGGATCTTGCCGTCCGGCTGAGAGATCTGGACGGCCATGGAGTATTCCGACCAGGCCACAATCACCTTGAAGAGCTTCCCCTCCGTGGTACTGGCCTTGGCCAGAAAGATCTCCCCGAGCAGGGTCTCCACATTCGGCTCCTCCTCCACGCGGTGGTAGCCGGAATCAATAACGGTAAAGCCCTGCTCCGCGTCCCGCAGCACGTCGATATAGGCTGCGGCCAGCAGCGCCGGGTCCTCGATCTCCTTATAGTGATAGGTGTACTCCGCGAGCCCCGCCTCCAGCGCCGCGTCGGTGGGCTCGTCGATGGAGGTCAGCAGGGCCTCCCCCTCGTCAATAATGCTGTCCAGGGAAACCACCTGGTCCTCCCCCAACTGGTAGACGGCTACGCTCTTGTTCTTGCTCCCGCAGCCGGCCAGCACTCCCAAACACATCGCCGCAGCCAGCAGGGCCGCTCCGATTCTATTTTTCATTCGCTCTAGCCTCACTTTGTCTTTCAATGACGGCCCGGGGGCCGCAGCCGGTCACACCCGGCGGATAATAATCCGGTCGTTGTCCCGGAGCTCCTGGGTAAAGGCGGCCTCGCCGTCGTTCACCAGCAGCTCCACCGGACCGTCCAGTGTCTCGAAGTCGATGCCGGACCGGTCCAGCAGGTCCATCAGATAGTAGGGGGATCCGTCCGCCTTTCCCGGCAGAATCAGCGCCGCGCCGTTAAGGTAAACCATCAGCCGCCGCCGGAGGGTCCGCTCCGGCTCCGGGGCGGGCACAGGTACCACTGGCTCCTCCGAGATAACCGGCGCGCTCTTCTCCCCCGGCTCCTCTACCGCCGGGAGTGCCGCAGGCTCTGCGGGCTCCGGCACGGCCTCCGGTTCCAGCGCGGACACCTGCTCCGGCTCCACCGCCGGTTCGGCCTCCAGCTCCATTTCCGGAATTGACTCTGCCTCCGGAGTAGGCGCCGGCGCGGTCTCCGGCTCCGGATCCAGGGGGTACTCGGTGGTCACCACATGGTCGCCGCTGCGCAGCTTCCGGTCCAGGGACGCGGCCCGGCCGTTGATGATCACACCGCCGGGGAAATCCGCACCCAGCAGCTCCCGGGGTGTCCGCTCCGCAGAGGGACCGGCCACAGCGGGGATGAACTCGATGCTGTCCCCGGCGTAGACCAGGGCGGAGGGCCGGGCGTCCTCCCCATTGAGCCGCAGGGTGCAGGGGGTGGCGCTCTGGCCCCGGAAGGTCATCCGCTTCCCGTCGATGGTAACGCTCAGGCTCTTCCCCGTCCGGCCCAGCAGGTCGGCAGAGGTATAGCCGTTCATCATCAGAATCTCCAGCAGGGTCAGAGTCCCGCTGCGGAAGAGCTTGGCGGGCTGGCCGTTGAGCATAATGCGGTAGCTGTCGCTGATAAGCCCCAGCCCGGCGGACACAGCGATGCCCAGAGGCGTGGCGTACTCCGGGTCGTTGAGCTCATACTCCGTGGAAAAGGCGCTCATGTCAAAGTTGTTCCCCGCCAGGGCCACCCGCTTCTCATCCATCTCCAGCGCCTGGGCCACCAGCTCCTTGAGCCCCAGCAGCTTGCTGCCGCCGCCGGCCAGGAACATGGCGGAGGGGGGTGCGCCGTTGATGCCCACTACCCGCTGAGCGATCTCCTGGGCCAGATTCTTGGCCGCGCCCTGGAGCACATCCCGCACCTGATTCCCCGGCACGCTCTGCTCCAGACCCAGCACATCCCGGTAGGCGATGGTGGGAGCCTCCAGCTCCATCTTCATCCGCTCCGCCGTGGCGAAGGTCACCAGATAGGCCCGCATCAGCTCCTCGGTAATCTCGTCCCCGGCGGTGGTTGCCATGGTATACCCCACCACCGCGCCATCCCTGCATACGGCAATATCACTGGTGCCCGCGCCGATGTCCGCCAGCACCAGATTCAGCAGCCGCAGATCCGCCGGAATCACGGCGTTGAGGGCGGCGATAGGCTCCAGGGTCAGGCTGGCCACCTCCAGCCCCGCCGCCTCCATAACGGTGTACAGGCTCTCCACCACCTCACTGGGCAGGAAGGTCGCTACCACCTCCGCCTCCAGCTGCTGGCCGTTGTGGTCCTTCAGGGAGGTGAGGGGGTACCGGTCCAGCAGGTAGCTGGAGACAGTATAGCCCACCAGGTAGAACCGCCGCTGGCTGTCCTCCCCCCGGCTGAGCTGCTCCTCCGCGTCGCTGACCGCGCCGCTCTCCAGCTGGCTGATGAGGTCGCTGTCGATGCGGCTCACCTGGGGCAGGGTCATGGCGTAGCGGCCCTTCTCCGTCCGCAGGGCCCGGCCGGCGGCGGCTACGCACACCCGCCGGAGCCTGCACCCCAGCTTGGCCTCCACCTTCTCGGTGACGCGCCGGGCCACCCGGGCCACCTGCTCGATGTCCTCGATCTGCCCGTCCAGCATGGCCCGCTTGCCGTGCTCCTCCTTCTCGATGGCCAGCACCTCCAAGCGGTCATTCGCCACCCGGCCCGCCACGCCGATGATGCTGCGGGTGCCGATGTCCAGCGCGAACACCAGCTCCGTATCCTGAACCTTCATTTCCTCCGGCATACTTGTTACCTCAGCTTCCTGTGTTGGTGGACGGAACAGAGAGCCGCCGGGACGGCGCAGGCCGTCCCGGCGGTCCGGCATCAGGCCGTAGCCCGGCCCCGGCGTTCCGCCGGCTCAAGTAGAGACGGACATATGGCATCCCGGTCTCCCGAGACGCCATATGGCCGCTTCCGCCGTTAATACTTGACGTTGGTGAAGGGGTTGTCGCTGCGGCCGCCGGCCGCGCCGTCGTCGGACCAGCCCTCGCCGCCCCAGCTGTCGCCGCCGGAACCGCCGCCGAAGGAGCTGGCGGAGCCGGTGCTGCTGGAGCCGAAGGAGCTGGAGCTGCCGCCGAAGCGGCCCTTGTTGCTGATCTTGAACTCGCTCATCAGCTGGTGCATGATGTTCGCCTGGGAGGAGAGCTGCTCGCTGGCGGCGGCGCACTCCTCGCTGGTGGCGGAGTTGGTCTGCACCACGGCGGAGATCTGGTCGATGCCCTCGGTGATCTGGGCAATAGCGGTGGTCTGATTCTCCACGGCCTCTGTCACGCTGCCCATCATGGTGACAACGCTGCTGGCCAGCTCGGTGGTCCGGGCCAGGGACTCGGTAACCTTCCCCACCACGTCCGCGCCGTCCCGGACGGCGGTGATGGAGTTCTCAATGAGGTCCTTGGTGGCCTTGGCGGCCTCATCGGACTTGCTGGCCAGGTTGCGGACCTCGTCGGCCACAACGGCGAAGCCCTTGCCGGCGCTGCCGGCCCGAGCGGCCTCCACAGCGGCGTTCAGAGCCAGGATGTTGGTCTGGAAGGCGATATTCTCAATGGTGGCGATAATCTTCCCAATCTCCTCGGAGGAGTTGGAGATGTTGGTCATAGCCACGTTGAGCTGCTTGACATACTCGTTGCTGGCGGACACCTGGGCGCCGGCCTCGCTGACGCTGGACTGGGCCTCCTCCGCGGCGGAGGCGGTCTGCTTGGCGTTGGTGGAGATGTCGTTGATGGTCGCGGCCAGCTCCTCCACGGCGCTCGCCTGCTCGGTAGCGCCCTGAGCCAGGGACTGGGAGCTGTTGGACACCTGGTCGGAGCCGGCGGAAACCTGGTCCGCAGACTGGGAGATATTGAAGATGGTGTCGCTCATGCGGACCACGAAGGCGTTGACGCTGTCCTGAATGGGCTTGAGGTCGCCGGGGAAGCTGGCGGTCAGCTCCACGTCAAAGTTGCCCTTGGCCATCTGGCCGGTGGTCTCCGAGATGTCCTGGATAACGCTGTTAAGTACCTTCTGGCTGGTGCGCAGCGCGTCGCACATCTCGCCCAGCTCGTTTTTGCCCGTAAACTCCACGGGGACAGACAGATTGCCCTGGCTGAAGCCAACCAGCGCGCCCCGCACCTGGGAACTGGGCTCCACAATGCTCCGGATGATCCTGACCGCAATCAGCAGCACGGCGATAGTCGCCACCACCATGATGGCAATAATAGCCACCAGCCCGATATTGGAATTCATGTTCTGCTGCTTGATGATCTGGGCCTGAGCGTTGGCCAGTGCCACCGCCGCGTTCTCACCGGCCACAGCGGCGGCGTTCAGCTTGGGCGTGCAGTTGTTGACAATCATGTTGACTGCCTCCTGGCGATTGGTGCCCACAACGCTGACAATCTCCCTGGCGTCCGTCTCCCAGGACTTGATAGCGTTGGAGAAAGCATCAAGGGTGCTCCTGTCCTCCAGGGGGAAGACATTCTCCAGCTGGGCAAACAGCTGGTCCAGCTCCTCCACCTTGCTGGTAACGTTGGAAATACTGCTGGTGTCTCCGGAGAGGGCCGCGTCCCGCAGGTTCCGGGCGGCAATGTTGTAGTCGATGCGGCAGCTGGCAATCAGCTCTGTGGACTCCACGTAGTGGTCGATGATATCCATATAGGCGCTCTTCTGGGAATTCATCATGACCAGCGCTGCGACAATGATGATTACGGAAACCAAAATTGTCGTCCCGAAGCCTACGATCAGGCTTTTCCTGATGGACATATTTTTGAAATTCATCTGTAGCTTTCCTCCTATTATTTCCCGCCGGTCGGAGCACCCTCCGCCGCCGGATGTTCTACGATGTCACCTATCCCGTACCATGTCCGTTCCGCTTCCCGGCCCCCCCTCGGGATGGCCGCGCTGATTGGCGGCGGGGCTGGGGCCCCTCGGATATTTCACATTCTCACCGCCCTGCTTTCAAAAGGATGAAGTTTACAATCTCAGCGCCCGCTAAACGATATCGCCGTACTTGCCGTTGCGCACATCCCCCACCAGCTTGCCATCCACCAGGGTCACAACCCGCCGGCGCATGATGTTCACATACTGGCTGGCGTGGGTAGCCATAACGATGGTGGTGCCCCGGCTGTTGAGCTCGTTGAGCAGGTGCATCAGATCCCAGATGTTGTCGTCGTCCAGGTTGGCCGTCAGCTCGTCGATGAGCAGAATCGGAGGGCTGCTCACCAGCGCCCGGGCCAGCTCCACCCGCCGGCACTCCCCGATGGAGAGCTCCGCCGGGTACCGGTCCTCCACATCCGGCAGGCCCACGATGCCCAGCGCCTTCTTGGCCGCCTGCTTTCCCCGGCGGCGCATCCCGGTGGCCCCTGCCGTCAGAAGCAGGTTGTCCCGGATGGTCCGCTTGCGGATCAGCAGGCACTGCTGGTCCACAATGCCAAAGGTTCGGGCCACCCGCACCCGCCAAGGCCCCATCAGACGGCCAATATTGGAGCCGTTGAGGTAGACCGCCCCGGCGTCCGGCGAGATCTCCCCGCCCATGAGCTTGAGCAGGGTGCTCTTACCCGCGCCGCTGCTGCCGATGAGGAAGACGAACTCCCCCTGCTCCACCGTCAGGCTCACATCCCGGACAGCGTACTGGGTGCGCTTATCCTGGGTATATCGTTTTGACACATTTTCAAGACGGATCTCTGGCATTCCGCTGCGGCTCCTTCCGGTTCCCTGGCCGGGAACCGCCATCAGATATCGAACACTTGCCCCGCAAAGCGTCCCTCCTCCGGCACGCCCCACGGACATCTGCCCCGCCGTATCCGCCGGCGGGACAGATCAGGACTTTATTTCTTCTTGTAGAACGACTGGCCGCCCGCCATCCGCAGGCTGATCCGGCGGTCCAGCTCCACCACCCGCTCCAGCAGGCGGCGGGTCTTTCCGGCCTGCTCCAGGAAAGTCCGCTCCTGACTGCTCCGGGGCTCCTCCCCTTTCAGCAGGGCCTTTACCCGCTCCTGGTCCTCCTCGGACAGTGTCCTCCGCCGGTCCTTGAGGGTCTTTTCCGTCTCCTCCAGGCGGAGCAGAGGATCCTGGCGCATGGCGATGATCATCCGCACGGCCACCTGGTCGCTGCGGTCCATGCTCTCCCCCAGCTGGCGGGTCAGATCCAACGCCTCCGTCAGGTCGTTGTACTTCCTCCGCTCCAGCACCGTCAGGTCCATCCACTCCCCCGCGGTCATACGGCGCTCTCCCGGCCGGAGCTGCTGTTCTTCTCCGCGTTGTGGAAGGCGTCCCGCAGCTCCGCGAGCATTGGCCGGAGCTCCTCGAGCAGCTTGCCGTTCCGGCCGATTTTGATCCGGCCCAGCTGATAGGTGAAATACTCATACATACGGCTCAGATCCCTGCTGATAGGGTACTGGGGGTCCAGCGTGGCGCTGAGGTAATCCACAATATCACTGCACCGCTCCACCGCCGCCTCAAAGGTAGGATAATCCTCCTTCTCCAGGGCGATGGCGGCCATGGTCCCCCGCTTGACCAGCTCGTCGTACAGCAGCAGCAGCAGCTCGCCGGGGGTCATGGAGTTGACAGACTGCTCCTTGTACTGCTGATAGCCTCTCCTATCCATTTGGATACCGTTCCTTTCTGCGTCTCAGGGGTTTGTGCGGCATCAGCCGCCCATCAGGCCGGCCAGAGTAGAGCTCTGGGAGTTCATCTGGTTGATGAGAACCTCCAGCTTGCTGAACATGCTGGTGTAGCGGTCCACCTGGCTCTCCAGCTTATCCTGCCATTTCTCAATCTCGTTGCTGATATTGTCGATCTGCTTCTGCCACTCGTTATCCAGCAGAGACAGAGAGTTGAGGGGGGTACCGGCCTGCTGGACCAGAATACCCTTGGTGCTGCCGGTCAGTCCGGCGTAGCGGTCCAGCTGGGTCTTCAGGCCCTGCATAATGCCGTTGCTGGCGCCGCCGTCCTCGCTGCTCCGGGTGAAGAGATCTGCCACCTCGTCGGGATCCTTCTCCAGCGCCGCCCGAAGCTTGCTCTCGTCGAGAGTGATGGTTGTGGAGTTGTCCACGGAGGAGAAGGAGGAGCTGATGCCGATCTTCGAGAGAAGGGCAGAGTCCATTCCGCTGGGCTCAAACACGTCCCGCATCCGCTCATAGAGGCTGCGCAGGTTGTTGTCGGCAAAGAGGATGCCCTGCTTAGCCTTCTCCTCATAGACCTTGATCTCGTTCTCGCTCATGCTGGCCCTCTGCTCCTCGGTGAGGGGCTCGTAATCCTTCAGCGTCCCGCTGGAGCTCTTGGCGGGCATTGTGGCGTAGGCCTTGCGGATCTCCGACATCATCTCGTTGTAGTCGGTGATCATATCCTTCACCGCGTCCACAATCTTGTCGGCGTCGGTGCTGGTCTGGAAGGTGACGTCCTCGTCAACGCCTCCGGCATAGTTCTCGTTGAAGGTCCCCTTGAAGTTGATGGTCAGACCGTCGATGTCCACGCTGTTGGAGCCCCTGGTGAGCTCCTTCTCCACACCGTCCACCGTGACCTTGAATTTGGCATCCTGGCCGGGAGTGTAGTCGATCCCGGGTCCGTACCCCTCCTGGAGTTCAAGGTCAACGCGCCCGACCGTGTCGCTGTCCGCCCACATCTCAAAGTCGACTTTTGTGCCGTTTTTATTGGTTATTTCCAGCTGGCCCGTGTACTTATTGTAGGAGGCGGTGCCGCTGTTAAAGATAGTTGCGTTTAATTTGTCAACGACATCCTCAATTGTGGCGTCCTTCCCAACCGCAAAGGAGTAGTCCAAGCCGTCCTCGGACAATTTGAAATGAACCTTTTGTCCGTCCAGCCAGGGCGCGCCATAGGCCTCGCCAAAGTTCTCTTTGCTGTGGTCGCTGGGCTCCGTCGATCCAAAGATGGCAGCGGCCAGGCCGCCCTTCTCAATTTCGATGCCGTTCTCGGAGCCGGTCTCCTTGCTGGTGAACACAAACTGGCGGGTGGTCCGGGAGAAGCTGACCTTCACACCGGCCTCGCTGTTGGAGTTGATGTCGTTCATGATGTCGGAGAGCCTGGCGTCCTCGCTATACCGGCCAATGAGCTCTCCATTGATCCGGAACTCATAGAGGGGCTTGCCAGTTTTCTCATCCGTCATCGGGTGGCCAAGGCTGTCCGTCGCGATCTTCACATCCTTGAGCGCGCCATCCTTCAGCAGATCCTTCAGGCTGCTGCCGGTATTGAGGTAGTTGGTGGCGCTCCGGCCAATGCCCAGCGTCTCGCCTGTGCTGGTGTTGATGAGCAGGTTGGACCCGTCCTGGACGGAGAACTCCAGCTGGAGGCCGCCGTCCGTGGCCTTGTTCTCCACCTTGAGCTTGTCACCGAAAGCCTTTTTCACGCTGTCCTGGAGCATTGAGGTGTAGGTCCCGGCAATCTCGTCCACAGAATCCACCGTCTTGGTTTCGCCCTGCTTGGTGACGGTGTACTTGTCCTTATCCAGCTTGCTGGTGTCATAGACATAGTTAATATTCCCGTACTTATCCTTCACGGTGGAGGGCATAGTAAGGGTATACTTCCCATCCTTCTCCTCAATCTTGGGCATCTGGATGGTCTTGGTGACGCCGTCCACATTGATGTTGAAGGATTTCCCGGACAGGTACTCGTAGGCCTTGAGCTCCTTGGTAAGCTTGGTGTTCTCCCCTATCTCGAAGCTGTCCACCCGCTTATCCTCGTCCTCCAGGTCCCCCAGGTTCAGGGTGTCGCTGATGGAATCGCTGGCGGAGGCAATATAGACCTTGTTGCCGGCATTCCCCTTGTCGTAGAAGCTGATGGATTCCCCCTCCACCTTCACGCCGATGCGCTCGCTGGCGGACACGGACTCGCCGCTGGAGAGCGTAATCTTCTGATCGGACAGCTTCTCCTCGATCATCGCGCCTATCCGTCTGGCTTTCTCCTCCTGGGTGAGGGGCTTGCCCGTTTCATCCGTATCCGGAATCCGGTCGCTCACCTCGTCGAAGCTGATGCTCACGTTCTTGCTGCCGTAGTTGAAGCTCATGGAGCCGCTGAGGGTGCCCAGCTCCACCGTCTGGTCAAACTTCATGCTGCCCTCGGCTGTGACCGCGTTGCCGCCGTCTCCCTTCAGGCCGGCATCCCCTGTCTTGACGGTGTACCGGGCGGCGGTGGCCAGCTGGCTGACGCCGTTGAGCACCACATCGCTGTCGGTGCGGCCGCTGGCCGTCACCTTCTCCCCGTTCTTCCCCTGTGCCGCCACCTTGACAGCGCTGCGGAAAAACGCGGAGCTCATCAGGTTGGTGGAAGAGGTATAGGACGCGTACTTGCTGGAAAAAGCCGTCATCTTCGCGATGATGCTGCGATAGGACTCCTGCTTCCACTGGATCTTGGTGGCCTTGTTGTTCAGGCCAAGAATCTTGTTCTGATAGCTCTGAACCAGGCTTTCAATCATTCCCTCGGTATCCATGCCGCTGGCCAGACCGCTGATAATATTGGCGCTGTTGTACAGGCCGCTGACACCGCTGCTGCCGCGGACGCCGCCGATAGATGCCATGTCAATCTCTCCTTTATATCAAAATGTGGGTGGGGATAAATTACTTTTTGAAAATTTCCAGAAAAAAAGGAATCTCACTCTGTACTTTTTTATCGTCACGTAGTATAGTAAAGTTAAGAGTTCACAAAAAGATTTTACAAGCGGAGGGGATATTTTGTCTGCTGTCATTGCCATTACCAATCAAAAGGGCGGCGTCGGGAAGACGACTACATCCTGCGCCCTGCTGGCCGGCCTGCGCCAGATGGGAAGCCGGGTCCTGGGCGTGGATCTGGACCCCCAGGGGAGCCTGGGCTTCTGCCTGGGTCTGGACATCGACAACTGCGCCACGGTCTACGACGTGATGAAGGGCGCGAAGTCCATCAAGGAGGTCATTCTGCCCTCGGAGTGCGGGGATATCCTGCCCTCCAACATCCTGCTGTCCGGCGCGGAGCTGGAGTTCAACCGCCCGGGCCGGGAGTTCCTGCTCAAGAGCGCCCTGGAGGAGGTCCGGGACGACTACGACTATATCATCGTGGACACGCCGCCGGCGCTGAATGTGCTGACGGTGAACGCCTACGTGGTGGCCGACGGGCTGGTGATCCCCATGGCCCCGGAGATTCTCAGCCTGCTGGGCGTCTCCCAGATTCGGGAAACCATCGACACCGTGCGCCGCTGCTACAACTCCCGGCTGAAGGTGCTGGGCATCCTTCTCAACAAGTACAACCAGCGCTTCACCCTCAACCGGGAGGTGCTGGACATGGCCGGGCAGATTGCCGCCCAGCTGGACACCAAGGTCTTTGAGGCCAAGGTCCGCACCAGCGTCTCCGTGGCGGAGGCCCCCGCCCACGGGGAGAGCGTTCTCACCTACGCCCCCTCCTCCAAGCCGGCGGAGGACTTCCGCACCCTTATCGGCGAGATTATCCGGGAGTTCGGGCCCTCCTTTTAGTCTGCCCGGCGCATCCCCAGACCATTACTGCTAAGGAGAGAACACGACCATGGCAACAGCGAAGAAAGGCTCGAAAAGCAACAAGACGGCCCACGTCCTCAATCTGTTGGCCCCCAACGGCGAGAAGGAGCGGGAGAGCGCCGAGGTCCGGCCGGAGCCGGCCGGGGACGGCGAGGCCCCCGCGGAGGATACGGCGGCGGAGGCCGCGCCCGCGCCGGCCCACCGCCCGCTGACACCCCCTATTCTGGAGGTGGCCCGAGCCAATGACGAGCAGATATCCCTGCAAATCAAGGACGCCCTGGAGAGCGCCCTGGAGGCCGAGGCGGAGGAGTCCGCTCCGGTACCGGAGCCCCAGCCGGAGCCAGAACCCGCTCCGCCGGAACCCCGGCCCGTGATTCTGGAGGAGGAGCCCCAGCCCGCGCCTATGCCGGAGCCCATCCCCCAGCCGGAACCGGAGCCCGAGCCCGAGCCCGCGCCTGTACCGGCCCCAGAGCCGGAACCCGCGCCCCAGCCCGCGCCCGTTTCCGCTTCCGCGCCTCAGCCGAACCCGGACGATCTGGTGGTGGTCAACATTATGGAGGCTCTGGTGGAGGAGAAATCCCCCCGGTATATTAGTATGTTCGGACTGTGCTCCTGTGAACGGTGCGCCGCCGATGTGCGGGCGCTGACGCTGACCAATCTCCAGCCGGCCTATGTGGTGGTCCCCCGGAGGGAGGTCCACGCCATGCTCACCATCTACGAGAGCCGCTTCAACAGCACCATCTTCGCCCAGCTGACCCGCTCCTGCAAGGTGGTCATGGACAGCCCCCGCCACAATCAAAAGAAATAGATCATGGAAAACGGACCGGCCGCGTAAAACGCGGCCGGTCCGTTTGTTCCGTCTATCGAATGATCGGATCAGCCCTCCGGCCGTTCCTCCCCGGCGTCCTCCGCCGGCGGGAGGCCGCTGCTGCTGTCCATCAGCTGGCGCCAGATGGTGCTGACCTCCTCCAGACACCGGAAATAGGTGTCCGTCAGGCGGTCCAGAGGGATGCCCAGCTCTCCCGCCAGAGAGTCAATCGCATTCCAGTCCGCCTGCTCGTAGCTGAGGACCAGATCGTAAAGCAGCCCGCACCGGCCCTCGTGGCGGAGCAGGGCGTTTTTGACCTCCTGGGAGATGGGGATCTCCTCCAAAATCTCCTCCAGGGGCGCGGCGATGAGGAAATTGAGGGTGGAGAACATGCCCAGCAGATAGGCGTCGTT
Source organism: Oscillospiraceae bacterium (assembly GCA_022804995.1). GTDB lineage: Bacteria > Bacillota > Clostridia > Oscillospirales > Oscillospiraceae > Pelethomonas. Next base: position 13,508 of record JAAWUC010000001.1, read on the forward strand.
GCGCTGGATGGGCATATTTTTGGCGTACTTCATCAGCTCGCCGCAGAAGGTGGCCCGCATGAAGGAGGTCTTGAGGAACACCTCCTGGCTGGCATCCATCTCCCCCTCGTTGCCGGAGCCCATGAGGTAGATCCACTGCCGCAGCTGCCCAATCCCCAGGACCATGATGGCCTGGTGGACGTCGGTGGCCCGGTTGCGCAGGGCGAAGTAGGCGGAGTTGACAATCTTCAGCAGGCTGTAGGTCAGGGTGGCGTCCATGGCGATGATCTGCTCGATCTCCTCCACATCCGGCTCGTCCTTGGTAATCGCCATCATCAGGCGGAAGAAGTTGCTCTGGAGGTAGCTGCTGGAGTGGACCGTGGTGAACATCTGCTCCGCCACATACTTCCCCTCCATGGCGTCCACCCCCATGATGAACGCCTTCTGGTAGAGAATTTCGTCGTCTACCCCCACTGCGATGCACTGCTTGCCCGTACTGTGGGCCATCTCCACAATGTTGCGGATGCTGCTGTCGTTGGTGGTGGCGAAGTTGATTTTGATATAGTCGAACTTGTCGAGAATGGAGATATAGCGGGGGGAGAACTGGAACTCATTGGCCGCTACCTTGTACCCATTCTGGGAGTACCGCTCCACGAAGCGCATGGCCAGGGGGTGGATAATGACGCTGTCGTCCACCTGGATGACCAGATCGCTGGGGTTGAAGAGCTTAGGCGCCTGCTTCATGAGCAGGTTGGTGGTAAAGGTCATGAAGTTCAGCGCCCCCTTCAGGGAGCGGTCCGTGTTCTGAGTGAGAAAATTGTAGATGGTGTCCGCGGCGGCGAAATCCTGGCCGCCGCCCTCGTCGCCGTAGGCGTTGTTCTCGCCGTGGTAGCGGATCTCATAGCCGATAGCCCGACCCTGCAAATCCTTGATGGGCTGCCGGACAATATACTTGCTGCGATTGCCTGCCATAACCGTCTCCCTTCCTTAGTCGGGCATTTTTTTCATAGCCGCGTGGATGAGGAGGTGGTCCATCACATCCACCAGATGGCCGATCTCCGGCTTGGTCAGCTGTTCGTCCGCGCCCAGCTGCCGGCCCTTGATGCGCATCTCCTCACTGATGAGGGAGGAGAAGATGATCAGGGGAATCACCTTGAAGCGGCTACTGTCCTTGACCAGCTTGGTCAGCCGGTGGCCGTCCATCTGGGGCATCTCAATGTCGGTGATAATCAGCGCGACGGCGCTCTCCAAATCTGCGCTCTCGGGCAGGGCGTTGAGCCCATCCCACAGCTCCTGTCCGTTGGGATACATCCGCAGATTGACATAGCCCGCCTTCTTCAGGGAGTTCTCGATCATCTTGGAGAGGAGGACGGAGTCCTCGGCAATCCAAATGGGCTGGTCGTTGCGCACCCGGGGGCCCAGGGAGTCGATCTCCTCCACCTGGATGGAGGTTTCCGGGGCAATCTCCGCCACGATCCGCTCAAAGTCCAGAATAGTCACCAGGTCCCCGTCGCACTGGGCGATGCCGGTGGCCACCCCCTCCGCCCCGCCGGAGACAGCCTTGTCCGGCTTGCGGATGTCGGTCCAGGAGATGCGGCTGATGCGCACCACCGAGTGGACCCGGAAGGCGATGAACATCTTGTTGAAGTTGGTGATAATAAAGATGTCCTTGGCCCCCTTCTCCCCAGGCACGCCGTTGAGGTACCGGGGCAGATCCACCACCGTGAGCACCTCGTCCCTGGGCTTGAAGATGCCCTCCACCGCCGCGTGGGCGTGGGGCATGGGCTTGACGGGCGCGGAGATCATGATCTCCTTGACCTTTGCCACATTGATGCCGTAGAGGTTCCCGTCAATGGTAAACTCCATGATCTCGATCTCATTGGTGCCGGATTCCAGCAGGATCCCGCTGTTGTGCGCCTCAGCCATTGTCAACACTCCTATCTAAAAATCGTTTCCCTGACGGGTCAAAAGATGATGTCCTGCCTGCCGTAGGAGCGGATGCACCCCTGGCCGCTGGCCACGTCGAAAAGCAGCGTCCGCGCCACCGTCCCCCCCACGTGCTCCCCCAGGAGCTTGATCCCCTCCTGGCGCAGAATGGTGTGGACGCTCTCAATGTTCCGCTGCCCGATGTTCCCCAGATTGCCGCCGCCGCTGACCTCAAACATCTTCGCGCCGCCGGCGATCTTGACCGTCACCCGGCTGCGGGAGGCCCCCTGGGCCTCCATCTGCCGCAGTGTCTCCCGGATACCGGTGTCTGCGTACTTCATGGGATTCTTCCTGCCCGGCTCCATGTTCAGCGGGAGCATAATATGCAGAAGAGCGGAAACCTTGGTCCTGGTGTCCTGAAAGCACAGGCCGATGCAGGAGCCCAGGGCGTAGGTGATGAGGATGCCGCTCTTCGCGATCTTCATATCCGCGATCCCTACCGTAATTTTCTCGTTCATTCCAGGACGCCCAGCTTCTTGAGCAGAAAATTCAGCGACCGGATATCCGGCGAGAGCAGCAGGTGGCAGGGAACCTGCTTGTTATCGCACAGGAAGTTGCCTCCAATCGTCATCAGATAGTCGCTCATGTTGCCGATCTCCGCCATGGGGACCGCCAGAATGGCCCCCTGCATATCCACCGCGAAGGCCGGAACCGTCAGATCGATGGACACGCCGGACAGGCCCGACAGGGCGTTGATGAAGGCGGAGATGATGATGTTGCCCACCTCCACCAATGTGGATTTGCCCAGCTCGTCCAGCTCCATGAAGTCCTTTACCTCCAGACGCAGCATGCTCTGGAGCACTAGGTTGATAAACTCCAGCTGCTGCACGGAGAGCATAATGCCGTTCATCTGGCCGCCCATCCGCACCAGTACGCCGGCGGTCACCGCCTCCGGTCCGCCGATCCACTCAATGGCTTCGTTGTAGCCCATGATGCGCACCTCCGGCAGGGTAATGCGCACCTCCCGGCCCAGCATCGTGGACAGCGCCGTGGCCGCGTTGCCGGTGCCGATGCTGCCAATCTCACGCAGGGTGTCGATCTCCAGATTGGTCAGCTCGTCAAATCGCTTCAAGCCCATTCGCTCATCCGCCCTCCTTCTCAATTAGCCCCGCAGGCCATTGATGGTGGTCTCAATCTCATCGGAGGTGAGCACCATCTTCAGCGCGTAGCTGTACGCCCGCTGGGACTCGATAACCTTGATGAATTCCTGCGCCATGTCGGTATTGCTCATCTCCAGCAGCCCCTGCTTGACCTGGCCGGTGCCCAGGTAGAGCTGGCCGTTGCGCTCGGTGGCCAGGAAGCGGGAGCTGTCCGCGTGCTGGAGCCCCTCCCGGATGGCGTAGTCGAACACCCCCAGCTCCAGAGGCGCCCCCCGGTTCTCCGGGTCGATGACAATAAAGTTCCCCTGGGGGTTGAGCACGCACCGGCCCTGGTTGTCGCTCAGCCGCCAGACCTCCGTAGGCTGGGGCTCCTCCCCGTCCTTCTCCGGCACCGCGTCCTCAGCGGGCGGGATGAAGAACTGGCTCATATAGAAGGACCCGTCCCGGGTGAAGGAGATCTCCTCGGTGGCTGGATCGTAGAGGGCGAAGAACCCGTCCCCGTCGATGGCGTAGTCGAAGTCCCGCCCGGTCTCCTTGTAGCCCCCGGAGGAGAAGTCCACCGTGGCCTGGATCATCCGGGTGCCGGTGCCCTTGGGCAGGCGCTCTCCGTCGATGCCCGCCACGTTTCGGTTCATCAGCTCTCCGAAAGCCGCTCGCTCCGCCCGGAAGCCGCTGGTGTTCACGTTGGCGATGTTGTTGGCCTGTACGTTCATGCGCAGCTGCTGCTGGTAGGCGCCCACCGCCGCGCTGTAAAAGGACATATTCATGGGGCAATCACACCTTTCTCCCGGTCAGGGGGCCTTATAGTCTGCCGATATCCGTGGCGGTCTTGGTGAGCACCTGGTCGTAGATCTTGCTCAGCTGGGCCGCGCTCTGCAAGGCCCGCTGGGAGCTCATCATGAACACCATCTCCTGGACCATGTTGCTGTTGGAGCGCTCCACCATCTTGTGGTGGATCTTGTAATTCCCGCTGATCGCGGCCCCCTGGCCCACAAAGAGCCCCCGCTCGTTGCGCTCCAGGGCCCCGTTGTCCTGGAAGGCGTAGATTCCCAGAGTGCCCAGGTAGCTGCTGCCGTTCACGCTGTACAGCGCACCGTCGGGGTCCGCCTTGATCTTGTCCGTGGGCAGCTGGATGGGCTGGCCCTGGTTATCCAACACCCGGCCCTGGCCGCCCAGACAGAGATAGCCCTCCTCGTCCAGGGTAAAGCTGCCCTGCCGGGTGTAGCCCACCTGTCCGTTCAGCTCAATGGCGAAAAAGCCGTCTCCCTCGATGGCGAAGTCCAGGGGCAGCGTGGTCTCCTCCAGGGAGCCCTGGGTGTAGTCGGTGTAGAGCTCGCTGGGGGCCAGTATGTAGCTCTCCTGTCCCAGCTCCTGGGGGGCCGACTTGTCCTTATTGCCGATCCGGCTCATCAGCACGTTCTGGAAGGTGCTGTCGGTGTAGCGGTCCGCCTTGTAGCCGGCGGTGGAGACGTTGACCATGTTGTTGGACACGACATCCAGCCGCCTCCCCTGACTGAGCATAGCGGAGGTGAGTTGATAAAAGCCTTTGACCATGAAAACCTGCTCCTCTCTCGACGGCGGGGGCCTAGCGCTCCCCGTTCATGTATCGCTTCATATACAGCTTCAGCTTCTGGATAGCCCGGGAGTGAATCTGGGAGATGCGGGGCTCGCTGACCTCCATCACCTGGGCGATCTCCTTCATGCTGAGGTTTTTCTTATAGTACAAGCTCACCACCAGCTGCTCGTTCTCCCGCAGGGAGGTGATCCCCTCGGCCAAGGTATCCAGCAGCTCCTGGCGCAGGAGGGAGTCCTCCGGCCTGCTGACGGAGGCGCTGTCCACCACGTCCACGCCCCCCTGGTCCCGATCCTCGAAGACCGCGTCCAGAGAGAGGATGTTGCACAGAGAGGAGTTGGCCAGATCCTCCTGGTACTGCTCCGGGGAAACCCCCAGCCGCCCGGCGATCTCCTCGTCGGTGGGATAGCGCCCCAGCTCCGCGTAGAGCTCTGCGCCGGCCTGTTCAATCTCCCGGGCCTTCCGCCGCACGCTGCGGGGGACCCAGTCCTGCCGGCGGGCCAGGTCGATGACCGCCCCCCGGATGCGCTTGGAGACGAAGGTCTCAAACTTGATGCCCTTGTCAGGGTCGAACTTGTCCACGGACCCCACCAAAGCCAGAACGCCCTCGTTGATGATGTCGTCCACCTGGGCAAAGCCGCTGTAGACTCCCCGGACCTGGAGGGCGATGGACTTGACAAGGCCCACGTACCGGAGCACCAGGGGCCACTTGAGCTCCTGACATCCGGTGCTCTTGTAGAGCAGCAGCAGGTCCTCCTTGCTCATCCTGTCCAGCTCGGCCTGGGTATAGCCCAGCTCCACCTCCGCCGCCCGCTGCGCCCCGCTCATACCGCCGCCGCCTTTCTCGGCCCGGTCTGGGCCAGGGTGACGTTGCCCAGAGACTGGATCTGCACATCACTGGTGATCTCGTTGAAGGAGAGCACATAGAGATTGGGGTAGAACTGGGAAAGCATCCGGCTCAGATAGATGCGGATGACCTGGCTGGTGAGTACAATGGGGGTTTGGCTGAGATCGTTGAACTTCTTGATGAACTCGGCCAGCTGGGTGACGATCTGCTGCATGAGGTCGGGACCCATAGCCAGGTAGATGCCCTGCTCGTTTTTGCTCAGGGAGGAGATCACCCGCTTCTCCACCTCCGCGTCCAGGGTGACCACCCGCAGCTGCCCGTGCTCGCAGAAACGGCGGGTAATGGTGCGGGCCAGAGCGGCGCGGATGTTCTCCGTGACCATATCCAGGTCCTTGGTGGTGGCCATGGCGTCAATACAGGTCTCCAGAATGGTGCCCAGATCCCGGATGGGAACCCCCTCCTTGAGAAGGCTTCGGAGAATCCGCTCCAAGGCGGCGTAGCTGAGCAGATTGGGGATGGCCTCCTCCACCACCTCGGGGGCGGTGCGCTTGAGGTTCTCCACCAGCTGGATCACCTCCGTCCGGCCCAGCAGCTCATGGGCGTGGGTGCGGATGACCTCGCTCAGGTGGGTCTGCATGACGGACAGGGGGTCAATGACGGTGTAGCCGTAGATCTCCGCCATCTCCTTGTTCTCCGGGAGAATCCACCGGGAGGGGATGCCGTAGGCCGGCTCCACCGTCTCGATGCCGTCGATCTCGCCGCTGGGATTGGTGGGCTCCAGGGCCAGGTAGTAGTCCACCAGGATCTCGCCCCGGGCCACCTCCTCGCCCTTGATCTTCACCACATATTGGTTGGTGCCCAGGGCGGAGGAGTCGTGGAAGCGGATGGAGGGAATGACGAAGCCCATATCCTGGGCGTACTGCCGGCGGAAGAGGGCGTTGCGGCCGATGAGCTTGCCGCCGCTGCTCTCGTCCACCATGGGGATGAGGCTGTACCCGAACTCCATCTCAATGGGGTCCACGGTCAGCAGGGTGTAGACATTGTTGATATCCTTGTAGAAGTCCGCCTCGCTGGGCTGGGCCGGAGCCTCCTCCACCGGGGCCGCAACGGCCTCGGCGATAGCCTCCGCCTCCTGCCGGTTGAGCCGGCGGAGCATGGTCCAGCCGCCCACGCTGAGCCCCGCGCCCACAATCAGCAGAGGCACATGGGGCGTTCCGGGGACCAGACCCAGCAGCAGCACGATGACGCCGCCGCTGGTGATGGCCCGGGGCTGGTTGGCGAACTGGGTGATAACGTCCTTGTTCAGACTGCCGTCGGACACGGACCGGGTGACGATCATGCCCGTGGCGGTGGAGATCATCACAGCCGGCAGCTGGGAGACCAGCCCGTCACCGATGGTGGCGATGGAGTAGGTCTGAATGGCGGTGCCGAAGTCCATGCCACCCATGGTGACGCCCAGAATCAGACCGCCGATGATATTGATGGCGGTGATGATCAGGCCCATAATGGAGTCGCCCTTGACAATCTTGGTGGCGCCGTCCATGGCGCCGTAGAAGTCGGCGTCCTTCTGGATCTTGGCCCGGCGCTCCCGCGCCTGCTGCTCGTCGATAAGTCCGGAGCTCAGGTCCGCGTCAATAGCCATCTGCTTACCGGGCATAGCGTCCAGCGTGAAACGGGCCGCCACCTCCGACACGCGCTCCGCGCCCTTGGTGATGACGATGAACTGTACCAGCACGATGATAAAGAAGATGATAACGCCGAGAACGATGTTTCCCTGGGTGATCAGCTCGCCGAAGGCCTTGATGACCATGCTGTCACCGCCGGCCCGGCCCAGAATCTGCCGGGTGGTGGACACGTTCAGTCCCAATCGGAACAGGGTGGTGATCAGCAGCAGGGATGGGAAAATCGAAAATTCCTGGGCATCCGAGATGGTCATGGTGATCATCAGAATCAGAATCGACAGCGAAATGTTGATGATCAGCAGGATGTCCAGCAGAAACGGGGGAATCGGCAGAACAAGAAACAGGACAACGATAACCACCAGAAGTGCTATGCTGTTTTGGAAAATACGCTTCATGGGCTCCGTCCTTTCCTGAAATAACGCCCGTCAGGGCGGGATAGGCGTACTTTATGGGGAATCCTTCTGCTGGTCCAGCTTGAGCACGTAGACCAGCACCTCGGCCACAGGGCCGTAGAACTCCTGGGGAATCTGGCGGTCCAGGTCCGCATGGGCGTAGAGGGCCCGGGCCAGGGGGACGTTCTCCACCACGGCCACGCCGTTCTCCTCCGCCACCTTGGCGATGCGCTGGGCCAGCTCATCCACGCCCTTGGCCACCACAACGGGGGCGTCGTCCCGCTCCGGCTTGTAGCGCAGGGCTACGGCGAAGTGGGTGGGGTTTCGGATGACCACGTCCGCGCCGGGCACCTGCTGCATCATGCGCTGCTGGGCCCGCCGGCGCTGGATTTCCTTGATCTTTCCCTTGACCTGGGGGTCGCCCTCCAGCTGTTTATACTCCTCCTTGATCTCCTGTTTGGACATCTTCAGCTGCCGCTCGTAGTCCCACCACTGGTAGAGGTAGTCCGCGAAAGCCAGCACCGTAAAGGCCACGGCCACCTGAATAATCAGGGTGATGATATCGTCAAAGAGGATGGCGCAGGACTGCCGCAGCTCCATATCCAGAAACCGGGAGAAGCCCGCGGCCACCTGCTGGAAGTAGCGGTAAATCAGGTAGAGCAGAATCGTGATTTTCAGAATGCCCTTGAAGGCCTCAATCACGCTGCGCAGGGAGAACAGCCGCTTAAATCCCTGGAGGGGGTTGAGCCGGCTGAATTTCGGCTTAAGCGACTCGCCCGTGACCAGCATCCTGGTCTGGGCAAAGGTGGCCGCGATGGCCAGCACCGCCGTGACGGCAAGAAAGGGGCCCGCCACGATAATCACGGTGACAATACAGCGGGTCAAGTAGGTCCGCAGCAGCTCGGGTACCGGGACATTTTGCAGGTTCGCGACATAGCCGAAGGCTGTGGAGAAGAGGTTCCCCGCCTGCTCCACGACGACGCCGCTCATCAGCTGGAGCATCGCCAGTGTGCCCAGGAGGGTGGCCACGGCCACCGCGTCCTTGCTCATCATGACGTTGCCCTTTTTTCGTTCGTCTCTTCGCTTTTTTGGTGTTGCTTTTTCGGTCTTGGAATCACCGGCCACCGCTCATCCCCCCTTTGCCGGCCAAAGTCCTCCGCTCCGCCCCTATCCCGCCATCATCGGCAGCATGGCGCGCAGCGTCTGAAACATCTGGTTCTCCAGACCCAGGAGGTATTCGCTGAAGGGCACGAGAAGTATCAGCAGCAGGCCCAGGCCAATGATGACCTTCAGCTCGATGTTGATGGCGAAGACATTGATCTGGGGGATAACCTTCATCAGAATGCCCATCCCCACCTGGCCCAGCAGCTCCGCCGCCAGAATCGGCATACAGAGCTTTACCGCCAGCACCGTACACTCCACAAATAGCTCCAGCAGGGACCAGAGGACATCCCGGCCCAGCATCACCTGTCCGAAGGGCACGATTTCGCCGGAGGTGAGCATAATCCGCAGCAGGGTGATATGCCCGTTGGCGGCGAAGAAGAGCAGGCTCATGAGAACATTGAGCAGGGTGGCGGTTACGGTGGCCGAGGCCTGGCTGCTGGGGTCGTAGGTCCGGCCCATGCTCATGCCCATCTGGATATCAATGATCTCGCCGCCCAGCAACGGTACATAGAAAAACAGGTTGACCGCCAGCCCCAGCAGGTATCCCATCCCCAGCTCCCAGATGCAGAGCACCCCCATCTCCAGCACAGTGCCCACCTCCGGCGGGGCCATGCCGGTCATGGAGTAGGTGGTGAAGGACAGGAGCAGAATGAGGCCGCTTTTGATATAGGCCGGGATGTTCGACCGCCCAAGCAGGGGGTTAAAGAGGACAAGCCCGCTCATGCGGCTGAGAATCAGCAGCAGCAGGTTCAGTCCTGTCAGGTCCAACACGCGCCGCCTCCTAACTCCCTATCAGCTCAAAGATGCTCCTGCTGAAATCCAGCAGCGTCTCCATCATCCACCCGCCGCCCACAAGCAGCACCAGCACCACCACCGTCACCTTGAAGATGAAGGAGAGGGTCTGCTCGTGGATCTGGGTGACGGCCTGGAAGATGGCCAGCAGCACACCCACCGCCATGCTCAGCACCAGCATGGGCGCGGCGATCTTGATGACCACCCACACGCCGGAGCGGAGGATCTCCGTAACCATTGTGGTATCCATAGCCCGCCCCCCTACCAGTTAATGCCCCGGACCAGCGAGGAAAACAGCAGGTGCCAGCCGTCCAGCAGGATAAAGAGCAGAATCTTGAAGGGTGTGGAGATCATCGCCGGCGGGAGCATGATCATACCCATGCTCATCAGCGTCGAGGAGACGATGATGTCGATGAGCATGAAGGGGATATACAGCAGAAAGCCGATTGCGAAGGCCTCCTTCAGCTCCGAGGTCACAAAGGCCGGCATAATCACCTGGAGGGGCAGCTCCCCCGCCTCCTCCTCGGTCTCCGGCACCTCCATGTCCAGCATTTCGCAGTAGAGGGCCATGCTGGAAATCTCCGTCTGCCGGAGCATGTAGTCCTTGATGGGAACCTGGGCCCGCTGGAAGAACTCCTCCTGGTCGATGGTTCCCTGGGTATAGGGATCGTATGCGTCCGTCTTAATGCTGTTGAGGGTGGGGGTCATGGTAAACAGCGTCAGAATGAGGGCCATCCCCACCAGCACCGAGTTCGGCGGCGTCTGCTGGGTGCCCATGGCCGTGCGCAGGAAGGAGAAGGAGACCACATACCGGGTGAAAGAGGTCATCATCACCACCAGCGACGGCAGGAGCGTGATCACCGTCAGCAGCAGCATGATATCCAGCGCCTGCACATTACCGCCGTTGACGTTGATAAGCGCGTCCGTTGACATGGGCAAAAGCCTCCTCTCCGATCATTTTTTCTCCCGGAACCGCTGGAGTATCGCGCGGAAATCCGGGGTTATCTTCTCTGCCGCAGCCTCTGAGGGGGGAGGGCTGGTCCACAGCGCCCCCTCCTCCTCCGTCAGCTCGCACAGTACAGAGAATCCGGAGGGAGAACAGCCAAGGATAAGAAACCGATCTGCGGCCCGGACCACCAGGATAAAGTGCTCCCTGCCCACGCTCAGGCGCTCCAGCACCCGCAGGCGGCCGCCCCCGCCCGGTACGCCCAGGCGCAGGGACAGGCCCGTGCCGGCCCAGCGGGTGACAAGGTAGCACCCGCCCAGGACCAGCACCATGACCAGCAGGATGCCCAGCAGGGACAGGACCTCCTGGACGGGCATCAGGGCTCGCCGACGATGCTGGTGACAGTCTTGAGCACCCGCTCGCCCTTAAAGGGTTTGACAATAAAGTCCTTCGCGCCGGAGCGGATAGCGTCGATGACCATGGTTTCCTGACCCATGGCGGAGCACATGACCACATTGGCGTTGCTGTCGGCGGCCCGGATGGCCTTGAGCGCCTCCAGACCGTCCATGTTGGGCATAGTGATGTCCATGAGCACCAGATCCGGCTTAAGGGCGTTGAACTGCTCGACGGCGTTAGCGCCGTCCACAGCCTCGTGGAGGTCGGTATAACCGGCCTTGCTAAGGGTGTCCTTGATGACCTTCCGCATGAACGCAGCGTCGTCAACTACTAAGATTTTAGCCATTGTAATTCACCTTTTCCCTTTACAAATTAAAATATGTGAACGGCAAATGCCAGGTTTACAATTTGGTCAGCTCGTTAATGTCCGGTTTCTGCAAGATCTCCGTAATCCGGATGCCGAAGTTGTCGTCGATAACCACCACGTCGCCCCGGGCCACGCACTGGCCGTTGACCAGCAGATCCACCTGATCGCCCGCCAGTTTGTCCAGCACCACCAGGGATCCCTTGGAGAAGGAGATGATATCCTGAATCTTCCGCCGGGTGCGGCCAATCTCCACGGCCACCTCCAGGGACACGTTCATAATCAGATCCAGGTTCTGCTTCTGCTCCTGGGAGAGCCGGGCCTCCTCGTCCAGCTGCTGCATTTTCGCCGGCTGGGCGTTGATGACCTTGGGATCCGGCCCCTGGGGAATCTGCCCCTGCGGCGGGTACATGTAGTAGGGGGGGTAGGGCGGATAGGGATAGGGGTAATTCCCCTCCTGGCCCGGCTGGGACGGATAGGGCGGGGGATAGCCGGCAGGCGCCTGAGGCGGCACGCCGGGCTGTGCCGGCGCCGGACCGGGCGCGGCTGCGGCCGGTCCCGCCGGCGTGGGGGCCGGCGCCGCCGGCGCAGGTGTGGGCGCAGGAGCCGGAGCCGCGTCTCCACCGCCGCTCAGCAGCCGCTCAATCTCCTCCTGGCTGAGGACGCCTCCTCCACCGCCTCCACCGGAGGCCTCCGGCGCGGGGGCCGGTGCAGGCGCGGGAGCCGGGGCCGCGGGGGCCGGCGCGGGCGCGGATTCCGCAGCCTCGCCGTCCAGGTCCAAGCCGAAGCCTGCCACCAACTCCTTCACCAGGTCCACGCTCATCACGTTCATGAATTCGCTCTCGACAATGCCCTCGATGTTCAGCTTGAAGCTGACCACCACCACGGGCCCCGTCTGCACAGGGAAGTGCTCCTGCTTGACCTTATCCAGGTCGTCCATCTCGAAGGACTCGGGGGTGGAGATGTTCACCATCCGCCCCAGGAAGTCGGACATGGCCGTGGCGGCCGCGCCCATCATCTGGTTCATGACCTCGCAGACGACGCTGACGCTCAGCTCGTCCAGCTGAAAGTCCTCATCAGCAGTCTCCGTGCCCAGCAGGATATCCACGATAGCCTTCACGTCGCTGCGCTTGAGCATCATGATGTTGCTGCCCTCCAGGCCGCAGACATACTTGATCTCCACGCCCACCGCAGGCTCGATCTCCCCTAAGACGAAGTCCTCCGCGTTGACGACCTTAACGGTGGGCGTGGTGATGTCCACCCGGTGATCGAGCATATTGGAGACCGCCGTCGCGGAGGAGCCGAGGCTGATGTTCATGATCTCTCCGATGGCGTCGATCACCATCGGGCTGAAAATATTCTCTCCCATCCAGATACGCTCCTTTATACCTTGATGTATGTCTCACCGATTTTCACGGCCATCTGATGCTTATGGACGCCCATCCGCCCGTCGAACCACCGGCGTCCGCCGATGTTGAGGTAGACCGGCGCGTCCTTGGGCCGCTTGATGTCCACCACGTCTCCCACATTCAGGTGGTAGATGTCGCTGAGCAGCAGGTGTGTTCTGGCCAGCTCCGCCACAATCTCCAAATCGCTCTCCCGCAGGGAGTCGAAGATCTCCTCCGACTTATCCTCGCCGGTGGTGCGGCGGGTGGTGCTCTTGCCCACCTCCGCGAAGATGTTGGTGAGCATCTCGCCCGGCAGGCACAGGCTCATCCGCCCGCTGCTGCTGTCCGGAAAACGGATATCCAGGCCCACCAGAATCACCGTCTCGTCAAAGCCGATGAGCTGTACCAGGGTGGGGTTGACCTCCGTGCGCACATACTCGAACTTGAGGGGGATGTAGTTCTCCCAGCTCCCGCCCAGCACGCTGAGCAGGTCCGCCATAATATCCGCGTACATGTCCAGCTCCAGATCCGTGAGCACATACTCCACGGGGAGATCCGGGTCCGGCTCCCCCTCTCCGCCCATCATCCGGTCCATCATGGTCAGCATGACCGGCATGGCCATGTGCACCAGAACGGGGTTCTCCTCCTGGAGGTCCTCCCGGTCGATCTTGGCCAGGGCCAGCACGTCGCTCTCCCGCAGAGCGTTGGAGAACTCGTGGTAGCGCTGCTCCTCCACGCTCTCCACCTCGATCTCGCAGGTGGCGTGGAGCAGGGCGTTGAGCCGGGAGTTGATCACCCTGGCGTAGCTCTCGAATATGCTATTGAGAATCTTGATGCGGTCCTTGGTAAATTTTCTGGGACTGTAGAAGTCGTACTTGCGGTACTTCTTTTCCGGCTGCTCTTGGGCCGGGGCGTCCAGGTTCATCTCCCCGCTGCGGGCCGCGTTAAGCAGGGCATCTATCTGACTTTGTGATAAGACTTCCGCCATATGCTCTCCTCATTCCGGGCTCTGGATTCTTACGCGAACTCTCCCGCGCCGCCCTGGGCCCTAGGGCGCTTCCCCGCGTCACGATACGCCGGGTTGGGTCTGGTCGGTGCTGGTATAGTACTGGGTGATACTGTCGCCCATCTTGTCCTCGATATCCTTGCCCGTGATCATCATCTCCACACGGCGGTTTTTGCTCCGGTCGCTCTCCGCCTCGTTGCCGGCCACCGGCCTCCACTGGCCGTAGCCCATGGGCTGAATCCGGGCGGGGTCCAGCTCGTTGCTGTTCCCCAGCAGGTAGGACACCACCTCCACCGCCCGCATGGAGGAGAGACGGAAGTCCCACTCCACGTTATAGGTTCCCTGGGCCCGGGCCGTGTGCCCGGAGACCCGTATCTCGTCCACGAAGGGGGCGGCGGCGTCCAGGGCCGGCAGGATCTCGTCGAGAATCGCCTTCCCCTCGGGCCGCAGTTCCCACTTGTCCCCGTCGAAGAATACGGAGCTGTTGAAGGCCACGTAAACATAGCCGTCCCCCTGGCTGACGCTGATGGCGTCGCTGGCCTGGCCGGCGGCGGTCATCTCCAGGAACTCCAGAAGCTCCTCCATGGCCGAATCCACATCCGTAGTGCTCGGCATACCGCCGCCGCCGTCGTTCGTGCCCTCGCCGTCGGGGCCTGTGGGCCTATCGTCAACGCTGACCTCGGCGGTCTTGTTGAAGCTCTGGACGATCATCATCCATTTCTCTTGGTCGATGGTGGACATGGAGTAGAGCAGGACGAAGAAGCACAGCAGCAGCGTCACCATGTCGCCGTAGGTGTCCATCCAGTTGGCGCCGCCCTCGCCGCCAGATTTTTTTTTAAGCGCCATGGCGCGCCTCCTTTCCAACACTCAGAAAGCTCATGCCTCCGCTCCTTACTCGGCGGCCTTGCCGCCGCTGTCGGTGCGCTGGCGCTGGGCCACGAAGGTGAGCAGCTTCTCCCGCAGGAACTTGGGGTTCGCGCCGGCCTGGATGGACATGATGCCCTCAACGATGATGAGCTTGCACAAAACCTCCTCCGCGTCCCGCTGGCGCAGCTGAGTGGCGATGGGCCCGAAGAGCATATGGGCCAGCACGCACCCATACAGGGTGGTCACCAGGGCCGTGGCCATTGCGGGGCCCAGGTTGCCGCCGCCGCTCTCCACGTCCATGGCCTTCAGCATATTGATAAGGCCCACCAGGGTACCGACCATGCCGAAGGCGGGGGCCACGGAGCCGGCCTTGTCATACATTCCCGCGCCGGCGTCGTGGCGGTCGGAGGCCTGCTCGATGTCGTTCATCATGATCTCCTTGACCTGGTCGGCGTCGTTGTTGTCCACGATAAGCATGATGCACTGCTTGAAAAAGGGGTCCTCCTGCTGGTTGCCCTTTTCCTCCAGGGCCAGCAGGCCGTTCTTACGGGCCACCTGGGCCAGCTCCACCAGCTCGTCGATAATTGCCAGCGGGTCATTGCCCTTGTTGTTGAGAACGACCTTGAGATGCTTGGGGATATCCTTCAGGGCGCTGACCGGGAAGGAGGCGATGACGATCATAAAGGTACAGCCGATAACAATGAAAACACTGGCCGGGTCAAAGAAGTTGCCCACCTGGGTAACCGTCAGCAGTCCGCCCTCACCGCCGAACATCATACCGATGATCATAACCGTGATTGCGCCGACGACGCCAATAATATATGTAATATTCATAGCTTCACTCACATCCGTTTCCTCCCGCAGGGGGAGGTCATTCTCAATTTCCCGCTTGGGGCGCATATGACCGACGCTGGGGCGGGGCTTATTGGACCCCAGCGCCCCTCAGACGCGCCCCTCTCGCCCTCAGCGCTTGTCCCGGATGGTAATCTCCCGGTGGACGTCCTGCACCTTGGCGTTGTACTCCTGGATTTTCTTGATGATAATCTCGGGCTCTTCCTTGACGATGAAGTAGTCCCGGTTCATCATGACGATCTTGGACTCCGGAATCATTTCGATGGACTCGATCTGATTGTGGTTGAGCAGAAACCGCTCGTTGTTGCGCTTTGTCAGGACGATCATGGTGATTCTCCTTTCATTGTCCCCGGCCGCCGCTAAGCGGCCGGGGGCTCGTTAGGGACTGCGCCGCTGGGGTTGGAAAGGGGTTTCCCTTACCGCTTCATGTTCACCAGCTCCTCCAGCATGGAGTCGGTGACGGTGATAATACGGGTGTTGGCCTGATAGCCGCGCTGGGTGACGATCATGTTGGCAAACTCCGTGGCGACATCGGTGGAGGACGCCTCCAGTCCGCCGTTGCGAATGCTGGTGCCCTTGCCGTTGCCCAGAGCGTCATCCATGGGAGGCACCTTGTCATCTTTGGGCACCTGGTTGTTCAGGTACCGGCCGCTCATGATGCCGCCCACGGCGGACACGGTGATATCGCCCGCGCCCTCCAGGGCCTGGTAGTAGGGACCGCCCATGTGGGTCACGCCGCTGGGGGAGTCCACGTTGGCAATCGCCACATAGCCCAGAACTACCGTGCCGCTGTCGCTGGTGCCGACAATCGCGCCGTTCTCGTTGATGGACATACTCCTGAGGTTCACATACTTGCCCTCCAGGTTGGGGACAGGACCGGCATAGGTTTTATCACCAGTACCATCCTTGGAACCTGCACCATCCGGCAACTTATCCACGTCAATTCCACCATCGTCATTAAAGTATTTGCCGTCAGCAAGGTTGATATTGGTTCTGGAGGTGTCGTCGCCGGTTACTCCGCCCAAGATGTCATAGACGGGATCGCCTCTCTCCCACTGGTTCTTACCATCTATAATGCCGCCATTCTTCTCTGTCGGCTCCGCCGCTGCCGTGGGCACCCGCAGGGGCACCAACTGGGAACTGACAGCGTACTTATCCTTGATGGTAAATCCAGCCGCGTTCGCTTCCGCTTCTGCCTTTATATAGTCCGGGGTCCCTTCCTTGAGGTCCGATCGATAGTAAGGGTTGACAACGGTGGCAAAACCGTAGACGACATTGCCTTTGCTGTCACAGATATAGCCGTTAGGGTCCTGGCAGAGGTCGCCCACCCGGGTGAGCATCAGCTTGCCGTAGTCCTCCGCGCCGTTGATAACGGCGTCCTTGTCGCCCACCATGAGGAAGCCGTCGCCCTCGATCATGCAGTCCAGATCCGCGCCGGTGGGGTTGAAGGTGCTGGGGCTCATAATCAGATCAATAGCCCCCACCTGAGCGCCGAAGCCGATCTGAGAGGGGGTCACGCCGCCCCGGCTGGCCGTGCCGTTGCTGCCGGAGCGGTAGGTGGTATAGATAGTCTCCTGGAAGATCTGCCGCTGGGTCTTATAGCCGGCGGTATTGACGTTAGCCACGTTGTTGCCGATAACGTTGAGGTTGTTCATGTGGGTCTTCAGGCCGCCGATGGCGGCATACATAGCTCCAGTCATACGCGAAAATACATCCTTTCTCTGTTGGCGCCGCCGGCCCCCCGCCAGTCGGGCGGGGAGCCAAAGCATCCCAAAAGGGTCCTGCTTTTTCCTATTTCAGAAGCACGGCACCGTCAATATTGGTGAAAATATTCTCCTGCATCTCCTCCTGGGACATGGTGGTGATCACCCGCCCGTGGGGGACGTTGATGATAAAGGCTCTGGTGGCGTCAAAGGCCAAAATATTGGTGGCCCCCTTGGCGCTGGCCCGCTCCACGCTGTCCGCCAGCTGTCCCATGAGCGCCGGTGTAACCTCGATGCCCCGCTGCTGCGCCCTTGTTCGGGCGTGCTTGGTAAAGGCAATGGCAAAGGACTCCTCCGCCGGCGCTGCCGCCTGGGTCAGCTCCCGCCGGAGCAGCGCGCCAAACCCGCCCGCCGCGTCCCTGCGGCGAACCTGCTGGACCTGCTCCACCTGGCCGAGTCCCTCTATGGGAGTGATTCGTTCCATATCTTCGTCCCTCTTTCCGGCACGATGCAGGATGTGGATTTAGATCCTCCTCGTACCGCTCTCGTCTCCGGCAGCGTCCGTTCCGCCGTTCCCGCTGGCATCGCCGCTGTTCTCCTGGTTTCCGCCGCTTCCCTCCACCTGATTGTCGGGGTCCGTCCCGTCGGGCTTCACATCATCCGGCTCTTTGTCCGGATCCACCTCGCCCGGCTCCTTATCCGGATCCGTCTCATCGGGCTTCTTGTCCGGATCCACCGGGTCGGGCTTCTGCTCCGGCAGCTTGCCCACCGCCATAATGCTGTTGAGGGTATAGCAGTCGTCGCCGATGAAGATGACCTGCTGTCCGTTGTATGTACCGCTGGCGGTAACAATACCATAGACCTCGTCATACTTCTTTGTTTCCTCGTTGTACACGCCCACCGTGACGCCCTTGCCCACCAGGGAGGCGGAATAGTTGAGGATATTGGCCTCCGTCAGCTGGTCCACCTGGGTGGAGACCTCCGTCAAAGCCTGCATGACCGTCATCTGAATGAGCTGGTTCATCATGTCGTTGGGGTCGGCCTGGTTGTCGATGGTCTGGTTCTGGAGCTGGGTCACCATCAGCAGCAGCATATCCTCAAAGCTGAGGGTGGAATTGCTGCTTCCATCCTTCTTTGCCTTCTGCGCCGCCTGCATCTCCTCCAGCGTCCGTACCGAACTGGAACTGGAGGTCTCGCTGTTGTTCTCCGCCGCTCTGGACATATTAGCATAGCGGCTGGTAATGTCCATCATGCCGTCGAGCATACTACTCATTGCATCGCTCCTCTCTCTCTTTAGAGATTCTCACTGGCGCCGACCAGCCCCAGGCGCAGCTTCTGGAGGAAATCACCGCTGTCGTGCTCCTCCCGCTCCTGCTGCTGGTTCTGCTGCTGCCGGCCCCGTCCGTCGGGATCGGCCTGCTGGTGGAGATTCTGCTGCTGGCTCTCCTCCCCGCGGTGGACCTCGATCTGCACCGGCTCCTGGCTGTAGCTCTGGAGCGCCGCGTGGAGTCCGTCCAAATGCTGATGAAGCAGGCCCGCCGCCTTGCTGCTGGAGGCGTGGATTACCACCTGGAGCGCGCCGCTGGCGTCCTTGGCCATCTCGATGGTCAGAGCGCCCAGATTCTGGGGCGTAAGCCGGATTTCCACCCGCTCACTGCCGTTCTGCGCCGCCTGCCGGATAGCGTCCGCCAGCTTCTCGTCCATATCGGGCTCCTGGGTGTCCACCGTCTCATAGCTTTCGCCCACCTTCACAGGCGCGGCCTTTACATCGTGGAACAGGGGCTCCTCCACCTCGGCGGCCTCCGCCTTGGGTTCGTCCCCGTCCTCCTGGACCCGGACCTCCGTTTTGACCTCGGGCAGCTCCTCACGGACCTCCTCTGTCTCCACGGTCTGCTTCGTCTCCACCTCGGCCTTCTGCTCCACAGGCGCCTCCGCCTGCTGCTGAGGGGCCTTCTCCAGCGTCTCCTGGAAGCCGGCCTGGGGCTCCTCCGGCAGCTCCACCGTCTCAGCCGTCTCCGCGCCGGCGTCCATCACCGGCAGCTCCACAGCCGCCTCCGGCTCCTCCGCTGTCTCCACGACCGCCTCCACCAGAACAGGCGCGGCGGCCGTCTCCTCCGCCACAGGGGTAATCTCCGGCCGGAACAGGTCTACAAGCCCCGCCGCATTGGGATTGACCGTCAGGTTCTCCGCCTTCAGCTCCTCCTCTTCTTTAGGGGAAGCCGGGGCTTTCTCCTGCTCCGCCGTCTCCTGCTTCTCCACCGGCTTCTCGGGGGTCTCCTTTCCGGATTCCACCTTTTCATTGACCTTCTCGATCATGTCCTGGAAGCTGGCTTCGCCGCCGTCCTTGCCTTCACCGGTGGGCGGCAGTCCCATGCCGGACGCCAGCAGCGTCATCTGCTGGCACATAAATTTCTCGGTTACATTCAAAGCTCTCGCTCACCTCTTTCCGTTTCAAATCTCCGCCTGGAAGTCCTTCACCCGCATCTCGGTCAACAGCTGGGTCAAGGTCTCCTCCTCGCCGTCCTCCTGATCCAGGCCGGGCAGATCAAACCAGATGCCCAGCTCCTGAAGACGCTTCACCATCTGCTCCAGCCGGATCCGCTCCGGGTCGTCCGGGTCCAGCTCGCCGATGCTGCGGAGAAGATCTGTAAAGGATTTCCCCATTCCAGGGCGCTTTGGGCCGTCATCCTTGCTGTTCATCGCGTCGATCACCCGCCCAAACGCCTCCACAATGGCGTCCTCCCGCTTCTGCTCCTCCTGCTCCTCGGCCCGCTGCCGGATGCGCGAGAGCATATCCTGGTAAAATACGCTGTCCGGATCGGCCAGCTGCCGGATCAGGTCCTGACGGCCGGCTCCCGCCGCTGCGGCGGATGGGGTTGTCATACTGCTTTTGGCAATGTCCATGCTTCTTCTCCCGTCATTTGTTCTCCGCGCGGTTTCGCGAAATTCTGACAGCGGATCGCGGTCCGCCAAAAGCCCGGCGCTATGTGTTATAGCACAGTGAGCGCCTGTTTGCAAGTCCTTCGGCAGATATTTCCGTCCGCCGTCCCCGCCCCACCCCCTTTCGCTCCGAAAATGGGCTGTGCGCTCGGGACCGGCCCCACCACCTTTCTATGAATCTGTCTTACAGGTTGTTACCCTATTTGAGAACGCCCGGTATGGGCGAAGCTCACGCAGTCTGGGCCTCCATGGCCCGTTTGGTGGAGACAAATTCGTCAATCATGGCCTCTTCGCTCTTTTGCAGGGCCTTGTTGTAGCCGCTCAATTTTTTCTCCCGCAGCTTCTCAATGGAGGCGGTCTCCTTCTTGGCCTCCACCACCTGGGCCCGCTTAGCCTCCTCCTGCCGCCGCAGGTCCTCCAGCACCGCCTCGGCCTCCTCGATGGCCCGCTCCGCGGCCCGCAGGTACTGCTCGTACTTCATGGCATCCAGAACTGTGATGCCCTCCAGCTTCCGCTGGGAAAACTCCGCGTCCAGCTCCTCATGCTGCCGCTCCAGGCTCCGCAGTCGCTCCTCCTGAGCCCGCGCCTTGGCCTGGGCGGCGGCGTGCTCAATCCGGAGGGCGTCCAGGACCTGCTGCTTGTAGTCCAAAACTGTCTCAAGGGAAAAACGGAACTTCTTCATTCTGCCGTAAACTCCTCATGGTTGTCAGTCTCTCAGCTCACAATACGCCGCAGCTGGCTGAGGCTTTCCTCATAGCTAAAGGCCTCGTTGATGCCCTGGGTCAAAAATTGGTTGATGGCGTCCATCTTTTTCAGCGCATGGTCCAGCTTGGGGTTACTCCCAGGCTTGTAAGCGCCGATGGACACCAGATCCGCGTTTTTCTCATAGACGCTCATGATATCCCGCAGCTTTCCGGCCAAGTCCCTGTGCTCCGGCGAAACAATCTCCACCATCAGCCGGGAGATGCTGGCCCCCACGTCGATAGCGGGGAAGTGGTTGGCGTTGGCCAGCTGCCGGGAGAGAACGATGTGCCCGTCCAGAATGCCCCGGACCGTATCGGCGATGGGCTCGTTGGTGTCGTCGCCCTCCACCAGGACCGTGTAGACTCCGGTGATGGAGCCCTTCTCAAAATTCCCGCTCCGCTCCAGAAGCTTGGGCATCTCGGCGTACATGGAGGGGGTATACCCTCTTGCCACCGGGGGCTCGCCGATCGCCAGACCGATCTCCCGCTGGGCCATGGCGAACCGGGTCAGGGAGTCCATCATCAGCAATACATCATAGCCCTGGTCCCGGAAGTACTCGGCAATGCTGGTAGCCACGCTGGGGCACTTCATGCGCAGCATGGCCGGCTGGTCGGAGGTGGCTACCACCAGAATGGAGCGGCGCATCCCTTCCTCCCCCAGGTCCTTCTGAATGAACTCCAGAACCTCCCGTCCACGCTCGCCCACCAGGGCGATGACGTTGATGTCCGCCTTGACGTTCTTGGCGATCATGCCCAGCAGGGTGGACTTGCCCACGCCGGAGCCGGCGAAGATACCGATACGCTGGCCCTTGCCAATGGTCAGCAGGCTGTCAATGGCTTTCACCCCGAACTCCATCCGCTCCCGGATGGGGGGCCGGGCCATGGGGTTTATGTAGCCGGAGTCGATAGAGAAGGAGTCCCCCCGGCCGAAATCCTCCTTCCCGTCGATGGGCTGTCCCAGGGCGTTGATAACCCTGCCCCGCAGAAAGGACCCAACCGGCAGCGTCAGCCGCTTGCCGGTGTTTCGGACAAAATTGCCCGCAGAGATGCCGCTCATATTGGCATAGGGCATGAGCAGGATGTGGTCGTTCTTGAACCCTACCACCTCCGCCGGAACCTGACCGCCGGACTCGTTTGAGTAGATCCGGCAGATATCTCCGATAGCGGCCCTGCCGCCGGAGGCCTCAATGGACATGCCCACGATATTTTCAATCTTCCCGGTGCGGCTCATGGTTTCCGCCGACCGGATGGATGGGATCAGTTCCCGAAACATGCGCTCTCCCTTCCCGTCAGAACCGCATCCCCATCTGGTCCCGCAACAAATCCCGGATGTTGGACATCTGGGTGGAGACGCTGGCGTCGATGATCTCCTCCGGCGTCTCGATGATGCAGGTGCCGTCCTCGCCGTCCCCCATGGGGATGAGCTTGATATGCTGGCTGAGGGCCCCCAGCGCTGTGGTCAGAGCCGGGGTGATCTGCGCCGCCCCTCTGGCGTCACAGCCGGAGATGTAGATGTGGACCCACTCCTGACGCTTGAGCCGCTCGGTGGCGGTCTGAATCATCCGCACAATCACCTCGCTGCTGCTGCGCAGGCTCACCCGCACCACCTTCTCCGCCACGGCGATGCACAGATCCAGCATCTCGTCCCGGGTCTGGAGGAGCATCTCCTCCTTGGCCAGTGTGGCCTTCTCCAGGAAGGCGCGGACCTCCTCCTCCAGGCGCTGTGCCACAGCCTCCCGATCCCGGATCGCGTCCTCCACGGCCCGTGCGGCGCCCTGGGCGTAGCCCTCCCGGTAGCCCTCGTCCCGCGCACCGGCCCGGATGTCCTCCAGCTCCTGCTGGGCGGTTTCCCGGGCCCTGGCGAGCACCGACTCCGCCTCCTCCCGGGCCTCCTTGAGAATCAGCTCGGCCTGGAGCTGGGCGTAGCGCACCGGCTCGCCGCTGTCCGGCGCCGGAGGAGGGGCGCTCACCGCCTCCTCCCCGGTCTCCGGCTCCTCCTCCCGGACGTCAAAGCCCTCCGAAGGAGGCGCGGCGGGAGCGGTCAACTCCTCCTGGAGCGCCCCGCCCGCAGCCTCCCCCTCCTCCTCGTCAAAGAGGGGGAGATCAGCCATCTCAATGCTCTTAGCCTCGGGGAAGACGTAGGGATCCGCCTTGGGGTTGAGGAATCCTTTGAATATATTAGGCAATGATATCGTCCTTTCCGCCCTTCAGGATGACGATCTCGTTCCGCTCCTCCAGGTCGCGGATGACGCCCACGATGCGCTGCTGGGCGTCCTCCACGTCCTTCATACGGACATTGGTTGTAATCTCCAGATCGTCCCGGATGGTTTCGGACATACGGCTGGACATGTTGGCAAACAGCTTGTTGGCCACCTCGCTGTTGGCGGCCTTGAGGGCCAGGACCACGTCCCGCTGGTCGCAGTTGGCCAGCACCCGCTGCACCGCCCGGTCGTCCAGGGTGATGATGTCCTCGAACACGAACATCCGCTTGCGGATCTCGTCGGCCAGCTCCTGGTTGTTGACGCCCAGACGGTCGAAGATGGCCTTCTCGCTGGAGCGGTCCAGGTTGTTCATGATGCCGGCCACATAGTCGATGCCGCCCAGCTTGACATTGGAGCTGGTGATGATATTGGAGAACTTCCGCTCCATCTCCCGCTCGATGATCTTGATGGTGTTGGGGGATGCGCTCTCCATGGTGGCGATAGCCTCCACCACCTTGACCTGCCGCTGGGGGGAGAGCTGCTCGATGACGCCCGCGGCCTTGTCCGGGTCCACATAGGAGAGGACCAGGGCGATGGTCTGGGGACGCTCGTTCTGGAGGGCGGAAAAGAGGTTCTTCACATCCGCCTTGTCCAGGAAGGCGAACTCCCGGTTCTTCAGGCTCTTGGTCACCTTCTCCAGCAGGGAGAGGGCCGTCTGACTGCCGAAGGCCTTCTCCAGCACCGCCTTCGCGTACTCCAGGCCGCCCTCGGTAACGGCCTTGTTGGTCATGCAGTTCTGGTAGAACTCGGTGAGCACCTCCTCGGTGGTCTCCGAGTCCAGCATTCCCAGCCGGGCCACCTCCAGGGTGAGGAGCTCAATATCCTCCGGCTCCATGAACTGGTAGAGCTGAGACGCCTTATCCGCCCCCAAGGAGACAATGACCGCCGCCGCCTTCTGGGGGAAGCTGAGCGAAACCTTGGCCTCACCTGCCATTGCCATCCTCCTCTCTCAGCCAGTTCTTGAGCATCTGCGCGGCAATCTCCGGGTTGTTCTGGGCGAACTGCCGGACTGTCTTGCGCAGCTCCAAGCTCTTCTCGGTGTTGATCTCCATGATATCCGCGCCGGTCATGGGCGGGCCCTCTCCGGGCTGGCCCTCCGCGCCGATTGGCTGGAACTCGCCTGCGGCCTGCTCCGCCGCGGCGGCTTCCGCCTCCGCCAGAGCCTGCTCCTCCGCCAGCTGCTGTGCCTTCTTCTTTCTCCGGCCCCGCAGGACAAGGATCAGCACCAGCAGCAGCACCAGCAGAGCGATGCCTCCGATAATGATGAAGGGCAGCATATCCGGTGTGATAGCCAGCCACGGCGTCACAATATCATCTGCTGTCTCGCTGTCCGCGAAGGGCGCGATCAGCACGGACACCCGCTCCTGGGGCTCCTCGCCGCCGATACCGGCGGCACGGGCCACGTGGCCTCGCAGATCCAGCAGCTCCACCGAGTTGGCGGTGGGTGCGTTCTGGTTGATGGTGACGGCCACGGACACATCCGTGATGGTGCCGGCCACCACCTCAATCTGCTCCTTGCTCTCGTCAATCTTGTTGTCCCGGCTTCCGGACTGGCCGGCTACGTTCTCGTCTCCATTTACCTGGAGCTCGCCGCCCACGTAGGTGGGAAGATCGGAGTTGCTGGTGGTGCCTACCACGCCGCCCACCGGGTTCTCGCCGTCCCGGCCGACATAGTAGAGCCACTCCTCCCGGCCGATGAGCCCGCCGTTTTCGTAGGAGCCCTCCGGCTGGTGGTAGGTGGTGTTCTC
Organism: Oscillospiraceae bacterium; assembly: GCA_022804995.1. Taxonomy (GTDB): domain Bacteria; phylum Bacillota; class Clostridia; order Oscillospirales; family Oscillospiraceae; genus Pelethomonas. The sequence goes on from JAAWUC010000001.1 coordinate 38,237, forward strand.
TATGTAGCGGCGGTTGATATCGATGGTGGTATTCACCGCCACCCGCACATTCCCGGATCCGTAGATGCTCTCCAGCACCTGCATCACATTGGTGCGGATAAGGTTATTGTAATACTGCTCCCGCTGGAGCTTGAGCTGGCTGGCGTCTGTGAGCTCACCCAGCCCCCCCGCGTCCAGGCCGTAGGGGTTGCCCTTGGTATCCGACAGGCTGATGTTCTCAATGGACAGCCCCTGGATGGCGTGGGCCACCACGTTGCGGATGGAGGTGGCCGTCTTTTCGGAGAGCATGTCGCCGCCGGCCAGCTCCACCACCACCGTCGCCGAGCTGGCGGCGGGCTCGTTCTCAAAAACGTAGGTCCGCTCCTCCCCCAGGTTCAGGTTCACGTCGGCGTCCCGGACCTCGTCAAAGCTCCGGATGGTGGCCTCCAGCCGCTCCTGCACGGCGATAAGCCATGTGGTGGCCGCCTGGGAGCTGGTGGTCATGGCCCCCACGTTCTCGAACCAGGTGCTGTACAGGGACCCATCCTTGGGGTACCCCGCCTGCACCAGCCGAGCGGTCGCGATATCCCGCTGATCGGCCCGGACGTAGATGGTGTCCCCCTCCAGGCGGTAGTCCCTGAAGCCGTCCTCGTCCAGCTTGCTCATAATGGCGGACGCCTCTGTGCTGGAAAGGTTGGTAAACAGCGTCTCATAGGGCTGGCCGCTGCTCCACATGGCCAGAGCCGCGATGGCCGCGATGACCAGCACCACCGTCACGCCCAGCAGGACGCGGACCTTCATGCTCATATTTTTGAAGAAATCCTTGACCTTCTGCCAGAATTCCTTCACCTTTGTCGTATCCAAACCGATCCCCCCCGGCCTCTCAAGTCAATCCACCTCACACCTACAGGCTCATACGGGAGAGCTCGCTGTACGCGTTCAGCGCCTTTTCGCGCAGCTGCACCAGCACTGACATGCTCACCTGGCCCTTGTAGAGATCCAGCATCAGCTGGGCGGGGTTGTCCATCTGCCCGGTGGAGAGCAGGTACTCCTGCTTGGCGATGGTGTCCTCGCTCTCCCGGACGTTATCAATGGCGGTCTGGAAGATCTCCCCAAAGAGGGAGCCGCCCCCCTCCTTTTTCTCCGCCGCAGCCGCCCCGCGGCTGGGGAATACCTCCCACAGAGGTGAAATCGCCTGTACATTCGCGCTCATGGCACGTTACCTCCTCGTCTTAGTGCGCGGCCCGCCGCGCCGTTTCTTACCGTCCGATCTCCAGTCCGCTGGAGATGACGGATTTGAGGACATTGAAAGCGGTCACGTTGGCGGAGTAGGCCTGACTGGCGGCCATCGCGTCTGTGATCTCCTTGACCAGATCCACATTGGGCAGCTCCACGTAGCCCTCCTCGTTGGCGTCGGGGTCCGTGGGGTCGTACTTGAGCTTGAAGTCGGAGGGGTCCTCCCCAATCTCCACCACCCGGACGCCGCCGGTGTTGCTGGCCCGCAGGTTGCTCACCGGCGCCTTCCCCATGGCGGCGGCCATGGCGTCCCGAAAGCTGGTCCGCCCCTGCTCCGCCTGGAACACCGTCACCTTCCGGCGGTAGGGCCCCTCGCCGTCCGCGACGCGGGTGGTGTTGATATTGGTGACGTTCTCACTGATCACGTCCAGCCGCAGCTGCTGGGCCGTGAAGCCGGAGCCGATGATATTGACTGTGCTGAGAAATGCCATTTGCCGTGACCTCCTTGGTTCTCATTCTTCTCTCCATCTGGGCCGGGACTCCCCCGGACAGGTCCCCCCCTATTGTTTATTCACAAGGGCCGGAGCGCAGACCTGTTTCTTTACTGGCCCCGGATCGCCATCAGCAGCCGGGAGATATCGCTGCTCATGGCCCGATAGGTGTGCTGGAGCTGATATGCGTTGCGCACCAGCTCCACTGATTGTTCCGCCACATTGACGCCGTTCCCATCCATGCGGGTGGTCTCCTCCTCGGCCACGCGGACCGTGGGGGCGGAACAGCTCAGGGCGCTGCGCATAGCGGCCACAGAGCCCTCCCCCCGGGCGGCGGCCTGCAGACTGTTCCGCAGGGCCTCCTCGAAGGTGACGTATTTGGTTTTATAGTTGGGCGTCTCCGCGTTAACAATATTATCCGATATAACCGTCTGTTTTGTCCACTGGAAATTCATGGAACGCTGGAGCATCAGCATTGTATTGCTGGTAAGAAAATCCGACATAATTCGCTCCTTCACCGGCGCTGAAATTTTCTGCGTGTCATTTTGATTTATTATAATACGTTTTTCCCCTCAAAGCAAGTAGAATTTCCATTATCAGCAAAAAAGACTATTGCGTGAAAAAAACTCCCGCCTATTTTATCATTTTGCCGAAAACCATCTTTTTCCTGGTAAGAATATACCGTCCTGTTTTTTCCAGCCCTTCCAACAAGCGGAAAAGCCACAGACTCCAGAATATGAAGCCTGCGGCTGAAATATTCATTTCTCCGGCTTTCTGTCCCCCGAACCGCCGCTCTGGAGCATATCCAGCAGAGCCAGCGGCGAGGCCCCCTCCCCGGCGGCCTCCCGGTTGGTGTCCGCCGCGCTGCGCAGCTCGGCGCGCAGAATGGACACGCTCTTGGGCGCCTCAATAGCTAAACGCACCCGTCCGGCCTCCACCGAGAGAACAGAAATCTCCACGTCCTCCCCGATGAGCAGGGACTCCCCCACCTTCCGCTGGAGAATCAGCATGGCGCACCGCCCTCCCCGTCCCCAAACTCCGAGAGGCGGTGGTGCATCTGGTACTCCCCGCTCTCCAGGATCACCTGGACCGCCTGGCGGGTGCGGGGGTTAATGACCACCGGGCAGCGCAGATTCACCGTGCTCTCCCCCACCGGCTGGCGCACCACGCACAGGGTATAAAAGCACAGCTCCTCAATTCTCTCCGCCCCCAGCGAGCGCAGCTCCCCCTGCGGCAGGGCGGGGTGGTAGTCGTGGCGGAGGGAGAAGGGGTCCATGGCCACAAAGGCCAGCTGCGGCGCCGCCGCGCTCTGAAAGCACAGCAGGCTGCCGCCGCTGCCCTCGAAGGGCAGCAGATAGAACTCCTTCTCCTCCTCAAATCCGAAGAGGCCGTTGGGAAAGTGAAGCGCCTCCTCCGGAGCGCACTCCACCTCTCCGAAATACTTTGTTCGCAGCAGCACCGCTTTTCCTCCTGTCATCCCTTCACGTCCACGGGCTCATAGTTGGGGTCCGCAGAGGGGGGCACGTAGATGGGGCCTCCGATATACTTGATGATGACCTCCGGCCGCTGGGTGACGGTGAGCTCCACGTCGCCGGGGGTGAACTTGAAGTCCCCCTGGCCGAACTTCCAGTCGAAGTTGAGCTTATCCATCTCGTAGCGGATGTTCATCTCCCCCACATCCCAAGTGATCTCCGGCCCCACGGAGGGCAGGAAGTCCATGCCCAGCTCCCGTGACAGAGGCTTATCCATGGTCTGGCGGGCGAACTTGGTGATGACCTCCTCCCCCAGCTTGGTTTCCATCATCAGCTTTCCCTGCTGGGCGTAGGCGGCGGTGGCCTGATAGGCCGTCTGCCGGCCCTTCTGGGCGCTCTGCTCAATGCTGCGCACAGCGGTGGGGGTGACGGAGTTGCGGGCCTCGAAGGTGTCGATGTTCACTCGGATGGGCTTGGACTTGATCTCCAGCCCGCCCTTGTCCCGCTTGATCTCCATCTCTACGGTGCCTCTGGCATATTCCAGCTTGGCGTTGGTGGTCTTCATCTCAATCTGGATGGGGACCGTTGTAATCTCAATCAGTGGCTTCATTGTGTGAAAAACGCTCCCTTCTGCAAAATTTCAGAGGCATCCGTGCCCTCTCCATCACACAACCGCTGGGAAAACTCAGCGCATGTAGTCGATCAGCGACTCCGACAGAAGCTGGGTTCCGATTTTCAGCGCCGCGTTGTAGACGGTGTAGTTGTACAGGAACTCCGAAATCGCGTCTGCCTCGTCCACATGCTCAATATTGTACCGCTCCTCCTGGAGGACGTCGGCCTGGTCCTCCAGCCGGGTCTGGTTGCTCTTGAGGAACTTGCCCTTGGTGTCGATGCTGGTGTGCTGGTTGCTCAGCTCCGAGACGGCGTCCTGGAGCTTGCGCAGCAGGCGGTCGGCGGTCTCCTGGTCCGCGCTTCCGTTCTCCCACTCTCCGCTCTCGGCGTCGCAGCGGGAGAGCAGATCGCCTATCTTCTTCATGATCATGACCACGTTCTTGGGGTCCCCGTCCTCGTCCATGCCGTACCCCAGTATATTGATCCCCGGCAGAGAGGTGTCAAAGGCGGTGCCCTTAATGACCTCGCCATCCTCGTTCTCCTTCATGCCCATGCCCAGATCCACGTAGGTGGTCTCCTTGGACATCTTCTCCAGCTTCTTCAGGTCCGTCTGGTCCTTGTAGTACGCGGCCCAAGCCTTCTCATCCTCCGTCGCGTTCTCAAGCTGCTCCGCCGTAGGCTCCGGGATGCCGTAGCTGTTCTTTTCCCAGCCGGTGGGCTCCGGGCTGTTGAGGGGCCGGCCCACGGTTCCTGCGTTGACGTTCACCCCACGGTAGTAGAGGGTCTTCATATCCTCGCTCCAGGTGAAGGGGGCGTTGAGCCCGTCCGCGCCGGAGAAGACGAAGTGCTCGCCGTACTTGGCGCCGTTTATGGTCTGGATGATGGACTCCCCCAGATCCTTCATCTCCTGGCCCAGGGGCTGGCGGCCGGACGCGGTGGCGCTGTTCTCGCCACGGATAGCGGCCTCGATGCCGCCCAGGGACATCTTGTTCCGGGCGGTGTCCACGGCGGTCCAGGCCATGGAGAGGCGGCTGTAGGTGTCCTTGGTGTTTTTGAGATAGCTGTCGTTGTTGATCATGGCCCGGCGCACACGCCACGCCTGCGCGGCTGCGGCGGGGTCCTCCGCGGCGCTGTGGAATTTGCGGCCGGTCTGCACCTTCAGGGCGGAATCGCTGAACTTCTTGGTGCTGTTGCCCAGGTTGAACCGGTATGTGTTCATCATCATGTTGGTGGTGATGCGGAATCCCATATCTGTGCCTCCTTAATTACAGTCTATGCTTCGTTAAACCGCCGTGCCGTTGATGAGCTTATCCAGCATGGAGTCCAGGGTGGTCAGCAGGCGGCAGGCGGCGGAATAGGACTTGGAGAACTGAATCATGCCGGTCGCCTCCTCGTTGAGATCCACGCCGGAGATGCTCTGCCGGCTGTTCTCCAGATCCAGCGCCTCGGTGCTGTAGCCGATATATTTCGCGTTGCTGACCTGGCCGTCCGTGGCCAGGGTGCCTCCGATGTTGTCGAAGAACTCCCGGAAGGTGCCTTGGAAAAATGCCTTGTCACTCTTGGCGTCCCCCTGAACGTCCTTGGGCATATACGTCATCTTCTTGTCGTAGAGGGTAATAAAGTGGTTGATATTTTCGTTGGCAGTGCTGTTCCCCTCCCCCTTCGGCAGCTTGCTCCGGAGCATCCGGGTGGTGGTATTCTGCCAGCCGGCGGAGACGGAGATGTTCTTGGCGGTGATGCCGGTGGGGTCGTTGCTGTCGCCGCTGTTGCTGAACAGAACGCCGCCGTTGTAGTAGTCGTACTCCTCCTCCAGGACGCCCTGCTGCTTGAGCGCGTCCAGCAGCTCCACGCATTCGCCCTTCTCCCAGCCAACCAGATCGTCCTTGTTGATCGTCCTTGTCACGCCATCAACCACAAAGTCAATGACCTTCCCGTCGGCATCCACAAAGTCTCCGTCCTTATTTGTGCGGTAGACCACCGCCGGATCCATCTGGTTTGCCTCGTTCATCACCGAGGCGAACTTCTGCGCCAAGCTGTCCAGTGCCCGGATGTAATAGGGGATGCCCCGCTTGCCGGAGGCTTTTGGGTCGTCGGCAATATCATCCTCGCTGGCGAACACGCCCTCCTCGGTCAGCATCTCCCGGATGGCCTGGATCGCGCCGGACAGGGTTGTGTCATCCAGATTCACAGGGTCCGTGATCTCCTTGTCTTGAGCATCCCGCATATACCGGCCATCCTCGTCCTTCAGGGGCTGGAGCTGCATGAGATATTTCTCGTCGTTGTAGGTGTCGGCCAGCTCCAGGTCTTGTGTCGGGTCGCCCTTTTCTGTTTTATACCAAACGTCATCCGTAGGTTGCTTTTGGTCGTCTAAATACTTTTTACTTGCCGGATCGGTCGGGTCATAATCCGGATTCAAATTCTCCACCGGGTGCTGCAAAATCCCGATCTGGGTTCCAAACACGCCGTCCACCAGTTTGATGGGCTTGCCGTCCTCACCCTTGCTGTCGGCCAGGGTGATGGTCAGCTTCTCCACCTCGGTATACTGATCCAGCCGCTCCATGGAGTACTCCACGTTGATGTGCATCAGCCGGGAGAGTTCGTCGATAGCCACGTTCCGGTCGTCCCGCAGCTCCAGGGCGCTGTCGCCGTAGATGCTGTGCTCCCGGATCTGCTTGTTGAGATCCCGGATCTTGGTGAGCAGGCTGTTGGCCGTGTTCAGCTCGTCCTTGAGCTTCCCCTCCTGCTTCTGGATCAGGCCCTCCACGTCCTTGGCGGCGGTGTTGAGGAGCTGGCAGAGGATATCCGCCTCGGCGCGGACCAGCTCGTCATAGTTGTCAATGCCGGTCCGGGTGTCCAGGTCCTCAATGGACTGGAAGAGCTCATGGAGCTGGTTGGTGATGATGCCGAAGTCCTCGTCTCCCCGGGCCACCTCGTCAAAGGTAGCGCGCAGCTGATCCAGGCCGTTCTGCCACGCCTCCACCTGGCCCAGCTGGGAGTTCTTGTCCCGGTAGCGGATATCCAGGAAGGGGTCCCGCAGCTGCGTGGTGCGCTCGCAGAGCACGCCGTAGCCCACATCCACCATGAAGCTGTTGGCATACTTGGCCTGGCCGGTGGCGTTGAGGCTCACCAGGTCCAGCCGCTGGCGGGTGTAGCCCTTGGTGTTGATATTGGCGATGTTGTTTCCGGTGACGTTCAAAGAGCCCTGGGAGGCGTAAAGCGCCAGACGGGCGGTGGTAAAGGAACCAAAAGTGCCGATAACTGCCATACGATATATTCTCCTTCACAAATAAGCCTAACTGTCAACGTTCTGTCTCACGCCCGGAAATCGGTCTGCCGGCGCGTCTCCATCTCCTTGGGGGGATCCGCCTCCCGCTCGGCGCAGTAAAGCTCAATGGCCCGCAGGTTGACCTCCAGCGTATTGCGTGCCGCGCTGGAGGCCGCCTGGAACACCTCGTACTGCTGGCGCAGGGTGTCGGCAACCCGCCGCGTCTCCACCTCCAGGCCCTCCGGGCTGTGCTCCACCAGATCCCGCAGGGGCACCCCCCGCAGTCCCAGCTGCTCGATCATTTTATCCCGCTTCTGGTCGATTCCCCGCAGGGACAGGCTGAGCACCTGCTCCCGCTTCATGCACTCGTCCACGCCGGCCACATCGCCCCGGCTGGCGGCGCCGGCCTTCTGCCGCTCCACCTCCGCGAGCTGCTCGACGGTCTCCGTCAGCTGGCGCAGCAGCTTCAAATAATCCGTCCACTGCGTCTGGGCCATCACGCGTCCTCCTCCATCAGCAGCATCCTTGCCGCCGTCTCCCGGGGATCAATGGGGTAGCTCCCGCTGCGCACCTGTCGGCGCAGCTCCTGGATCTTGCCGGTGGTGTTTGCCGTGCGCACCTGCTGGGAGAGGCGGGCCGCCAACTCCCGGAAGCTGCCGCTCTCCTCCTGGCCGGGGGCCTGGGAGAAGGTGTAGCAGTCGTAGCGGCCTCCGCGCCGTCCCGAGCGCTCCGCACCAGTCCGGCTCACCCGCCAGGCTGTATTCTGTTGGATGGGCGTAATGCCCTCTGTCCCTGTAATCAACATGGTTATGGCCTCCATACTGCCGCTCCGGCGGGGCCGGGGCCGCGGCAAACCTATAAAATACCAAATCCTTTGTACTATTTCTATCGGACCGCAAAGCGAAAAAATAACGAATGTGACAGATTTTTTTTGGCGGAGCCCCGCCGCGCCCAATATTCCCCAGCTGTCCCAGGATTTTCGGGGCGGCTCACCGGAAAGTTTTAAAAATTTTGGATTGCAAGGGGACCCGCTATCCGATATAATAGAGCAAGAGAACTCACACCCCTTCCGGGGACGACAGATATGATGGAGGATTTTGGGATGGCTATTTTGGAAAACTGTATGAAAGCGGAGATATTTGATATTGTGGACAACACCCTGCTGTGCACATCCTACGTGTCCCAGGGGCCCATGGAGAGCATTCTGCTGGAGGTCCCCCGGACCATCGACTGGAAGGAGCACGCCATCTGCCGGGTGGTCTTCTACGACCCCACGCTGGGGCGGCTGACCTGCCGGTGCAGCCTCTCCTCCCCTCTTATTCTGCCCGATCAGATGCTGTCCATCCGCTGTGAGATTGTCGAGAAGCTCAGCCAGGAGCAGCGGCGCAACGACGTGAAGGTGCCGGTGGGCGTCCGGGTCCTGCTGCGCATCCCCCACCGGCCCGGGGACGCCCCCGTCCCGCCGGAGGGCTGGCCGGCCACCGTTATTAACATCAGCGCCGGCGGCGTGTGCCTACGCACGGACTTCGCGCTGGAGGAGGGGCGCACCTGCTCCTTTGTTTTCCCCGAGGCCGGCGGCGACATCCCCCTGACGGCCAAGGTCCTCTGGAGCGCCGACGCCTCCACCCGGCCCTACCAGACGCTTTACGCCTACGGCTGTCAGTTTGTGGGACTGCCCTCCCGCTATGAGTCCCAGCTCCGGGGCTTCGTGTTCCGGGAGGAGCGGCGGCTGCGCAACAAGAAGGATTAAAAAGCCCGCCCCGAAGGCCGCAGACGGCCTCCGGGGCGGGTTTTCTCCATATAAAAAGCGGCGGGGCCCTCAGGACCACACCCGCGCGATCAGCTCCTCCACACAGGCCCGCCCCCGGAGGGTCTCCATCCAGCGCCGCGGGATGCCCCCCGCGCCGAAGCGGACGCCGGCCAATCCCCCGGCCACGCAGGCGGTGGTGTCCGTGTCGTCCCCCAGCGCCACCGCGCCCCGCACCGCCTCCTCATAGCTCCCCGCCCGCTCCAGCAGCATGAACGCCCCCCGCAGGGTGTCCACCACGTAGCCCGAGCCTTTCCCCTCCCAGGGGGTGTCCGGGCGGATGCTCCACTCCAGCTCCTGGGCATACTCCGGCATATCCCGGTAGATCCCCCGCAGCTTCTCCACCGCCGCCGCCACCGCCGCGCCGGGCTCCAGCTCCGCCAGCAGGCCCCGGGCTGTCAGGCAGTACAGGGCGCAGCAGACCTGGTTACAGACGTGGCCGTGGGTGACGAGGCACTGCTGATGGGCATCCTGGACCAGCTCCCGGTCCGTCCCGCTGTGCCACAGGGCCAGAGGCAGCACCCGCATGAGGGCGCCGTTGCCCTTCCCCTCCGGGTGGATGGCGCCGCACAGCTCCGGCGGCATCCCCCGCCGGTAGGCCCGCAGGGCGTTGCCGGTCTGAATCCCCACGTCGAACACCGCACCGTCCACCGCCCACACGCCCTCCTCATACCAGGCGGACAGGCGGCGGGCGAAGTCCTCCAGACACAGCTCCCCGCAGGCGTCCAGGCTGTCCAGCAGGCACAGGGCCTGGGCCCCGTCGTCGGACCAGGTCCCGGCGGGCACCCCCGGGTGGGCCCGCGGAAACCCCTCAGGCGGAACCATCTCAATCTCCTCCGGCGGCGGGATCTCCCCCGCGCTGTGAAACTCGTAGGGGACCCCCAGGGCATCCCCCGCCAGCAGGCCGTAGAGGCCTCCGATCAACCGCTCTCGCTTATCCATGGTGCTCCTCCAGGGCCGTCCCCCTCCGCCTGCCTCTGTCTTCTTCCCTGTTACCTTATCACAAATCCCCCGCCGGTGCAAGAAAAATTTTCCAATTTCGCAAAAGTTTCGCGCATAATGCCGCAATCCGGGGACAAAATGCCCCCGGATTGCCGGCCGGGCCCCTCAGGAGAGAGAGGCCCCGATTTGCTTCATTCGGTTGAGCACAATGTCCCCGATGTTGGCCAGGTCCTCAGCGGTGAAGGCGTGGCGGAAGTTGTCGGAGAACAGGATCTGCGCGTTGGGGGGGAACTCGTCGTCCCCCACCCACAACAGAAGCTGGATGTTCAGCCCCGGCATCAGCGCCACCTCCCACCCCGCGTCGCTGCGGGAGAGCTTTTTGGCCGGCATACGCTCCATCACCCGCCCCAGCAGCTCCGGCCTGCTGCCGTAGGAGAAGGCGAAGCGCTTGATGCACCGGCCCGTGAACTGCTGGAGATAGACCTCTCCCCAGGGGAACTCCCGGTAGGTCAGGTACTGCCCGCCGGGCAGGCTGTACCGCCCGTCCAGCAGATACCGCAAAAAGAGGATCCGCTCCGGGTTGGTCAGGGGCGAGGGCCCCACAATGGTGAAATCCGGATGGGAGACGGAGAAGTCCTCCCCCAGCAGAGTGATGGTCACAGCCCGCTTCTCCCCGTCCCAGGGCAGGGCGCATCGGGCCGCCATCTCTACCGGATCGCCCTCCCGGAATTTGGACAGATAGAACTCCAGAGGGAGCTCCTCCTTGTTATTTTTACCGTAAAAGGATTCCATACAAAGCCTCCTTGTCCGCTTTTCGCCCCCCATCTTACCACGGGCGGCGCGCCCCGTCAAGTCCGCGCACCGACCGGCGGATTTCCCGCACCTTCGCGCCGCCGGTGGGGTATGATAGAAAGAATCCCCCAAAAAGAGAGGAGGTATCCCTTGGAACCGATTTACCCCCACGGGGACGTGGACGATATGATCTATCAGGAGGAGTGGACCGCCAGCGGGCGCTGACAGCCTCCAGGCACAAAGGAGCGCCCCCGCGGGGGGCGCTCCTCGTCTCTGATGGTTAAGGCAGATAGTCCGCAGGGTTCTGCCGATCGCCGTTAAGGCGGACCTCGAAGTGGCAGTGGTTGCCGGTGGACCGGCCGGTGGAGCCCATCTCCGCGATGTGCTGCCCCTTAAAGACCTTGTCGCCCACGCTCACCAGCAGGCTGCTGTTGTGGCCGTAGTAGGTGACGTAGCCGTTGAGGTGGTCGATCTGAACCAGGTAGCCGTAGCCGCTCATCCAGCCGGCGTAGATGACCTCGCCGCCGTCCGCCGCCACGATGTCCGTCCCCGCCTTGTTGGCGATGTCCAGACCGCCGTGGAAGGAGCTGCCGCCGAAGATGTTCCGGTAGCCGTATTTGGAGGTGATGTTGCCGCTTGTGGGCCAGCGGAAGGAGCCGGTGGGCGCCCAGTCGGGCCGCTCCAGAGTACCCCGGGCCTGAACCTCGGTGACGGGCTCGGTCAGTATGGTCTGGGACTCCACAATCCGCTCGATCTCCTCGGTGCCCTGGTAGGTGACCCGGGCCACGGTGTCGGCGGTGCCGTACTGTCCCTTGGTGATGGTCCGGGTGTCGCCCTCCCACATGGTGTTGTCGTCCACGTACTCAATCTCATAGGGGATATCCGCCACGTAGTACTCCATCTGGGTGGCGATCACCGTCAGATAGGGCACCGCGTTGCTGATGGTCAGCACGTCGCCGATGCTCAGCCTGTCGATGTCATAGCCGGGGTTCAGGGCCAGCAGCTCCGCGCTGGTCATATTGTGGTCCTGGGCGATGACGGACCAGACATCCCCCTTCTCCACGGTGTAGGTGACCTCGCCCTCCTTGGTGTCGTTGATGCGCAGGGCCACGTCCGCCAGATTGGTGAAATCCTCCACCGGCAGATCGCACTCCCGGACCTCCACGCCCTCCACGAACTCCACGGACACGGTGTTTTCATTGCGGTAGTCCGCCGCCACCTGGTCCAGCAGGCCCTCCAGGGCCCCCTTGGTCTGGGTGGCGCCGACGAACTCGCCGTTGACATATAGCGCGTAGCCGTGCTCCACCACATGGATACTGTTGCTCAGGGCCTCCTCGATGACCGACTCGTCCACCAGGGCGCTCCTGGCGGTGAGGCCGGTGGAGTAGGAGTAGGAGACAACGCTGTCCTCAATGGTGTAGTCATAGCCCAGCACGGCGGAGAGGTTCTCCTCCACGCTGGCCCGGGCGGCCTGGGCCTCCGCCTCGGAGGCCACCGCCCCCAGCTCCACCCCGTCGATGGAGACGGTGGTGGCGGTGGTGTAGAGCAGGTTGAAAACTGCGATGACCGCCACCGCCGTACCGGCGGAAAGGTAGACAAGGGGGTGGATCCGCCGCTTCTCCGACGCCTGCCGCAGGCGCAGGATCAGGTTGGCGAAAGCGGCCCGCCACTCCCGCAGGCGGTTTTTCGCCTTCTGCCGCGCCAGGGGCAGGGAGCCCCTGACCAGCAGCTGGAGCTGGCGGTAAAAGCTGTTGGACTCCGGGAACCGCTGCCGGTCCTGAAACCGCAAAACCTTTCGGTGTTTCATCTCATGTGGAGCATTTGAAGCCATGTGCGCCTCCAAAAATTACAATCCGCTCAAAAGGGTTACAAATAGTTACAGACGCATTTTACCGCATTTTCCCCTGTTCGTCAAGCCCCTATTCAAAATCCACCCCTGATATTTGATGTCAGGGACGAAAAAAGACTGGGCCGGGAGAAGCTCCCGGCCCGGTCTTATACCGCAAGCTCCAGCAGCACCGGGCAGTGGTCGCTGCCCATGACCTGGGAGAGAATCTCCGCCTTTTTCACCCGCTCCGCCAATCTCCGGGATACGATGAAGTAATCAATCCGCCATCCGGCGTTGTTCTCCCGGGCGTGGAACCGGTAGCTCCACCAGCTGTAGGCCCCGGCCTCCTCCGGGTGCAGCAGCCGGAAGGTGTCCGTGAACCCGCTCTCCAGCAGCGCGGTCATCTTCCCCCGCTCCTGGTCGGAGAACCCGGCGTTCCCCCGGTTGGGGCCCGGATTCTTCAGATCGATCTCCTGGTGGGCCACGTTCAGATCCCCGCACAGCACCACCGGCTTCTCCCTGTCCAGCGCCTGGAGATACGCCCGGAAATCGTCCTCCCAGGCCATCCGGTAGTCAATGCGCTTGAGCCCGTCCTGGGCGTTGGGGGTATAACAGCACACCAGATAGAACCCGGGATATTCCGCCGTGATGACCCGCCCTTCGTGGCGGTGGATGTCCTCTCCGAAGCCGTATGCCACAGAAAGCGGCTCCGCCTTCGAGAATACCGCCGTACCGGAGTAGCCCTTCTTCTCGGCGTAGTTCCAGTAGGTCCGGTACCCCGGCAGCTCCTCCGCCAGATCTACCTGCCCCGCCTGGAGCTTCGTCTCCTGGAGGCAGAGCACATCCGCCTCCGCCTCCCGGCAGAAATCCAGAAACCCTTTTTTCATACAGGCCCGCAGGCCGTTCACATTCCAGGAAATCAGCCTCACGCCTCCGCGCTCCCTTCCTCCGCCTCTCCGTCTGCGTCCTCATGCGCTTCCTCTTCCGCCGGCAGCTCGCCGTCCCGCCGCTGGAGGGCCAGGAAGCTCAGCAGAAGCAGGGCGCAGCCGCCGTAGACCAGGGGCTTCCCCGGCTGCACCCGGGCCACCGGGTAGAACGGGCCGATCCCGTCGGCAATGGCGGCGATGCACAGCGCGGCGGCCAGCTCCGCCACGGGAGTGAACCACCGGGGGCTGGCCTCCCCCTGGACGCACCCGGCCAGGGCGGAAAAGGCGTAGGCCGTCAGCGCCGAGGCCAGAACCGGGATATAGTACCGGGCCAGAACCGGATTGTCCGCCTCGGGCAGATACTCCGAGAGTACCAGAAACACCCCGAAGAACATCGCCGGCAGCAGGGGCAGGACGCTCTGCTCCGCCCGGCGTCCCACCTGCTGGGTGAAGATCACCACGCCCACCCCGGCGGCTATCCCCAGCACCCCCGCCGCCGACTGGGCCATGTACACGCCGCCCCGGATGGGCACGAGATTGCCGGCCGCCAGCAGCGCCCCGCCCAGGGCCAGGAGCATCCCGCCCATAACCAAGGGGAGCTTCATCTCCCCCGCCGGGGCGAACCGCCGCCGGAAGGGCAGCTTCTCCCCGCTCCGCCTCAGAGCCAGCAGGATCTCCACCGCCGCCGCCAGCGCCAGGCACACCGCCAGGGCCGTCCCCGCCGCCGGGGACAGCGCCAGACCCGTGGCGTGATCAAAGCCGGACCAGAGCTGTACCGTCCGCAGGACAAAAAACAGCAGGCCAAATCCCAGGGCCCGGCCCGCTTTCCCCACAAAATTTCTCATACGCCTCATCCTTTCGGAGCCAAAATTTCACCTGTCCTCTAGTATAACACCCCTTTTCGGTTTTGTCATCATTTTTTGGACAAGCGCCTCATAAACTGTGGGAGACACGGAAGGAGGCGCGGCCATGGGAAAACACATCGGCCTTTCTCTGCTCATCATCTTTCTGCTCTTTTTCATTCCCTGGTTGTGGGCCCCCGACGCCCCGGCGGATTCGGAGGAGCCTCCGCCCCCCGCCGCCGGCGACCCTCCGGAGCAGGAGCCGCCCCAGGAGCCGGAGACCCCCGCCGGCCTGGATGCCGCCCGCACCCTGCGGGTAAAAATCGGAGATGTTCTCCAAGAGATGGACTTCGCGGCCTATCTGACCGGAGTGGTCCGGGCGGAGATGCCCGCCTCCTTTGAGCTGGAGGCCCTCAAGGCCCAGGCGGCGGCGGCGCGGACCTATGTGATCCACAAGATGCGCAATGGCGGCAGTCCCAACCACCCGGAGGCCGACGCCTGCGACGACATCACCTGCTGTCAGGCATATCTGTCTCAGGCGGACGCCGCCGCCGGCTGGGGGCCCGCCGCCGCCGTCTACGAGGCCAAGATCCGCCAGGCGGTGGCGGAGACAGACGGACAATGCGTCCTCTACCAGGGGGAGCCGGTGCTGGCGGCGTTCCACTCCTCCTCCGCCGGCATGACCCAGGACGCCGCGAATGTCTGGAGCGGCAGCGTGCCCTACCTCCAGAGCGTGGAGTCCCCCGAGGACGAGACAACCGTCCCCAACTACCACTCCTCCGCCAGCTTCTCCGCCGCCGAGCTGAAGGCCCGCCTCCAGGAGGCCCTGCCGGAGGCGGATCTCAGCGGCACCCCCTCCAACTGGTTCACCAACATCCAGCAGCAGTCCAACGGCACAGTGACGAGCCTGTCCGTAGGGGGCGTCAGTCTGACGGGGAACCGCCTGCGGACCATCCTGGAGCTGCGCAGCGCCTGCTTCACCATGGCCTTTCAGGAGGATACCGTCACTTTCTCCGTCACCGGCTACGGCCACGGGGTGGGCATGAGCCAGTATGGGGCCAACGTCCTGGCGGCGGGCGGCATGGACTACAGGGAAATCCTCACTTGGTACTACAGCGGCGCCGAGGTGGACACTTGGACGGAATAGCCTCCATGGCCGCCGTAAAAATTTTAAACTTTTGTAATAACTTCCGCTGGTTTTCTTAACACTTCCCAGGTAGTATAGGCTTTGCAAGAGACAATAACTTCTTTTCATCCATTCTTCCTGACATAGAGAGCGCGGCGGGGAATCCCGCCGCGCTCTCTATTTTGACAACCCGCCGTCCCCGTGCTACAATAGAGAAAAAACACCTGGAGGTCCCATGAACAGATTAGCCGCCGGCATCCTTGCCCACGTGGACGCGGGCAAAACCACCCTTTCCGAGGCCATGCTCTATACCACCGGCCGCATCCGCCGCCTGGGCCGGGTGGACCACCGGGACGCCTTCCTGGACACCTTCGCCCTGGAGCGGGAGCGGGGGATTACCATCTTCTCCAAGCAGGCGGAGCTGACCGTGGGGGATCTCTCCGTCACCCTGCTGGACACCCCAGGCCACGTGGACTTCTCCGCCGAGATGGAGCGGACCCTCCAGGTTCTGGACTGCGCCATCCTGGTCGTCAGCGCCGCCGCCGGCGTTCAGAGCCACACCTCCACCCTCTGGCGGCTTCTGGAGCGGCAGGGGACGCCGGTGTTCCTCTTCGTCAACAAGATGGACCTCCCCGGCGCGGACCGCTCCGCTCTTCTCGCCCAGCTCCGAGCCCGTCTGGGGGAGGGCTGTGTGGACTTCACCCTGCCTCCAGACCAGCTCCAGGAGGAGGCCGCCCTGTGCGACGAGGAGGCCCTCGCCCGCTTTCTGGAGGCCGGGTCCCTGACGGACGCCGCAATCTCCGGCCTCGTCGCCCGCCGGAGGGTGTTTCCCTGCTTTTTCGGCTCCGCCCTCCGGCTGGAGGGGGTGGACGGCTTTCTGACGGGCCTGGAGAAATACGCCCCCCGGCCAATCCGCCCGGCGGAATTTTCCGCCCGGGTCTACAAGATCTCCCGTGACCCCCAGGGGGCCCGGCTGACCCACCTGAAGATCACCGGCGGAACCCTGCGGGCCAAGACCCTCCTCCGGGGGGAGACCGCCTCCGGCGAGAGCTGGGAGGAGAAGGCGGACCAGCTCCGGGTCTACTCCGGCGCGAAGTTCCAGACCGCCGGCGAGCTCCCCGCCGGATCGATCTGCGCCGTCACGGGCCTGACCCACACCTATCCCGGCCAGGGCCTGGGCGCGGCCTCCGACGCCCGGCCGCCGGTTCTGGAGCCGGTGCTCCGCTGCCAGCTCCTCCTGCCCGAGGGGACCGACGTCCACACCGCCCTCTCCAAGCTCCGGCAGCTGGAGGAGGAGGACCCCCAGCTCCATATCCTCTGGAACGAGCGCATCCAGGCCCTCCATATCCAGCTCATGGGCCAGATCCAGCAGGAGGTCCTCCAGCGGCTCATCGCCGACCGCTTCGGCCTGGAGGTCTCCTTCGGCCCCGGCAGCATCGTCTACCGGGAGACGATTGCCGCTCCTGTGGAGGGCGTGGGCCACTATGAGCCCCTGCGCCACTACGCGGAGGTGCACCTGCTCCTGGAGCCGGGGCCACGGGGCAGCGGCCTGCGCTTCGCCAGCGCCTGTCCGGAGGACAGTCTGGACCGGAATTGGCAGCGGCTGATCCTCACCCACCTGGCGGAGAAACCCCACCTGGGGGTCCTCACCGGGTCGCCCATCACGGACATGAAAATTACCCTCACCGCCGGCCGGGCCCACCTCAAGCACACCGAGGGCGGCGATTTCCGGCAGGCCACCTACCGGGCGGTGCGCCAGGGGCTGATGGGGGCGGAGAGCGTGCTGCTGGAGCCCTGGTACCGCTTCCGGCTGGAGGTCCCCCCGGAAAACCTGGGCCGGGCCATGAGCGATCTGACCAACATGGGCGCCAGCTTCTCCGCTCCGGAAAACGACGGCGAAGCCGCCGTACTGGAGGGCTCGGTCCCCGTCTCCGCCCTGGGGGACTACTGGCGGGAGGCGGCGTCCTACACCCGGGGCATGGGCCGTCTCCAGTGCTCCCCGGACGGATACCGCCCCTGCCGGGATCAGGAGGCGGTTATCGCCGCAGCCGGCTACGACCCGGAGCGGGATTTGGACAACCCGCCGGACTCCGTCTTCTGCGCCCACGGGGCCGGATTTGTGGTCAAGTGGGACCAGGTCCCGGCCCACGCCCATCTGGGCAGCGGCCTGCGCCTGGCCGAGCCGGAGCCGCGCAGCCCGGAGCCCTCCGCTTCCGCCGCCCGCCCGGCAGCGCCCTATCCCGCCACCCGGGAGGAGGAGAAAGCCCTCCAGGCCATCTTTGAGCGGACCTACGGCCAGACAAAGCGCCGGGGCCCCGATCCCGGCGAGGCGTTCCGCCCGCCTCCCAGGCCCCAGCCCACCGTCCGCCGCACGGTCCCGGACCAGCCCGCCGGACCGGAATATCTGCTGGTGGACGGATACAATATCATCTTCGCCTGGGAGGAGCTGAAGGCGGCGGCGCGGGAAAACCTGGACGCCGCACGGCACCTGCTGATGGACCTGCTGTGCAACTACCAGGGGTATAAAAAGTGCGCCGTCATCCTGGTGTTCGACGCCTATAAGGTCAAAGGGAACCCTGGATCTGTGGAGCGCTACCGGAATATCCACGTGGCCTACACCAAGGAGGCAGAAACCGCCGATACCTACATTGAGCGGGTCACCTACGAGATCGCCCGGAAGCACCGGGTCCGGGTGGCCACCTCCGACAGCTTGGAGCAGCTGATTATCCTGGGCCACGGGGCCGTCCGGGTGTCCGCCAGGGACTTCAAGGCGGAGGTGGAGGCCGCAGAGGGCAGCATCGCCCAGATCATCGAGCGCAATAATCTGGGCGGCAGGCAGTTCCGCCAGCTCCGCCACCAGCTGAAATCCAAATAAAGTGAGGAGAACGCTATGACACTACTCAAAATTGCCCTCCTTCAGATTTCCCCTGAGGATACTCTGGAGGAAAACCTGGAAAAGGGCATCATGGCCTGTAGAGAAGCAAAGGAAAAAGGGGCGGATATCGCTCTGTTTCCCGAGATGTGGAGCAATGGCTACCGGATCTATGACCGCCCCGCGGAGGACTGGTCCGCCGAAGCCATCCCGGCGGACGGCGCGTTTGTCAGCGCCTTTGGCTGTCTCGCCAGGGAACTCCGCATGTCCATAGGCATCACCCTTCTGGAGCGGTTTGGGGTCCATCCCCGCAATACCCTGGTCCTGTTCGACCGGTTCGGAGAGCGGAAGCTGACCTGCGCCAAGGTCCACACCTGCGATTTTGACGCGGAGCGATACCTGACCCCCGGCGAGGATTTTCACGTTACCGCCCTGGATACCGCCTGCGGCGAGGTCCAGGTGGGCGCTATGATCTGTTTTGACCGTGAGTTCCCCGAGAGCGCGAGAATTCTCATGCTCAAGGGCGCGGAGCTGATCCTGGTCCCCAACGCCTGTCCTATGGAGATCAACCGGCTCTCCCAGCTGCGCGGGAGGGCGTATGAAAATATGCTGGCTGTCGCCACCTGCAATTACCCGGACTCCGTCCCGGACTGCAACGGCGGATCCAGCGTCTTTGACGGCGTGGCCTATCTCCCCGGGCTGGAGGGCTCCCGGGATACCTGTATCCTACAGGCGGGGGGCGCGGAGGGGATCTACCTGGCAGAGCTTGATCTAGATCAGCTCCGGGCCTACCGGGAAACGGAGGTCCATGGCAACGCCTACCGCCGTCCGCAGAAGTACAGCCTTCTGACCGATACCGCCATTGCCGCTCCCTTTATCAGGAGCGGCCGGCGGCCTGATAAAGGAGGGTCTGTATGATGACCGCAGATGAGCTGCTGTTTTGGGACAGGCAGCCGCAGCTGCTGCCGCTTTACGAGCTGCTGCGGGAGCGCCTGATGAGCGCCTATCCGGA
Source organism: Oscillospiraceae bacterium (assembly GCA_022804995.1). Classification (GTDB taxonomy): domain Bacteria; phylum Bacillota; class Clostridia; order Oscillospirales; family Oscillospiraceae; genus Pelethomonas. The sequence continues at coordinate 57,439 of JAAWUC010000001.1, forward strand.
GATGAAAATCAAGGTATCAAAGTCACAGATTTCTTTTTATAACCGGCATATGTTCGCAATGGCTTCCCCTCCGGTCCGCCGGAGAAAGACGTGGCCGAAGGAATTTATGATGGTGTCCTTCGGGCTGTCCTATCAGATCGACTCGCCGAGGATCGCTATGAGTGTGGAGGCGTACCCGAACCGCTGGACGCACCATGTTATCGTGGAGAGCCCGGAGGACATTGACGGGACCCTGCTCGGCTGGATTCACGAGGCGTACCTGTTTTCCGACAGCAAATGACAAATGAAGGTGGGAGGACAATCTGTCCTCCCACCTTCTTTCAGTGGTGATGTGAAACAATCAGGGCCAGCCCCAGCAGCAGGCCCAGCATGGTAGCCAGGCTCCCGAACCGGGTCCGCCAGAGCTGATCCGCCTCGGGCAGGAGCTCCCCGAAAACCACGTACAGCATAGCCCCGGCGGCAAAGCTCAAGGCCACCCCCAGCAGGGCCGGATCCATCGCCCCCACGGAGTACCCCAGCAGCGCCCCCAAAATGGTAGGCAGGCCGCTGAGCGCCGCCAGAGAGACGGCATACGCGGGCCTCGACCCGCTGGAGAGCAGGGGCGCGGCAATGCTCATCCCCTCGGGCAGATTGTGCAGGCCAATGATCAGCGCCGCCAGCGCTCCGCTGTGGCCCGCCGCCGCCTCCCCGGCAAAGGTGGCCCCGATGGCCATCCCCACCGGCATGTTGTGGAGCGCCACCGCCGCCGCCAGCACCAACCCCGCCGTGCGGAGATTGCGCCGGCCGCAGGCGTACAGCTCCGCCTCCCCGTGTCCGTGGCTGTGGCCGTGGTGGGCCCCCCGGTCAATGAGGCAGTTGAGCAGATAGGTGCAGCAGAACCCGATGAGCAGCCAGAGCACTACCGGGAAAATCCCCTCCCCCTCCGCCGCGTCGCCAATGAGATCGAAGCAGACCACGCTGAGCATCACGCCGGCGGTAAAGCGCAGCAGGGCGCTGGTCATCTTGCTGGAGGGGCTGTGGATCGCGGCGGCCAGGGCGGCCCCCAGTGCCAGCCCGCCCGCGCCCGTCACCAGGGTAATGAGAAAAATTGTCAGATACTGTTCCATTCAGCCCTCAGCAAAGCTTTGCCCCCGCGGGGATTTTATCGTCCACCATCAGCAGATTCAAGCACTCCTCGCCCTTTTCGGTGTGGACAGCGGAGATGAGCATCCCCTGGCTCTCCTGGCCCATCATCTTCCGGGGGGGCAGGTTGACGATGGCAACCAGGGTCTTGCCGACAAGCTCCTCCGGCGCGTACCACTTGGCGATGCCGGAGAGAATCTGCCGGTCCACGCCGGTGCCGTCGTCCAAAGTAAACCTGAGGAGCTTGTCGGACTTCTTCACCCGCTGGCAGTCCTTGACCTTCACCGCCCGGAAATCGGATTTGCAGAAGGTGTCGAAATCCACCTTTTCCTCCGTCTGGGGCTCGATCTCGATGGCGGGCAGGGCGGCGCGCCTGGCCTCCTCCTGGATGCGCTCCAGCTCCTCCAGCTCCTTTGCCATGTCGATGCGGGGGAACAGATTCTCACCCTTGTGGACCTCCACATCCTCAGGCAGGATGCCGAAATGCCAGGCGCTGTCCCAGGTCCGGGCGGCTTCGTCCGCGCCAATCTGGGCAAAGATCTTCCCGCAGCTCTCGGGCATAAAGGGTATCAGCAGGATCGTGCAGATCCGCACAGTCTCCAGCAGATTGTAGAGCACCGTTCCCAGCCGGACGCCGTTGGCCTCCATGTCCTTGGCCAGGGCCCAGGGGGCGTTCTCGTCGATATACTTGTTGGCCCGCTGTACAGTCTTAAAGATCTCCTCCAGGGCGTTCTGGAACTGGAACCGCTCCATCTGCTCCTCATAGCGGTTCCGGAGGGAAACAGCCATTGCGCCCAGCTCCTGGTCCAGCTCCGGATTGCTCTGCTTGGCCTCCGGCAGCTTTCCGCCGAAGTACTTCTCCGCCATGGCGGTGGTGCGGCTGACCAGATTGCCCAGGTCATTGGCGAGGTCTGTGTTGATGGTCTGAATCAGCAGCTCGTTGGAGAAATTCCCGTCGGCCCCGAAGGGGAAGGTCCGCAGCAGGAAGAAGCGCAGGGCGTCCACGCCGTAGCGCTCCGAGAGCAGGTAGGGGTCCACCACATTGCCCTTGGACTTGCTCATCTTGCCGCCGTCCAGCAGCAGCCAGCCGTGGCCGTAGACCTTCTTCGGCAGGGGCAGGTCCAGGCTCATGAGGAAGGCGGGCCAGTAGATGGCGTGGAAGCGGACGATCTCCTTGCCGATGAAGTGAACATCGGCGGGCCAGAACTTCTCCAGATCGCTGTATCTCTCGTTTTGATAGCCCAGGGCGGTCATATAGTTGAACAGCGCGTCCAGCCACACATAGACCACATGGCCCGGGTCAAAGTCCACGGGCACACCCCAGGTGAAGCTGGTGCGGGACACGCACAGATCCTGCAAGCCGCCCTCGCAGTCGATGAAGTTGTTCACCATCTCATGGACCCGGCTCCTGGGCTCCAGGAAGTCCGTATTCAGCAGCAGGTCCCGCACGCGGTCCGCGTACTTGGAGGCCCGGAAGAAGTAGGCCTCCTCCTCGGCGTCGTGGACCTCCCGGCCGCAGTCGGGGCACTTGCCGTCCGCCAGCTGGCTCTCCGTCCAGAAGGCCTCACAGTCCTTGCAGTACTTCCCCTTGTAGGACCCCTTATAGATATCGCCCTTGTCGTACATCTCGCGGAAGATCTTCTGAATCGCCTCCACATGGTAGCCGTCCGTGGTGCGGATAAACCGGTCGTACTGGACGTTCATCAGCTTCCACAGGTCCAGCACGCCGCCGGGGGCGGTGACGATATCGTCCACAAACTGCTGCGGCGTGACCCCGGCCTCCTTGGCCTTGCCCTCGATCTTCTGGCCGTGCTCGTCGGTGCCGGTGAGGAACATCACGTCATAGCCGCACAGCCGCTTGTAGCGGGCCATGGCGTCGGTAGCCACAGTGCAGTAGGCGTGCCCGATGTGGAGCTTGCCCGAGGGGTAGTAGATGGGCGTCGTAATATAGAAACGCTTGTTATCCATAGGAATTCTCTCCTTGTATCCTTCAGATTCTGCCGTACATTCGGACATATTGGCTGAGCTTCTTCGCCAGGGCGGGGGACGCCTCGCCCCGCAGGAGCCGCCACCGCCAGTTTCCCTTGGCGGTGCCGGGGGTATTCATCCGCCCCTCGGCACCCAGGCCCAGGCAGTCCTGCATCTGTACCACGAAGGTGTCCGCCACCGAGGACATGCCGCCCCGGATCATCCCCCAGTTGAAGCCCTCGGCCTCATTGAGCCCCAGATACTTCCGGGCCATGGTGACGTCGTTTTTGTCCGCCTGGCCCCGCCACTGCATGACCGTCTCATTGTCGTGGGTGCCCACATAGCACACACAGTGGCGGTCATAGCGGTGGGGCAGATAATTGCTGGGCTCCCGGGCGTCAAAGGCGAACTCCAGCACCTTCATCCCCGGCAGGCCGGAGTCGGCCAGCAGCTTTTTGACCTCCGGGGTCATGTACCCCAGGTCCTCGGCGATGATCTTCAGATCGCGAAACCAGCTGGTGAGCACCCCCACCAGGGCCATTCCCGGCCCCTTCCGCCAGCGGCCGTTTCTGGCGGTGGTCTCCCCGTAGGGCACCGCCCAGTAGCTCTCCAGACCCCGGAAGTGGTCGATGCGGATCACGTCGAAGAGCCGCCCGGCGCCCTCCACCCGGCGGATCCACCAGCCGAAGCCGTCCTTCTGCATCCGGTCGTAGTCGTAGAGGGGGTTGCCCCACAGCTGGCCGTCGGCGGAGAAGTAGTCCGGGGGCACGCCGGAGACCTCGGTGGGCACGTTGCCCTCCCCCAGCTGGAAAAACTCCGGCTCCGACCACACGTCGGCGGAGTCCATGGCCACGTAGATGGGCAGATCCCCGATGACCCGGATGCCCAGGGAGTGGATATAGTCCCGCAGGGCGTTCCACTGCCGGAAGAAGAGAAACTGGAGGTAGCGGAAGAAGTCCACGTCCTCCGCCAGCTCCATCCGATATTTCTCCATGGCCTCCGGCCTGCGCAGGCGGATGTCCTCGTCGGGCCAGTCCAGCCAGCTCTTCATGCCGAAGTGCTGCTTGACGGCCATATAGAGGGCGTAGTCGTCCAGCCAGCGGTTTTCCCGGGCGAAGCGCTCCACCGCCTCCCGATCCCGGCTCCAGCCCTTTTGGAAGGCCCTCCGGAGTACGCGGAAGCGGGAGTCGTAGATCCTGCCGTAGTCCACGTACCGGGGCTCCGTGCCCCAGTCGATCGCCTCCAGCTCCGCCCTGTCCAGCAGCCCGTCCTCCGCCAGGAGATCCAGGTCGATGAAGTAGGGGTTCCCCGCAAAGGTGGAGAAGGACTGGTAGGGGCTGTCGCCGTAGCTGGTGGGCCCCAGGGGGAGGAGCTGCCAGTATCTCTGTCCGGCGGCTTTCAGAAAGTCGGCGAAGGCATAGGCCTCCCGGCCCAGGGTGCCGATGCCGTACCGGGAGGGAAGGGAGGAGATGTGCAGAAGAATTCCGCTGCTGCGGTCCATGAAATCACTCTCTTCTTTTCAAATTTGGGGTTTTCATATTATCTTACCATTGAAACCGCCTCCTGTAAAGGGCGATTTTGGCGGTTGGGAGCTCTCCGGCGTGAAATCGGCTTCTCCGGCCTTGCAACAGGCCTCCAGGCATGTTATAGTAAAAAAGAGAATCCCATCAAGGAAAAAGGAGAATTGCGAAAATGCGGCAAAAACGTTATTTCATCTGCCTGCTGCCGGCGCTGCTGCTGGCGGCGGCGCTGTGCCTGCCGGCAAGGGCCTTCTCCAAGGAGCCGTCCTCCTGGGCGGCGGAGCAGTGCAAGCACCTGGAGGACGTGGGCCTGCTGGACTGGCAGCTCTATACCGGCAGCACGGACCCCGCCAGTGCCATCAACCGGGGCGCGTTCTGCCAGATGCTGGTAAGCCTGGTCCAGATGGAGGGCGACTGGGAGAAGATTGGAATGGTAGAGCCCGTACCCAGCGACTACTTTGCCGACACTGATGCGGACTTCGGCTTCGCCATGTATTATGGCGCATCCATCGGCATCACCGAGGGCACCATCAAGAACGGCCAGCGGGAGACTGACGCCCGCGGCAAGCTCACCCGGGAACAGGCGGCAAAGATGATGTGCGCCGCCATCGACGCCTTGGAAACCTACGGCGGCGTCCCCGCCCCTCAAGAAGGAGAGGGAAAGACTTATACAGACCAGAGCTCCATCAGCGCCTGGGCTGTGGACAGCGTAGCCCGAGCCTCCCGCATGGGCGTTCTACAGGGAGACAGCAGCGGGAAGTTCAATCCCCAGGGCACCCTCACCTGGCAGGAGGCCTGCGTGATGGTGGACCGGCTCTACACCTCGGCGGAACCCGCCGTCAAGGCCAGAAGGGCGGAGCAGGGCATCCGTATGATAGACACCAGCCTGGAGTCGTATGCCGTCAAGCAGCCGAACGCGGACAGCACCATGTACTATGCGCTGGAAAACGGGGAACGGCAGTCCGTGCTGTACATCAGCTCTGATCGCACGCAGGTGCGGCTGGAGTCCTGCGACGGTACCGGCACAAAGACGATTCCCCTGGAGCTGGAAAAGTGCGGCGGCTTCTATGAGGGGCCGGAGAACTACTACCTGGTCTTTGGCCAGGACAATATGGAGGAGAGCGCCAGCAAGACCGTCTACCGGGTGGTCAAGTACAGCAAGAGCTGGAACCGGCTGGGGGCGGCGGATATCTCCGACTGCTACACCACTGTGCCCTTTGACTTCACCAACCACACCGCCATGACGGAGAAGGACGGGACGCTGATCCTACATACCTCCCGCCAGCGGTATCTCACTCCGGATGACGGCCTGCGGCACCAGTCCAACTTTACCGCCAAGATCCGCGTCTCGGATATGGCCGTGCTGGAGCAGAGCGAGGAATTCCCCAGAAACCATGTTTCCCACTCCTTCGCCCAGTACGCGGCCTTCGACGGGGAGATTGCGGTCTATGCTGACCATGGCGACGCCTATCCCCGGGGCTTTTGCATTGATCTGACGGACAGCGAGGGCCTGATCTGGTCAAAGAATTTCTTCCCCTTCTCCGGGGCCACCGGCGACAATGTCACCAACGCCGTCCCCGGCGGGCTTGGGATCTCCGGGAGCAAGTACCTCTTCGCCGGAGCCTCCTCTCCCCAGAAGGGGAACGACAGCCTGGAGAAAGCAAACGCCTTTTTGGCGGTGATCCCCAAGGACGGCGGAGATCCGCAGATCCAGTGGCTGACCAGCTTCCCCGGCGACGGGACGGCCTATGTCAACGACGTATGCCTGGTGGAGGTAAACAACAACACCTTTGTGGTCCTGTGGCAGGTCACGCGCCCCGGCGGGTGGAGGCATTCGTACGACTCGCTCCAGTACGCTGTCTTCGATGGGCAGGGGCGGCAGACGGGGGAAGCCAAGTCCCTGCCCGGGTACATCATCCCCAGCGCCGACCCCTCGGTCTACGGGAACCGGATCGTGTGGGCCAGCCCGGAGCTGGACGCCTCCCAATCCTCCAATTTCAGGAAGAACCGGTATATCAACATCTTTGAGCTGGACATCGACGCCAACAAAGCCTCCGCCGACTCCTCCTCCGTCGGACCTCAGGTGGGTCTCACCGTCCCGGACGCCATGACGCTGGCGGTGGGCGAAACCCGGGAGCTCAAGACGAAGATCGTGGGGCTGACCGGCGGCGTCTCCTACCAGTCCAGCGACCCGTCCGTCGTCTCCATCTGGGGCAGCCTGCTGACCGGTGAGAAGGACGGAACGGCGGAGGTCACTGTGTCCATGACCTGGCGGGGAAAGACCTACTCTGATACCTGCCAGGTGACCGTCGGGAGCGGAGTCCCGTCCATGACGCCGCCCACTACACCCACTACTCCCACGACACCCACGACACCTACTACACCCACGACACCTACTACACCCACGACACCTACTACACCCACGACACCTACTACACCCGCAGCGCCCACGACAACCGCCCCCGACTGGCCCGGCGAGACAGAGCAGCGCAAGGACGGCGTCATCTGCACCAAGCTCCCGGCGGACGGCGTTGTCACTGCCTACCAGGAGGAGTTCATGGGGACCTGGATCCGGCTGGAGGTGGCGGAGGGCGGCGCCCTCCAGTTCAGCGGCTGCTCGGCCCTGAAAGAGAGCTATAACTACGCCCTTCTGCGGGCCGGCGGCAGGGAGGCCGAGACGCCCGTCAGCGCCGGCGTCCCCTTCAGTATCCGGATCCCGGTGGATGTCTCGTCCCTGTCCCAGGACGGCCCCCTTTATGTCGCCTCGATCATCGCGCAAAACTACCATCCGGGGGATATCAACTACGGCGGCTACCCCTTCCAGAGCGGAGCCAGGGCCATGCTGACCACCGAGGGCGGCGCCCTGGCGCTGCGGATTGTCAACGGTTGACCTTTCGGGCAAATGCTGATAGAATAGAGCCACCATTTTGATAAGGAGAGGATTCTCATGAAAAAAGTCATCGCCACCACCAGCGCCCCCGCGGCCATCGGCCCCTACTCCCAGGGCATCGACGGCGGCAGCGTCGTCATCACCTCTGGCCAGCTGCCCGTGGACCCGGCCACCGGGGCCTTCGCCGAGGGCGGCATCGGGGAGCAGACCCGGCAGTCCCTGAAGAACGTCCAGGCCGTGCTGGCTGAGGCCGGACTGAGCCTGGAAAACGTGATCAAGACCACCGTGTTTCTCAAGGACATGAACGACTTTGCCGCCATGAACGAGGTCTACGCCTCCTTCTTTGAGAAGGATCCCCCGGCCCGCAGCGCCGTGGAGGTGGCCCGCCTGCCCAAGGACGCCATGGTGGAAATTGAGGCTATCGCTGTCCGGTAAAAAAGCTGCCGGAGGAGCCCGCCCTGGGAAAAATCCTGGGGCGGGCTCTTGACTTCTCCGGCCGCAGGGTTTAAAATGACGGCTTGGATTTTTTATTTTGGGGAGTGATTTTTGTGGCGGTAAAGTATATCTTTGTGACCGGCGGCGTCGTCTCCGGACTGGGGAAGGGCATTACGGCGGCATCCCTGGGGCGGCTGCTCAAGCAGCGGGGTCTGCGGGTGAAGGTCCAGAAGCTGGACCCCTATCTCAACGTGGACCCGGGGACCATGAGCCCCTACCAGCACGGGGAAGTATTCGTCACCGACGACGGGGCGGAGACGGACCTGGACCTGGGCCACTACGAGCGGTTTATCGACGAAAACCTGGACGTGAACTCCTCCGTCTCCTCCGGCAAGGTCTACTGGGAGATCCTCAACCGGGAGCGGCGGGGGGACTTCCTGGGCGGCACGGTGCAGATCATCCCCCATATCACCGGGGAAATCAAGCGGCGCATCTACCAGCTGGACACACCGGACACCGACGTGGCCATCGTAGAGATCGGCGGGACGGTGGGCGATATCGAGAGCCAGCCGTTCCTGGAGTCCATCCGGCAGGTGGCGGCGGAGCGGGGACGGCACAACGTCATGTTTATCCACGTCTCCCTCATCGTCTCCATCCCCGGCACCGGGGAACTCAAGAGCAAGCCCACCCAGCACTCCGCCAAGGAGCTGCTGAGCCTGGGCATTCAGCCGGATGTGATCATGTGCCGGTGCGATCAGCCGGTGCCCAGGGATATTCTGGAGAAGATCTCCCTCTTCTGCAATATCCCCGCAGACCACGCGATCCCCAATTTAACGGCGGAGCTGCTCTACGAGGTCCCTCTGATGCTGGAGCGGGAGGGGCTGGCGGACGTGGTGGTCCGGCGGCTGGGGCTCATCTGCCATATGCCGGACCTGACCGAGTGGGCCACCATGGTCCACCGGGCCAAGCACCCCGCCGGCACGGTGAAAATCGCCCTGGTGGGCAAATATGTGGCCCTCCACGACGCCTACCTCTCCGTAGCGGAGGCCCTGACCCACGGGGGGATCGAGAACGGCGTAAAGGTCGATATCAAATGGGTGGACAGCGAGACAGTCACGGGCGGGAACGCGGCGGCGATCCTCTCGGACTGTGCCGGGGTGCTGGTGCCCGGGGGCTTCGGGGACCGGGGGATCGAGGGAAAGATCGCCGCCATTCAGTACGCCCGGGAGAACAAAGTCCCCTTTCTGGGCATCTGCCTGGGGATGCAGATGGCGGTGGTGGAGTTCGCCCGCCACGCCGCGGGGCTCGCCGGGGCCCACTCCAGCGAGCTGGACCCCCGGACGGAGCATCCCGTCATCGACCTTATGCCCGACCAGGTGGGGGTCACGGACAAGGGCGGCACGATGCGGCTGGGCAGCTTTCCCTGCCGGCTGGCGGAGGGGAGCCGGGCCATGGCGGCCTACGGAACCGGCCATATTGACGAGCGCCACCGCCACCGCTATGAGTTCAACAACGCCTACCGGGAGAGGCTGACGGCGGCGGGGCTGGCCCTGACGGGCCTGTCCCCCGACAATCGGCTGGTGGAAATTGTGGAGCTGAAGGACCATCCCTGGTTCGTGGGGGTTCAGTTCCACCCGGAGCTCAAGAGCCGCCCCAACCGGGCCCATCCCCTGTTCCGGGCGTTTATCGCCGCCGCATCCGCAAGATTTCCGCGCAAATCGAAAATTTCCTCTTGACCTTTTTCACAGAGGTATGGTAAAATAGCCGTACAATTCCATAAGCGGCCTCTGTGGGGCTGCGGACAAAAACGATGACGGAGAGGGCTCCGGCGCTGTTTTTCAGAGAACCGGCGGTTGGTGCGAGCCGGGAAAACAAAACCGGCGGCTTGTAGCTCCTGAGTTGGAGGGAAGAAACCGAACGAACGCGTTCAGGAGTAGAACCCTCCCGTGAGGCCGCGTGAGGGCATAGGGCTTGCTGGAGCCCGATGAGGGGCGTCCTCCGGGGCGCAATTTGAGTGGTACCGCGGGTATTCTGTACTCGTCTCAAAGATGACCGTATCTTTGGGGCGGGTTTTTCTTTGCGCCGCCCCGGAGGAATCTGCAAGGAGGAATTCCCTATGAAACAGCAAGCGGCAGCCGGCCTGGACCTCAAGCTCCAGGAGATGGCCCAGCGTATTCGGGACCTGCGGGAGATTGTGGGTCTTACCCCGGAGGACATGGCCCGTCTCACCGATGTGAGCCTGGAGGAGTATCTCCGATGCGAGGCCGGGGAGAGCGATCTCAACTTCGCCTTCATCTACCGCTGCGCCCAGGCCTGCGGCGTGGACGTGACGGACATCATCGAGGGCGCCAGCCCCAGGCTCTCCAACTACACCCTCACCCGGGCCGGGGAGGGCCAGCACATCGAGCACGCCCACGGCATGACCTACTACAACATGGCCGCCCGGTTCAAAAAGCGGGTGGCGGAGCCCCTGTATGTGGTGGCCGAGTACAGCGAGGAGGCCCAGCTGCGGCCTATCGAGTGCACCACCCACGAGGGCCAGGAGTGCGACATCGTCCTCTCCGGCCAGCTGAAGGTCCAGGTGGGGGAGCACATTGAGATCCTCAACCCCGGCGACATCATCTACTACAACTCCACCGCCTCCCACGGCATGATCGCCACCGGCGGCAGGGAGTGCGTCTTTTACGCCATCGTTCTGGAGGGCCCCGAGGACGCCGTCCCCGCGCCGGTCCGGGAGAAAAAGCTGGAGCGCCGCCCGGAGCCCGCGAAGCCGGACCAGGAGCCCCGGATCTGGGAGAAATTTATCACCGTCCAGGAGGGCGGGGACGGTTCCCTGGAAAAAATCGAGTTCAAGGACCCGGACCGCTTCAACTTCGCCTTCGACGTGGTGGACGGCCTGGCCCGGCGGAAGCCCGATAAGCTGGCCATGCTCCACGTGGACAGGCACAAGGTGGAGCGCTACTTCACCTTCCAGGACATGGCCCGCTACTCCTCCCGCGCCGCGAACTACTTCCTCTCCCTGGGCATCAAGCGGGGGGACAGGGTGCTGCTGATTCTCAAGCGGCACTACCAGTTCTGGTTCGCCATTCTGGGCCTCCACAAGATCGGGGCCGTGGCCCTGCTGGCCTCCAACCAGATGATGGAGCACGATTTGGCCTACCGCTACCAGGCCGCGGGCATCTCCGCCGTGGTCTGCACCTCCAACGGGCAGGTGTCCTATGAGGCGGAGCGGGCGGCGGAGCAGTTCCCCGGAATGGTGAAGATTATGGTGGATGGGCGCCGTGAGGGCTGGCACGACTTTGACGGCGAGTTCCGCCTCTTCTCCGACGAGTTTGTCCGGGAGAAGGACGCCCCCTGCGGCGAGGACCTGATGCTCATGTTCTTCACCTCCGGCACCACCGGCTTCCCCAAGGCGGCGGCCCAGTGCTATAAATATCCCCTGGGCCACTTTGTCACCGCCAAATACTGGCACTGCGTGGACCCGGAGGGCCTGCACCTGACCATCAGCGACACCGGCTGGGCCAAGGCCATGTGGGGTAAGCTCTACGGCC
>JAAWUC010000068.1 GCA_022804995.1 Oscillospiraceae bacterium
GGCGGAGATGGAGAGATTCGAACTCTCGATACCCTTTTGGGGTATACACGATTTCCAATCGTGCGCGCTCGACCAGCTACGCGACATCTCCACATAGTTACTCGATCTAGATAAATCTATTTCATTTCTGCTATCTGACAGCGAAGATTAGTATATCTGCTTTTGCCCGAAAAGTCAAGAGAAAATTTCTAAGTTTTCCCCAAAATTTTCTCACCGTGCCCACGCAGCCGGAGAGCCCGGCCCTCCCGCAGGAGAACCGGGCCCTCCGGCCTGCGCTCAGCGCCCCATGGTGTGCTTGACGGAGCTGGCCGCGGAGTCCACCGCGTCCGTGACCGCCTGCATGGTCTTGCCGGCGACGGTCCGCTTGCCCCTGCCGGTCCGCAGAGCCATGTCCGCCGCTACGCCGGCGGCTACGCCCAGCGCCATGCCCTTGACAAAGTTTTTCATCTCCACAATAATACGCCTCCTCTCGGTCTGCCTCTAGTATGGCCGTCCAGCCAAAATTTAAGCGCCCTCCGGCTATCATTTTATTTGCTAAATGCTGCCGCATCCTTTATAATAGAGAAAACAGTCAAAAAGGAGCGGCGACTATGATCACAACCATCTACCTGATCCGCCACGCCGAGGCGGAGGGCAACCTCTTCCGGGTAGCCCACGGACAGTACAACAGCAACATCACCCCCAGAGGCTACCGGCAGCTGAGCTATCTGCGCCGGCGGTTCCAGGACGTCCGCCTGGACGCGGTCTGCGGCAGCGATCTGACCCGGGCCCACACCACCGCCTCCGCCCTGTACATCCCGCGGGAGCTGGCGTTCCGGCCCGTTCCCCTGCTGCGGGAGATCCGGCTGGGGGTGTGGGAGCAGCAGAGCTGGGCGGAGCTCCAGCGGCTGGACAAGCAGATGTACATCGACTTCAACAAGCGCCCCGACCTCTGGCGCGCCGAGGGTGCGGAGACCTTCGCCCAGGTCCGGGACCGGATGCTGGAGGGCGTGCGGCAGATCGCGGCGGAGTACCCCGGCGGAACCGTAGCCGCCACCAGCCACGGCGCGGCCCTGCGGACGCTGCTGGGGACCCTCCAGGGGCTGAGCCTGGAGGAGATTGGCCGGACCCCCCACGGGGACAACACTGCCGTGTCCCTGCTGGAGGTAGAGGACGGGACTATCAGGCTGCTCTTCCGGGACGACAACAGCCACGTCCCCGCCGCTGTCTCCACCTTCCGCCGCCAGAGCTGGCACAAGGACGACGCCGCCACGGAGCCGGGCCTCTGGTTCCGGGTGGTCCGGGAGGACGGATCGGGCCGGGAGGTGGAGGGCCTTTTGGACGAGGAGGTTGTGGGGCGGCTGTCGGTCCGCTTCGAGGGGGACGACATGCTCCGCATCGACGGCTACGAGATGATCCCCGCCCTCCGGGGCCAGCGGTACGGCGTCCAGCTGCTGGGACAGGCGGTGCAGTACGCCAGGAAGCAGGGCCGGGAGACCCTGGTGCTGACCTGCGGCGAGGAGCTCTCCGGGTACTTTGCCCAGTACGGATTTGAAACCGTAGACCGGCAGGGAAATGATGTGGAAATGAAGATGGATCTGCGGCCCGCTATTCGGGAGATTCCGGAGCCGGAGGAGCTTTAGCCTATGGATACACTCAACTTTCTCCCCGTAAGCAAAGAGGATATGCAGAGCAGGGACTGGTGGTACTACGACTTCCTCGTAGTCACCGCCGACGCCTACGTGGACCACCCGTCCTTCGGCACGGCTATCATCGCCCGGTGCCTGGAGGCCGAGGGCTACCGCACAGCCGTCCTGGCCCAGCCGGACTGGCACAGCGCGGACGCCTTCCGCGCCATGGGCAGGCCCCGGTACGGCATATTCATCGGCGGAGGAAATATCGACTCCATGGTGGCCCACTACACCGCCGCCAAAAAGCGCCGGTCCAGCGACGCCTACAGCCCCGGCAATCGAATGGGCCTGCGGCCCGACCGGCCCACCATCGTCTACGCCAACCGGGCCAGGGAGGCGTTCCCGGACACGCCCGTTGTGATCGGCGGGCTGGAGGCCAGCCTGCGGCGGTTCGCCCACTACGACTACTGGGACGACAGGGTCCGGCGGTCCATCCTCTTTGACGCCCAGGCGGACCTGCTGGTCTACGGCATGGGGGAGCGGGCCACCCGGGAGATCGCAAGGCGGCTGTTCAAGGGGGAGCCGGCGGAGAGCCTGACCGATATCCGGGGCACCGCCTACGCCGCCAGAGAGCCGGCCTGCGCCTTTGAAGCCGTCTCCGTCCCCTCCTTCGAGGCCGTCTGTGCCGACAAGCGGGACTATGCCCTGGCCACCAAGGCGGAGTATGAGGAGCACGACCCCATCCGGGGCAAGGCCATCCTCCAGCGCCACGGGGACAAGGTCCTGGTGGTCAATCCCCCCGCCATGCCCCTGTGCCGGGAGGAGCTGGACTTTGTGGCGGAGCTGCCCTACGCCAGGGAGGTCCACCCCATGTATGATTCCATGGGCGGCGTGGCGGCCATCGAGGAGGTCCGCTTCTCCGTCGCCCACAACCGTGGGTGCTTCGGCGGGTGCAATTTCTGCTCCCTGGCCTTCCACCAGGGACGGATGATTACCTCCCGCAGCCACGAGAGCGTGGTCCGGGAGGTGGAGGGCTTTGTCCAGGACCCCAAGTTCAAGGGCTACGTCCACGACGTGGGCGGGCCGTCGGCCAACTTCCGCCATCCCAGCTGTAAACAGCAGCTGAAAAACGGCCTGTGCAAAAACCGCTCCTGCCTGGCCCCCACCCCCTGCAAAAACCTGGACCCCAGCCACGCCGACTACCTGGCCCTCCTGCGGAAGGTCCGGGCGGTTCCCGGGGTGAAGAAGGTCTTTGTCCGCAGCGGCATCCGCTTCGACTACCTGCTGTGCGAGAAAAACAGCGAATTTCTCTCCGACCTCATCAAGCACCACATCTCCGGCCAGCTGAAGGTTGCCCCGGAGCACTGCTCGTCCCGGGTGCTGGACTACATGGGCAAGCCCCACTTTGAGGTCTATGAGCGCTTCCGGGAGAAGTACCAGCGGCTCAACCAGCGCTACGGTTTGAAGCAGTATCTGGTGCCCTACCTCATGAGCTCCCACCCGGGCTGTACGCTCAGCGACGCGGTAGAGCTGGCGGTGTTTCTCCACAAGACAGGCCGTCAGCCGGAGCAGGTCCAGGACTTCTACCCCACCCCAGGGACCCTGTCCACCTGCATGTGGTATACAGAGCTCGACCCCCGGACCATGGAGCCGGTGTATGTGGCCAAGAGCCCCCACGACAAGGCTCTCCAGCGGGCGCTTTTGCAGTGGAAGCGGCCGGAGATGAAGCGTCTGGTGGTGGAGGCCCTCCACAGGGCGGGGCGGGAGGACCTGATCGGCTGGGGGAAGGACTGCCTGATCCGCCCCCTGGGCGGAAAGAGGGACGGCCCGGCGGAGCGGCGGGGCCGCAGGCCCAGGGGCTGAAATTCTTTCAGGCCTCCAGAAGAAATATATTTCTTAATGGTTGATTCTTGACCGAATGTGTACTATACTAGGGACACAGCGGCACATATTGGCATGTGCCCGATTTGATGGGAGGAAACACGATATGAAGTACAACAGAACCTACAACTTTTCCGCCGGGCCTGCCACTATGCCGGAGCCTGTCCTGGAGGAGATCCGGGATGAGATGATGAACTACCGGGGCTCCGGCATGTGCGTGATGGAGATGAGCCACCGCTCCCCCGTCTACCAGCAGATCATCGACGAGGCGGAGCAGGACCTGCGGGACCTGATGCACATCCCCGACAACTACAAGGTGCTCTTTATCCAGGGCGGCGCCACCCTCCAGTTCGCCATGATCCCCATGAATCTGATGAAGAACGGGGTGGCCTGCTACGTGGAGACCGGCGCGTGGTCCAAGAAGGCCATTGCCGAGGCCAAGAAGTACGGCGACGTCCATGTGGTAGCCTCCAGTAAGGACCGCAACTACAGCTATGTGCCCGACTGTGACAATCTGGACATCCCCGAGAACACCGACTACGTGTACATCTGTGAAAACGAGACGATTCACGGCGTGACCTGGCCCAAGCTGCCCAACACCAAGGGCCATGTCCTGGTCAGCGACCAGAGCTCCATGTTCCTCTCCAAGCCCTGCAACGTCTCCGACTACGGCCTCATCTACGCCGGCGTCCAGAAGAACGTGGGCCCCGCCGGCATGGTGGTGGTCATTATCCGCGAGGACCTGATCCGCGACGACGCCGAGCTGGACCCCAAGACCCCCCTCTACATGAGCTACAAGACCCACGCCGACAACGGCTCCATGTACAACACCCCCAACTGCTGGGCCATCTACTGCTGCGGCAAGGTGTTCAAGTACCTCAAGAGCATCGGCGGGCTGGAGGCCATGGAGAAAATCAACATCGAGAAGGCCAAGGTCATGTATGACTTCCTGGACAGCTCCAAGATGTTCAAAGGCACCGTGGACAAGGAGTTCCGCAGCCTGATGAATATCCCCTTTGTCACCGGCGACAAGGAGCTGGACGCCAAGGTGGTGGCCGCCACCAAGGCCGCGGGCTACGACAATCTCAAGGGCCACAAGAGCGTGGGCGGCCTGCGGGCCTCCACCTACAACGCCATGCCCAAGGACGGCGTGGAGGCCCTGGTGGCGTTTTTGAAGAAGTTTGAGGCGGAGAACTCCTGAGCCAGGAGAACCATAAAATTGATAGGAGAGGATACAGCCATGAGAATTTTAGTCACCGACGGGATGGACAAGATCGCCCTGGAGCAGCTGAAGGCCAACGGCCACGAGGTGGTCGAGCAGTTCTACGCACCCGAGGAGCTGGGCGCGGCCCTGCGGGAGTTCGACGCCGTTGTGGTCCGCTCCGCCACCAAGGTCCGCGCAAATCATATCGACGAGGCCAAGGGCGGCAGGCTCAAGCTCATCATCCGGGGCGGCGTGGGTGTGGACAACATCGACGTCAAGTACGCCGAGGACGCCGGCATCACCGTCAAAAATACCCCCCGGGCCTCCTCCAACTCCGTGGCGGAGCTGGCTATGGGCCACATGTTCTCCTGCGCCCGGTTCCTGTCCGTGGCAGGCCACACCATGCGGGAGGGCAAATGGGAGAAGAAAGCCTACGGCAAGGGCATCGAGCTGGGAGGCAAGACCCTGGGCATCATCGGCTTCGGCCGCATCGGCCAGGCCCTGGGCCGCATGGCCAAGGGCATCGGCATGGAGGTTATCGCCCAGGATATCTTCCACGTCCCCGGCATTGAGGAGCAGATTGGCATGAAGTACGTGGAGCTGGACGAGCTGCTGGAGCGCTCCGACTTCATCTCCCTCCACACCCCCTCCCTCAACGGCGTGAAGCTCATCGCCAAGGAGAACATCGCCAAGATGAAGGACGGCGTGGTGTTCATCAACACCTCCCGGGGCGACAACGTCAACGAGGACGACCTGCTGGAGGCCCTGAACTCCGGCAAGGTCCGCGCCGCCGGCCTGGACGTCTACGCCGACGAGCCCGCCACCAACAGCGCCCTCTACAGCCACCCCAGCGTCTCCTGCACCCCCCACATCGGCGCCGCCACCAAGGAGGCCCAGAAGCGCATCGGCGCGGAGATCGTGGACATCATCGAGAGCTTCGGAAAGTAGGCCCCAGAGCGGACGGAATCAGCGAAAGGCTTCAGGCGGGGGAGCGGCGCTCCCCCGCCTTTCCGCCGCTGTCGGAGCCTCGCGGGCAGCAGCGGAAAATTTTGGCCGATTCTACCGTGACAAATTCTATCTTTTGTGGTACACTCTTGGAGGAAAGGGGGGACGCCGTTATGAGCGAACGGGATCTGAAGCGCCAGATGGTGGACCGTATTCTGTCCCTGCCCCATCTGCTTCCGCCGGATCAGGCAGAGATCGACCGGCTGCTGGAGAGCGGCGGACAGGCAGACCATCTCTCATCGGAGGCATGGGAGGCCCACCGCTCCGCCCACGCGCTGGTCCGCTTTCTGGACGATCTGCCCGGCGGCTTTCTGGCGTGCCGGGCGGGCCCCGGGGGTGAGCTCATCTGCGCCAACCGGACGCTTCTGGACATTTTGCAGTGCGCCTCCATGGAGGAGCTGCGGGCCTTCGCCGGAAACAGCTTCCCAGGCATGGTGCATCCGGAGGACCTCGCTACGGCAGAGGAGGTCTTCCAGCGGCAGCTGGCCCAGAGCCACGGGCAGATCGGCTTCGCCGCCTACCGGGTCCGCCGGCGGGACGGCTCCCTCCGCTGGGTGGAGAGCCACGGGCGCGTTGTCCCCGGCGGCAGAGGGGGACCGCTGCTGTGCCTGTTTCTGGCGGACGCCGCTGTCAAGCGGGAGCGGCAGCTGGCCGAGCACCAGCGCCGCCTGGCTGAGGCCCAGGAGCGGGCGGAGGCCGCCGTGTCGGCCAAGAACACCTTCCTGGCCAACGTCTCCCACGACATGCGCACGCCCCTCAACGCCATCCTCGGCTTTACCTCCCTGGCAAAAATGAATTTGCAGGACCCGGACACGGCCCGCGCCTACCTGGGCAAGGTGGAGGCGTCCAGCCGGGTGCTGCTGGACATGATCGACGAGGTGCTCCAGGTCTCCGCCCTCGCCAACGCCGCCGGACCGGCGGAGGTGGAGTGCGACGTGGGGGAGGCTCTGCGGGAGGTCTTCGCCTTCCTGGAGCCCCAGGCTCAGGAGAAGGGCATCCGGTTTACCCTGGACTGCGGCGGCGTCCGGCGCAGCCGGGTCTACGCCAACTGCGAGAGCTTCAAGCAGCTGGTGCTGAATCTGACCAACAACGCCCTGACCTACACCGACGCCGGCGGCAGGGTGTCCGTTGTCCTGACGGAGGAGGACCTGCCCGGCTGGGAGTCCATCTACCATCTGGTGGTGGAGGACACCGGGGTCGGCATCAGCGAGGCGTTTCTGGAGCGGATTTTTGAGCCCTTTGTCCGCGAGAAGAACACCACCCTCAGCGGCATCCACGGCATCGGCCTGGGCTTGACCATTGCCAAGGGCATTGTGGAGAAGATGGGCGGGCGCATCGATGTCAAGAGCGTCCCGGGAAAGGGGAGCACCTTCACCGTCACCTTCCGCTTCCGCACTCTGGCGGGGCGGAGCGGCGGAGACGGAGGCGCGGCCCTGCGGCCCAGCCGCCGCCTGCTGCTGGTGGAGGACAACGAGATCAACCGGGAGATTGAGACGGAGCTGCTGGAGAAAATGGGCTTTGTCATCGACCCGGCGGAGAACGGCCTGGAGGCCCTGGAGAAGATGAAGCAGGCCGCGCCCGGAGACTACGATCTCATCATCATGGATTTGCAGATGCCCGTGATGGATGGGTGGCAGTCCGCCGCCGCCATCCGCGCCCTCCCGGACACCATCCTGGCCCGCATCCCCATTGTGGCGCTGTCGGCCAACGTACTGGCCGACGACCAGCGGAAATCCCGGGAGAGCGGCATTGACGCCCATCTCACCAAACCCATGGATCTGCCGGTGCTGCTGGACACCATCGAGGCCCTCACCGGCTACCGGCTGGGCGACTGCGGCGGATAATGCGGAAGCGGATTTTGACAAAAGGAGCGCCCGGAGACAATGACTGTCTCCGGGCGCTCCTTTTCGATCCCGCAGGCGGGCTTCAGTCCGCCGCCACAAGGATCTGCCGGGCGTCACTCCGGCGCAGAGCGATGACCGCGCCGCACACGGCGTAGGCCACCGGGTCGCCCCAGGGGCTCTCCTGCACAACCTCCACCCTGCCGCCAGGGACAAAGCCCAGCTCCTGGAGCCGGCGGCGCTGGTCCTCCGGCGCGGTCAGCTCCGCCACCACAGCCCGCCGCCCCGCCGCCAGACGGTCCAGGGTCCTTGTTTCCTCCATGAGAGGCAGGTCTCCTTCCAGACGCAGAGCCGGCGCTCCACGCAAAAATATCAATTTCACAGTGCCCTCCTTCGGCGGGCCTCTCTATCCTATGCGCCCCCGGCGGGGGCTGTTACGGGTGAAAGAGCCCGATCGCAAAAAACCTATCATATAAAGGTTGCAAAAAGTCGAAAGATATGCTAGTATAGTAAAGCAAGGAGAGGAAAACACGGATATTTTGGCAATTTATCCCATAAAAGCTATTCTAATTAGATTGCAAATATTCAGATATCCAGCCGCAGCCGGTTCACAACGGACATATCGGCCCCGCCCCGGAGGCGCGCGCCATATGAAAATAGGAACATAGAAAGGGGAAACATCATGTCAAAGATCAAGAACGAGTGGCCTACCGAGAGCAGAGAGGCGATGCTCTACCGCCGCACCCTGGCCGCGGCGGCCAGGAAGAGCGCCCTGAACGCTGTGGAGTTCGAGAAGCGGGGGATCCCCTACGAGGAGGTCTACCGGTGCACCTCCCGCCAGCTGGCCCGGCAGAACGCCCAGAACTTCCGCTCCCACATCCAGGACCCCACGGACCTGCGGGAGTGGGGGAAACAGATGACGCCGGAATTGGGCCGGGAGGCCTTCGGCATGGAGGTCATTGAGTGCACGGAGGAGTGCTTCGCCATGGATATGCACTTCTGCCCCCATCTGAAGGGCTGGCAGGAGATGGGCATGTCCGACGAGATGTGCGCCAAGCTGTGCGACATGGCTATGGAGGGCGACTTCGCCATGGCGGAGGCCATGGGCTACGATATGGAGAACCCCATGCGCCTGGCCAACGGGGACTGCGCCTGCCGGGTCATCTACCGCCGCAGAAAAGAAGAGAAGTAAGCCCTCGCTGTGTGGAAAGGAGAGAAACCGCCAACCATGAGAGAAAAGAAAGAACGGCCGGCCAGCACGCTGCCCCGGAAGCTGACCATGTTCTACGGCATCGGGGAGTTCGGCCAGCAGCTGAGCGTGCTGACGCTGAACATGTACCTGCTGTACTTCTACACCAACGTCATGGGCATCTCCGGCAAGGCCGCTGGCACCCTCATGCTGATCGCCCGGGTGTGGGACGCCATCAACGACCCCATGATGGGCATGATCATCGACAACACCGACAGCAGGCACGGCAAGTGCCGCCCCTGGCTGCTTCGGTGCGCCATCCCCGGAGGAATCTTCCTGTTCCTGACCTTCTTCGCCCCCAACCTGAGCAATACGGGCAAGCTGGTCTGGGCCTACGTCACCTACATCGGCCAGGGGATGCTGTACACGGCCACGGGCATCTCCTACACCTCCCTGATCTCCCGCATTACCGACGACCCCATCGAGCGGGTGGGCCTCAACCAGAGCCGGGCGTTCATCTCCATGTTCGCCGCCATCATCATCTCCTCCTCCACGCTGAAGATTGTGGAGGCCATCGCCGCCTCCACCGGCAGCGAGCGGGTGGGCTTCGCGGTGACGGTGGGCGTCTATGGTCTGGTGCAGGCGCTGTGCTATCTGGGCGTGTTCCGCCTGACCAAGGGCTTCGACCGGCAGGAGTCCAGGCCGGTCAGGGCCGCCGGGAAATCCGCCGCCGGGGAGATGTTCCGGTCCCTGGGGTATATCCTCAGGAACCCCCTGTGGCGCTGGCTGGCCGCCAGCACCATGCTCTACTACACCTCCTCCTCCATCACCCAGGGCATTGTGGTGTACTACGTGAAGTTCTACATTGAGAAGCCCGATCTGGTGGGTCTTGCCACACTGTGCAGCATGGTCTCCAGCTTCTTCGCCATCGTCCTGCTGAAGGTGTTCGCCAAAAAGCTGGGCAAGGCCAAGAGCTGCGCCATGGGCGTGGGCATTGCCATCTGCTGTCTGGTGGTCCGCCTGGTGACACGGGACTCCATTTTCCCGCTGTACCTGGTCTGCCTGCTGGTGTCCGGTTTTGGTCTGGGGCTGTTCTCCTCCCTGCTGGTGCCGTCCCTGATGGACAGCATCGACTACGGCGAGTGGCTCCACGGCAAGCGCAACGACGCGCTGGTCATGTCCGCCAACAGCTTCGGCAACAAGCTGGGCGGCGGCGTGGGCGTGGCCCTGCTGGGCTTCATGCTGGACGCCGTGGGCTACAACGCCGAGGCCCTGACCCAGACCGAAGCCGTGCGCAGCGGCCTGTTCAACACGGCTATCTTCGTGCCCTTCACCGTATTCGCCATCGTCTTCTGCATCATGCTGGTATTCAGCCGGTATGAGAAGAAGATGCCCGCTATCCGCGCCGAGCTGTCCGAGCGCCGCAAGGCCGGTCAGGGGCAGGCGTAATCCGCTTCTGCAAGATTGATAAAGGCCCCGCCCGGCGCATCCATCGCGCCAGGCGGGGCTTTTTTTGATGCAGGATTCAGTTCTCCTCCGGCGTCAGCCGTTCCCGTGCGCCCTCCCAGGCCTCCCGGCACAGCTGGCCGAACCGGCGGGCAAACGCGTCCGCGTCCCCCGCCTCCAGGAATGCCAGACAGTCGGAAGCCCGGCGGAACAGGTCCTCCGCATACTGCCGCTGCTCCGGACTGCCCGGCAGGCCCCGCAGATACAGGCCGAAAATACAGCGCACCTCCAGCTGCTCCAGGACCTTCTCCAGGGCCTGGCTCCGGACCGCCTCCGCCAGCCGCCGCAGAAGCCACAGCAACAGTCCCGGGCGGCAGCGGTAGTCCACGGCCCCAGCCCTCAGGGCCTCCCGCTCCCCCCAGGAGAGGCGGGGCGCGGCCACCGCCGCCAGCGCCTGACCGCATCCGGTTAGAATCTCCAGGCTCTCCCGGCTCTCCCGCAGGAAGTCCCCAATCTCCCCTCTGGCGGGCGCCCCGGTCAGAAGGGTGCCCACGCCGTTCACCGTCTGCGCCGCCCCCAGGCTGTTGAGCAGGGCCAGGGCCCCCCGGACCGTGACAACGGCTACGCCGTAGCGCTCCATCAGCGCCGCCTCCGAGGGGAAGCAGGTTCCCGGCTCCATCCCCTCCAGATAGGCGGTGCGCAGCAGATCCCAGGCGATCTTCTGATACAGCGGCGCGGGCAGTTGGCGCACATACCAGCGGAATTCCACCGGGCGGACAGCCTCCCCGCCGTCCAGGGCGGCGAAGGACCGCTCCAGATCGCCCACCGCCCGCCAGCAGAAAACGGACACCAGGGTGTGCAGATCGTCCCATTGCTCCCGGCGCAGCAGGTCCGTCCAGTGGCGCAGGATGAGCAGCGCCGCCTCCGCCTCCCCCGGAACCAGCTCCTCCCGGGGCATGAGGAGGAAGCGCAGATCGTCAAAGCCGCGAATCTGGAGAAACAGGTCGTCAGCCAGGGCGCTGTCCGCCTGCCGCACCACCAGGGCCAGCCAGGCATAGGCCAGGGTGAACAGATCGGCGCGGCAGGTGAGGAGCTCCTCCGGCTGGCTGCACAGCACCTCCAGCGCCTCCAGCGTTCTGGGGCCGCACCGCCGCGCCCCCATGACCGCCAGTCCGGGGATCAGGCAGGGGATCGCCCGGTAGCAGTCCAGGTGGGCCTGGCGGCGGGAGAGGAACACCCGCTGCCGCAGCGCCTGTCCTCTCGGCTCCTCCGCGTCGAAGATCACCACGGGCCTCCGTCGCTCCTCCAGGCGGATGAATCCCTCCTGGTGCAGCAGGCGCAGGGCCCGCCGGATGCTGGTGTAGCCCACGCCGAAGCGCTCCCGGATCTTTTCCACGGAGGACAGCCTGTACCCCTTGGGGTACAGGCCCAAAAGAATACGGTTGACCAGCTTGTTGTAGATCATCTGATAAAGGGGAATCTCTTTTTCCATAGCGCACCCCGCCAATCCGATGGTTTTTTCCCATTCTACCATATTTCCGGCCCCTTGGGAACCTCTCCGGAGAATTTTGCGGAAGCGCCGCCGGTCCACGCAAAAAAAGGGAGGGACGGCACGCCGTCCCTCCCCCCGCCTATGCGGCCTCCTCCAGATGCGCCAGCACGCCCCCGGCAATGCCCCGGGCAACCAGAGCCTGGTAGTCCGGATCCGCCAGCAGCGCCAGCTCCTCCCCTGTGGACATGTAGCCGCACTCCACCAGAGCCGCGGGCATCCGGGCCCCACGGAGCACCGCCAGGTTGGGCCGGGCCTCGGTGCCCATGTCCCCAGCCCCGGTCTCGGCTATCATGGCTCCCCGCAGCGCCTCCGCCAGCGCCCAGCCCTCCGTCTCCTCCTGATAGGCGGCGGTGTAAATACCCATGGCCCCGGCGTTGGTGGTGCTGGCGTTGCAGTGGACGCTGACAAACAGATCCGCGTCCAGGCGGTTGGCCAGTTCAGCCCGGTCGCGAAGACCCATGTCCCGGTCGTCCTCCCGGGTCATCACCACCCGGGCCCCCGCCTCCTCCAGCAGCTCCCGCGCCAGCAGGGAGATGGAAAGATTCAGGTCCTTTTCGTTCACCCCGCCGTAGGAAGCGCCGGTGCTCCCGCCGCCGTGGCCCGGGTCCAGCACCACCAGCGCGTCCACCGGCGGCGCCGGCATCTGAGGCTCCCGCCCGGGGCTGGTGAGTACGGCAGTACGGGTGGCCGGGTCCCAGTGGACCGTCAGCCCCAGGGCCTCCGCCAGGGCGCGGAGGGGAACCAGGGTGGTCCCGTCCTCCGTGAAGGCGTCCACCGTCTCCAGAAGCGCGCCGTCCAGTGTGACGCGCACGGCGTTTTCATCCGCTCCGGCGGCGGTGAGGGTCAGCAGAAGCAGCAGCGTAATGGCGAAAAAAATCGTATGTACTCGTCCCATCGGGTTGTCCTTTCCAGGGCGTAGTCCTCCGGTCGGGAGGGCGGGCGGCCCTCCCGGAAGCTGATCCCCATTGTACCGGACAGACCCTCAAAAGAGCAAGGCGTAAATGCTGGAAAAGAAATCGCCAAAGGGGCTTGACAAAACGCGATAGTTAGAATAAACTAACTTTATATTGAACTTGAAAAAGAGAGGAGCGCGATCCGATGAATGCGCAAGAAAACAGGGAGCTCCAGACCCTCGACCAGCTGGCGGTGGGGGGGAGCTGCGTCATCCGGCAGGTGGGCAACCAGCGGGGCGCCGTCAAGCGACGGCTCATCGACATGGGCCTCACCCCGGGGACTGTGGTGAAGTTGATCAAAACCGCCCCCCTGGGCGACCCCATGGAGGTCCAGCTCCGGGGCTATGAGCTGAGCCTGCGGAAGGCTGATGCCGCTCAGATCCAGGTCCTCCCCGCCGGGGGCCGGGCGGCGGCGGACAGCGTGCCGGAGACGGCCTATCACCTGGGGGCGGAGTGCCATGGAGACTGCACCCGCTGCGCAATGGGCTGTTCAGACCCCAAGGATCTGGAGGCTATGCACCGGGCCCACCAGCACGAGCAGCGCCAGCACCCCCGGCAGTACGACCCCAGCGCCCACGACAAGCGCCAATGGAAGGTGGCCCTGGTGGGCAACCCCAACTGCGGGAAAACCACCCTCTTCAACGCCCTCACCGGCTCCAACCAGTACGTGGGCAACTGGCCCGGCGTCACCGTAGAGAAAAAGGAGGGCGCCGCCAAACTGGGGGATCTGAGCTTCACAGTGGTGGACCTGCCCGGCATCTACTCCCTGTCCCCCTACTCCATAGAGGAGCTGGTGGCCCGGCGGTTCATCATCGGCGAGCAGCCCGACGCCATTATCGACATCGTAGACGCCACCAATCTGGAGCGGAACCTGTACCTGACCATGCAGCTGCTGGAGCTGGAGCGGCCCATGGTACTGGCGGTGAACTTCATGGACGAGGTGGAGAAGCGGGGGGACATCATCGACTGCGGCCGGCTCTCCGCCCACCTGGGGGTGCCGGTGGTGCCCATCTCCGCCCGGGACGGGCAGAACCTGGAGAAGCTGGTGGAGGAGGCCCACCGGCAGATGCATACGGGCCTCACCGTGGAGCCCGACGACCTCTACGACGACTTCACCCACGCCATCCACCACCGCATCGGCGCGATTATCCACGACCGGGCCTATGATCGGCACATCCCTGCCCACTGGGCGGCTATCAAGCTCCTGGAGGGGGACGAGGAGGCGGCAAAGGACCTGGGCCTGGGTGAAACCACCCTGCGCCGTGTGGACCAGATCGCCGCCGAGTACGAGGCCTCCAGCCCCCTGGGGGACCGGGAGACCCTGCTGGCGGACAGCCGGTACCGGTTTGTGGAGCGGGTGGTCCGGGCCTCGGTCCAGAGAAAAAGCCGGGAGGGCCGGCCCTCCCTCACCGAGCGCATCGACGCTGTGGCCACCCACAAATACCTGGCCATCCCCCTGTTCCTGTCCATGATGCTGCTGGTGTTTCTCGCCACCTTCAGCGGCCCGGGGGCCTGGCTCTCCGACGGAATCGCCTGGTTTGTGGAGGAGGTCCTCTGCCCCGGCGTGTCCGGGTGGCTGGGGGCCGCCGGAGCCCCGGGCTGGCTGACCGGCCTGCTGGTGGACGGCGTCATCGCCGGGGTGGGCGGCGTGATCACCTTCCTGCCCATGATCGCCCTGCTGTTCCTGTTTCTCTCCATGCTGGAGGACAGCGGCTACATGGCCAGAGCGGCCTTCGTCATGGACCGGACCCTGCGGCACTTCGGCCTCTCAGGGAAGGCGTTTATCCCCATGCTCATGGGCTTCGGCTGTACGGTGCCCGCCGTCATGGGCGCCCGGACCATGGAGAACGAGAAGGACCGGCGGATGACCATCCT
>JAAWUC010000069.1 GCA_022804995.1 Oscillospiraceae bacterium
TCTACTACGCCCTGCCCGCCGTGCCCCCTGTGCTGATTGGCGTACCCTTTATCCTTAACTTGTCTCATGCCCCCGAACCGGGGGTGATGGTGGGAATGAGCAGTCCTTTGGCCATTGTGACAATCTCGCTGGGGATTTTCTTCCTGATTTATGCAATCTATATTTTGCTGGCCTATACCAGCTTGAAGCGGAATGTGATGCCGGCATAACAAGATTGGCAGCGGCAAACTGTCAGCCGCCCCCCCATTGCGGCGTTCGATTTGCGCAGGTTGAAACCATTTTTGATTCGGGAGGCTTGCAAATGAATTATGAACCGATCACCGCTGTCAGCATTGATGTTTCCAAAGGAAAAAGCGCCGTTGCTGTTCGCAGATCGGGCAGCGAAGTTGTGTTGACTCCGTTTTCGGTGGAGCATAACTCCGCCGGGCGTCCGGTTTGCGGCGGATTGGAAAGGCCGGGGCGATGAGAAGCAGGAGACACAGCGGTTTTGGATTGAACTGCTGACGAAGGTTTTCGGCGTTGACGGCTCTACCGCTATTGCCTTTGAAGTCCCGGTGAAGCTGGACCATACCAGTTTTATTGACGGCTATATCGAATCCGCCGATCAGAAGGGCCGGGACATTGACCTGCGGAGAGGGTACAAGCAGCCCCCCTATCAGCAGGATAGAAGGTATGCCGGGCATCTGCCCTATAACCAGGTTCCCCGCTGAATTATCGTCTGCAACTTCCTGACGGAAACTTACATCTCCCTCCGGCGGCTGGAAAACGAAACTATCTCCCTTTTCCATAAGAAACAAATCATGCTGGACATCGGCAACCCGGTTCAAGTCTCCATCAGCCAGTTTTACGGTATCGAAATCAAAGACTTTGCCGTAATCGTGGCAAAGTCGGCGCTGTGGATCGCTGAAAGTCAGATGATGAAGGAAACCGAGGACGTGGTACACACGGCATAGGATTTTCTACCGCTGAAATCCTATGCCAACATCGTGGAAGGGAACGCCCTGCAGATGGAGTGGACGGACGTGATCCCCAAGCATGAGTTGGACTACATTATAGGCAATCCGCCCTTTGTTAGCGCACGGATGATGGGCGCCGGGCAGAAGGACGATGTAAACGCCATTTTTCCCGGATGGAAGAATGCCGGAAATCTGGACTATGTTTCCTGCTGGTACAAGAAAGCTGTGGGAGGAAAACTACAAGACAAACAAAAAGTTAAATTTATGAAAGAGATTGCCGCGTTATCATTGGGATGCAGGCAAATGGACTTCAAGATAAAATTAGAGATTTTAAGCGGGAACGCATATCCCTTATTTTGGCGAATGAGGGTGTTGGAAATTTAGGAAGCCTTGGCATGTTTCGGCGACCTTATGAAATGCAAAGGGTTACATTACTGATACTGGCTGGAATACATCCTATACGATGGAAAGAAATGTTGTCAATTCGCTAGAAAGTATAGGTGCAGAAGAACATTCTTTACAGGATTCCATAAACCAAGTATTTTATTCCTTGGCAAACGCATTTGGTCTTGTTCGAGAGTAAGATATGAAAAGGGCATGCACACTTGAAAGCTTGTAGACAACTGCTTGATACATCCGCGCGGGATAGTATAAAGCGATAACAACGCAGATGCTCCGCTATATTAGACTGGTGCATCTGCTTTTTCCCATTCTGCCTGACAGTCTGCCATTTATTGATTCTTCTTGCGATTGTCTTACGGATACCGCCCTCTGCGGCAATCTTGATCGCGGAGGCGTTCTCCCCCACGTCATTTCAACTTTCCTGCGGTCGTCCAGCGTCAAAGCCCTCACCTTAATCACCCTTTTCAGCCATTTCTACCCTCGTTTGAGTAAAAATAATGCAGAAAAGGTTGAAAACCTTTTCTGCATTTAATCTGCTGCTTCAGATCCTATTTCATAGGCGATAGCGGCCTGACAGAACAGATTAGGATTAGGGAGCGGAAATTTACCGGGAATTGCCCCTGCCCCTGGGCTTCAGTGCGGTCTATTTCTTCTCTGGAGCCGTTTTCACCGGGTCCAGGATGTACACGCTGTTGAGGGTTTCCACTGTAATCCGCCCGGTTACCTTATCCTTCTGCCAGTTCTGAACCAGGCTGGTGCGGATGTATTTATCGCAGGGGTCCCCCCGGCGGTTGTAGCGGCAGTGGAAAAGCACACAGTTTTCCTCCATCTTCGCGTCGCCGATGACGCCCACCCGCTCCCGGCTCTCCGTGTCGGCCTTGGATACGCCCTCCCGGTCGGTGATTCGGATGATCTGATACATACGCGCCTCCCTCTCCCCCGTCAGCAGCGAGGGGATTTTTCCTTTATTATACCAGAATACCGGTTTTTGTCAATTCTCCTGTGGCTGGGCGGAGAGGGGGCCGTTCTTTCTACCGGGCCGCCAGCTCCCGGAGCTTTTCGTACAGCAGGGCGTTGGCCTGGGCGTCGCACCAGGCCCGATGGGCATCCGGCTGGGCGATGCCGAAAGCCTCGGATAGGTACTCCAGCTTCAAGCTCTTCCAGCCCTGGGCATCCCTCAGCGTGCGGGCAAAGCGGCAAGTGTCAAAAAAGGCGTTTTCCAGACGGATCCCCGCCCGCCGGGCGGCGGTATCAATGTAGTGGAGGTCAGACTGCTTGATGTTGTGTCCCACCAGGACGCTGTCCCCCGCAAACTCTGCAAAGCGGCGGATGGCCTCCTCCGGCCCCGGCTGGTCCGCCACCATCTCGTCGGTGATATGGGTGATGCGGACGATGCGCGGGAGGATCTTCCGCCCCGGATTCACCAGCTGGGAGAAGGTCTCCGTAATCTCCCCATTGACCACCCGCACCGCGCCGATCTCCGTGATCTCGGCGGGAGCGTCGCCGTTGGCGGCTCCATAGGTGCCGCTGGTCTCCAGGTCGAAGCAGACAAAGGAGTTGAAGTCTGGCACGGTCCGCTCCGGCATGGGCTGGGGACGGTCGTCCTCCAGAACCTCACAGTCCACGCCAAGCATGGACAGCATCTCCACGGCCTGGGCCAGCTCCTCCACGCCGCCGGTGAGACGCACAGTCAAGACTCCGGCGCGGTGGTCCCTGGAAACCGGCGCGGCGAAAACTTCAGGACCGGATACCGCCGACAGCTGGCACCGGTAGGCGGCAAGGTCCTCTGTCGAGAGAGTCTCTAGATATTTGGCGGTGACGGCCTCAATGTGGCGTCCGGCGGTGGCCTGGATACTGTCCAGATCCCAGGCGGCCTTGTAGATTTTTTCGTCTACAGCGGCCTGCCAGGTTTTGGCGGTGGTGGACTTATTCAGCCACTTCGCGTCAAAGAACGCTGGGCTGTTCAGCACCTGTCTGGCCAGCGCCCCCAGCGGGCTGCTTTTCCGGAGGAAATACGCCTCGATCTCCTGGCGCTTGGCCTCCTTCTCCCGGTCCTCCATCTTGGAAACAAAGGATTTGATCTCATCCAGCGGTGCGTCCACCATGGCCAACAGCTCCTTGACCTGGGCGTCAAACTCCTCGTAGGGAGCCAGGTACGCCTTTTTGATCTCCAAGCGGCGGTTCCTGATGTCCGTCCGGAGGCGAGAAAGTTCCTTCTTGTCCGCCTTGGCCTCGGCGAGCATGGAATCTGTGTATACCACGCCTTGATAGCGGGCCAGCGCATTGGTGAGGGCTGCTTTCAGCTCCTGAAAATTGTCGATGGAGACCTGCCCCGGCTGCTGGCGGGACAGAAGCTGTAAATTATTCATCAGGAAAGCTCCTTTCTATACTGCGGGCATCGGTGGATCGCCCCTGATTTCTTTATTTTACCACTTCCTAAATGAAAAAACAATACACAGACTGGATAGGGGAGCAGCCTTTTTCATCCCTACCCAGCCTGTGTGTGAATTTTAGTTGGCATCCGAACGTATCAGGTGTTGTGGCGCAGCTTTCCTTCCCGCGCCGTTACAGAAGAACCGGCTCCTCCACCTGGAAGGCCAGCCCCTCCTCTCCTGCGTCCACCCGAACCCGCTGGCCGTCGGAGAGATCGCCCCGGATGAGCATAGCCGCCAGCCCCGTTTCCACGTGCTTTTGCAGGTAGCGCTTCACGGGCCTCGCGCCGAAGGCGGGGGAGTAGCCGGCCTGGGCAATAAACGCTCTGGCCTCCGCCGTCAGCTCCAGGGTGATGTCCCGGTCCCGCAGGCGCCGGAGAATGGACTCCATGGCGATATCGATGATGCCGCCGATCTGAGCCTCCGTCAGAGGGGAGAATACCACGATATCGTCCACCCGGTTGATGAACTCCGGGCGGAAATACTGGTTCAGCTCATTGCGGACCCGCTCCTTCACATCGGGGGCGATGGATCCGTCCTGATGGATATTCTCCGTGAGGTAGGCGGAGCCGATGTTGCTGGTCATGATGATAATGGTGTTCTTGAAGTCCACCGTCCGGCCCTGGTTGTCCGTCAGCCGTCCGTCGTCCAGCAGCTGGAGGAGGATATTGAACACGTCCGGATGGGCTTTCTCGATTTCGTCGAAGAGCACCACGGAGTAGGGCTTGCGCCGGACGGCTTCGGTGAGCTGCCCCCCCTCGTCATAGCCCACATAGCCCGGAGGCGCGCCCACCAGGCGGCTGACCGCGTGCTTCTCCATATACTCTGACATATCGATGCGGACCATGTTCCGCTCGTCGTCAAAGAGGGACTGGGCCAGAGTCTTGGCCAGCTCCGTTTTGCCCACGCCGGTGGGACCCAGGAAAATAAAGGATCCAATAGGCCGGTTCGCGTCCTTGAGCCCCGCCCGGCCCCGGAGAATGGCCTCGCTGACGGCGGTGACGGCTTCGTCCTGGCCGATGACCCGGCGGTGGAGAATCTCCGGGAGCCGCAGGAGCTTTTCCTTCTCGCTCTCCACCAGCTTGCTGACAGGAATGCCGGTCCACTTGCTGACCACAGCGGCGATCTCCTCCTCTGTGACCTCCTCCTTGAGCAGCTGGTCGTCCTTCCGGCTGTCCACCCGGGCCCGCTCCTCCTCCAGCTGCCGCTCCAGCCGGGGCAGGGTTTCATATTTGAGCTTGGCCATCTTCTCCAGGTCGTAGCTCCGCTCCGCCTCCTCCATTTGATGGCGGGTGTCCTCGATCTCCTGCTTGACGCGCTTGACCCCGGCGATGGACTGCTTCTCTGTCTCCCACTGGGCCCGCATGGCGTCGTTTTTGCTCTTGAGCTCCGCCAGCTCCCCGTCGATGTGGGCCAGACGGTTTTTGCTCCCGTTGTCCTCCTCCTTGCCCAGGGCCTGCTTCTCGATCTCCAGCTGCATGATCTTCCGCTCGATCTCGTCCAGCTCGGCGGGCAGGCTGTCGATCTCCATGCGGATCTTGCTGGCGGCCTCGTCCATCAGATCAATGGCCTTGTCCGGCAGGAACCGGTCGGAAATATACCGGTCGGAGAGGGTGGCGCAGGCGATCAGGGCGCTGTCGGTGATGCGCACGCCGTGGTGGATCTCAAACCGCTCCTTGAGGCCCCGGAGGATGGATACCGTGTCCTCCACCGTGGGCTGGCCGATGAGCACCTTCTGGAACCGGCGCTCCAGGGCGGCGTCCTTCTCGATATACTTTCGGTACTCGTCCAGGGTGGTGGCCCCGATGCAGTGGAGCTCGCCTCTCGCCAGCTTGGGCTTGAGGAGATTGCCTGCGTCCATGCTGCCCTCGGTGCGGCCCGCGCCCACAATGTTGTGGAGCTCGTCGATGAAGAGCAGAATCCGGCCCTCGCTCTGCTCCACCTCGTTCAGGACGGCCTTCAGCCGCTCCTCGAACTCCCCCCGGTACTTGGCCCCGGCGATGAGGGCGCCCATGTCCAGGGCGAAGATGGTCT
Source organism: Oscillospiraceae bacterium (assembly GCA_022804995.1). Classification (GTDB taxonomy): domain Bacteria; phylum Bacillota; class Clostridia; order Oscillospirales; family Oscillospiraceae; genus Pelethomonas. Next base: position 5,825 of record JAAWUC010000069.1, read on the forward strand.
TGTCCTTGAGCCCCTCGGGCACGTCGCCGTTGAGGATCCGCTGGGCCAGACCTTCCACCACGGCGGTCTTGCCCACGCCGGGCTCGCCGATGAGGACCGGGTTGTTCTTGGTTTTGCGGCTGAGGATCTGGATGGTGTGGCGGATCTCCGCGTCCCGGCCGATGACCGGGTCCAGCTTCCCCTGCCGGGCCATTTCCACCAGGTCCCTGCCGTACTTGGACAGGGCCTCGTAGCTCTCCTCCGGGTTCTGGCTGGTGACCCGCTGGCTGCCTCGGACCTTGGTGAGGGCCTGGAGAAGCTTCTCCTTGTCGATGCCGTACTGCCGGAAGAGCCGGGCGCTGGGGGTGCCGGACTCCTCTGCCAGGGCCAGGTACAGGTGCTCCACAGAGACGTACTCGTCCTTGAACTGTCCGGCGATCCGCTCCGCCGAGGCGAGGAGCTGGGAGAAGCGCCGGCTGGCGTAGAGCTGGTCCGCCCCGCCGCCGGAGACCTTGGGCAGGCGGTCGATCGCCCCCTGGACCTCCCGGGCCAGGACCTCCACGTCCAGGCCCATATAGGTCAGCAGCCGGGGCACCAGTCCCTCTCGTTGGCCCAGAAGGGCCAGGTGCAGATGCTCGCCCTCCAGCTGCTGCTGGCCGTTTTCAATGGCGATGCTCTGACTGCTGGCCACAGCCTGCTGGGCGTTTTGGGTGTATTTTTCAAAATCCATGATAAAGCCTCCTTTGGGGCTAGTATGCCCGGGATGGGCATGGAGCCCGCGTTCCTTTCACCTGTTATGATACACCCGTCCGCAGGCAATGTAAAGAGGAAAATTAGCACTCTCGTTACAAGAGTGCTAATTTTCTGTGAACAGCTTATGAACAGCAGCTCCGCCTCAATCCGGGTCAATCATCCGGTAGCCCACGCCGATTTCGGTGAAGATATACTCCGGCTGGGCGGGGTTTTTCTCGATCTTCCGGCGGATGTTCGCCATATTCACCCGGAGAATCTGGTTGTCGTTCTTGGCCTTGGGGCCCCAGAGCTGGCGGATGATGAAGTCATAGGTCAGCACCCGGCCGGCGTACTTCCCCAGCAGAGAAACCAGCTTGTACTCGTTCTGCGTCAGATGCACGTTCTCTCCGTCCACCAGGACCTGATGCTTGTCGTAATCGATGGCCAGCCCCCTGGCCCGGAACTGCCCGGACTGGGCGATCTCCCCGTTGGGCAGGTGGGTGCGGGTATGGCGGATGGCGGTGCGGATGCGGGCCAGGAGCTCCGAGGTGCCGAAGGGCTTGACGATATAGTCGTCCGCCCCGGCGTCCAGGGCCTCCACCTTGTCCCGCTCGTGGTTCCGGGCGGAGACAACGATGATGGGGCAGGTGGACCACTCCCGGACAAATTGCAGGATGCCGCCTCCGTCCATATCCGGCAGGCCCAGATCCAGCAGGATCAGATCCGGGCAGTGGGAGGTGATCATGGAGATCGCTTCGCTGCCGGTGCCGGCGGTCATGGTGTCGTAGCCGTTGGCGGCGAGAATGGCGGCGATAAAGCCGCTGATATTGGCCTCATCCTCCACGATGAGGATTTTATCCTTGATTTTCATAGGGCGGGTTCCTCCGTTGACGGTTGATCCGTGGGCAGGGTGAAGTAAAAGACGGCGCCGCCCTCCCGGGCGTTGGCAGCGGCCAGGGCTCCGCCGTGGGCCCGGACGATGGAGCTGCACACCGACAGGCCGATGCCCATGTTCCTGCGGCCGTCGGAGGTGTGGGTCTGGCCCTGGCGGCTGGGGGAGAAGAGGTTCGGCAGCAGCTCCGGGGCGATGCCGCAGCCGTTGTCCCGGATAGTGAACACCGCGTCCCCCTCCCGCCGCTCCGCCGACAGGCGGATGCAGGTGCTCTTCCCGTGGTAGGCCGCGTTTTCCAGGAGGTTGAGCAGCACCTGTTCAACGAGAATGGCGTCCATGGGGACGAACAGGGGCTCCTGGGGGGCGGTGAGCACCAGCCGGACGCCGCCGAAGCGCTTCTGGAATTTCGCGGCTACGCTGGCCAAGACCTCCTCCGCCGCCTCCAGCTCCTTGTGGATATGGGCGTCCCCGTCCCCCATGCGGGTGATGGACAGCAGGTTTTCCACCATGCGGATGAGCCACTGGGCCTCGTCCCGGACGCTGCGCAGAAGGGCGGTCTTCTGCTGGGGGGTGAGCAGGGCGTCGTTCTCCAGAATGGCGGAGGCGGAGCCCACAATGCTGGTCAGGGGGGTGCGCAGGTCGTGGCTCACCGCCCGCAGGAGGTTGGCCCGCATGGCCTCACGGTCCGTCTCCACCCGCAGCTGCTCCTGGTGCTTGATCTGGCTGGTGAGGGCGCTGACGATGAGGGACACGGAGAGCATGGACAAAAAGGTCAGCGGGTAGCCGGAGATGGTGAAGTCCAGCTGCCAGTAGGGGTAGGTGAACACATAGTTGACGCAGATGACCCCCACAAAGGACGCCGCCACCCCGCAGGCGTAGCCCTCCGTCAGCCGGGCGATGAGCACCACCATCAGTACAAAGATCATGGCGGCAAACCCGCCGCTCTGGTCAAAGGGCAGCAGCGCGCTGCACACCCCGTAGCCCAGCAGCAGCAGCCCCGCCGTCACCGCCCAGTCCCGCCAGCGCATGGCGCTCCCCCCTCTCCGCTGGAATTCGTGTATCTAGTATACCATAAATAATCGTTAAGCTGGCGTTAAAATCTTAACGGCGGCAGTAGAAAAACAGCGCGGAGCCCCTTCCGGGCTCCCGCGCCGCTTTGTCAGGATATCTTTTTAAAGGACAAAATGCGGATACCGGACACGTCGGTTCCCAGATCCTCCGCCAGGGCCACGGACACGGCGGCGATAAGCTCCTGCCGGTTGGGAATGGCGCCGGCGGTCGGCGCAGGCGCTGCGGACGGGGCCGCTGCGGCGGGAGCCGCGCCCCCCTTGGCCAGCTTGCCCAGCAGAAGGGTGAGGAAGATGAGGCAGGTCAGCCCGATAAAGGTAACTCCCATCCCCATGAGACAGACGAACAGCGGTGAAACTTGCATTGCGGTGTACCTCCCAAAATTGCTGAGACAAGTTTACCGTCTCCGGGAGGGGAGCGCAAGATGGGGAGGGGCCCTCTTAATGGGGCTTTAACGATCCGGCGGTTTCTCTTAACGGTCCGCTTAACGGCTCTCCCCGCCCGGAAGGACGATCACCGCTCCGGCGGCCAGGGAGGCGGGCACGTCGATGACCCGCTGGTTCCGGCTCCCCCGCCAGGGGAGGGAGAGGGTCCGCTCCGCCAGCAGGAAGGGGCCGTCCACCAGCACATCCAGCTCCGCCAGCAGGGCCCTCTGGGCCTCGGTCCCCGCGTCCCAGAGGTGCTCGAAGGTCCAGCCGGAGTAGCTCCACACGTTCAGCCCGTGGGCATGGGCGGTTTTCGCCAGCTTCAGACAGTCCTCCGCCTGGGCGAAGGGCTCTCCCCCCGAGAGGGTCAGGCCGTCGGTGAGGGGATTTTTCAGCAGCTCCGCCTCCACCTCCTCCACGGTCATTTCCTTTCCGCCCCGGGGGTCATGACTCTCCGGGTTGTGGCACCCCGGGCAGTGGTGGGGACAACCCTGGACAAAGCAGGAGAACCGGAAGCCGGGGCCGTCCACGATGGAGTCCTGTACCAGGCCGAAAATACGCATCTTTTCACGCCTCCTCTAATATGCCGCAAGCGGGGGCACAGCCCCCGCTCCAGCTTGATTGTCCGCTCAAATACCGTGCTTAACCCGCTCAGACTCCTCCGCCGTTTTGGCGTCGTTCCACCGGTCCATGGTGCCCACCAGATACCCGGTGATCCGGCGGATGCGCTCAAAGCCCACCCGTCCGTCGTCCTCGTGGCGGCCGCAGCCGGGACACTCGTCGTCGATGATCCCCGTATACCCGCAGCAGGGGTCCCGGTCCACCGGATGGTTCACGGAGCCGTAGCCGATGCCGGCCTCCTTCATGCACCGGACCACCTTCTCAAAGGCGTCCAGGTTCTTCATCGGGTCGCCGTCCATCTCGATGTAGCTGATGTGCCCGGCGTTGGTCAGGGCGTGGTACGGGGCCTCCAGCTTGATTTTCTCAAAGGCGCTGACAGGGTAGTACACTGGAATGTGAAAACTATTCGTATAATAATCCCGGTCTGTAACGCCGGGGATATTCCCAAACCGCTCCTTGTCCATCCGAATGAACCGGCCGGACAGGCCCTCCGCCGGCGTAGCCAGCAGGGAGAAGTTCAAGCCCCGCTTCTCGCTCTCCTCGTCCATCCGGGCCCGCATCCGGGCGATGATCTCCAGGCCCAGCCGCTGGCTCCGCTCGCTCTGGCCGTGGTGCTCCCCGGTCAGGGCCACCAGGGCCTCCGCCAGGCCGATGAAGCCCACGGACAGGGTGCCGTGCTTCAGAACCTCCCGGACCTCGTCGGTCCAGCCCAGCTTCTCGCTGTCCAGCCAGACCCCCTGGCCCATGAGGAAGGGGTAGTTGTACACCCGCTTCCGGGCCTGGATCTCAAACCGCTCCAGCAGCTGGTCCACGCACAGGTCCATCTTCCGATCCAGCTCCTCGAAGAACACGTCCAGATCCCCCTTGGCCTTGATGGCGATCCGGGGGAGGTTGATGGAGGTAAAGCTCAGGTTGCCCCGCTGGTTGCACTGCTGGCGGGCGGTGTCGTAGACGTTGCTGATGACCCGGGTGCGGCAGCCCATGTAGGCGATCTCCGTCTCCGGCCGCTGGGGGTCGTAGTATTGCAGGTTAAAGGGCGCGTCCACAAAGGCGAAATTGGGGAACAGGCGCTTGGCGGAGCACCGGCAGGCCAGCTTGAACAGGTCGTAGTTGGGCTCTCCTGGGTTGTAGTTGATCCCCTCCTTGACCCGGAAGATCTGGATGGGGAAGATGGGGGTCTCCCCGTTGCCCAGGCCCTCCTCGGTGGTGAGCATCAGATTGCGCATGACCATCCGGCCCTCGGGGCTGGTGTCCATGCCGTAGTTGATGGAGGAGAAGGGGGTCTGTGCGCCGGCCCGGCTGTGCATGGTGTTCAGGTTGTGGATGAAAGCCTCCATCGCCTGGAAGGTAGCCCGGTCCGTCTCCTTCTCGGCGTAGTGGACCGCCAGGGACTGGGCCTTTTTCATCCGCTCCTCGTCGCCGTAGCGCTCCACCAGGCGGGGCAGCTCCGCGTCCAGGTAGGGCTGGCAGTTCTCCAGCCGGGGATAGAGGCCGGTTTCCGCCTCGATATCCTTCCGCAGGGCCTTTAGCGCGTCCTCCGGATCCTCCATCTCGTGCCAGAGCATCAGAGCCTTGGCCAGATTCCGGGAGTAGTACCGGCGGAAGGTCTTTTTGACGCCGTCGGCCATGCCGTAGTCAAAGTTGACGATAGCCTGTCCGCCGTGCTGGTCGTTCTGGTTGGACTGGATGGCGATGCAGGCCAGGGCGGCGTAGGAGGCGATGTCGTTGGGCTCCCGCAGGTAGCCGTGGCCGGTGGAAAAGCCGCCCTTGAAGAGCTTCTTGATGTCGATTTGGCAACAGGTGGTGGTCAGGGTGTAGAAGTCCAGGTCGTGGATATGGATGTCTCCCTCCTGGTGGGCCCTGGCGTGCTCGGGCTTGAGGACGAACATCTGGTAGAACTGCTTGGCCCCCTCGGAGCCGTACTTGAGCATGGAGCCCATGGCGGTGTCGCCGTTGATATTGGCGTTCTCCCGCTTGACGTCGGAGTCCACCGCGTCGGAGAAGGTGATGTCCTCGTAGACCTTCATCAGCCGCGTGTTCATCTCCCGCACCCGGCTACGCTCGCTGCGGTACAGGATGTAGGCTTTGGCGGTCTGGACGTAGCCGTCGTCCATCAGCACCCGCTCCACCACATCCTGGATGTGCTCCACATCGGGGCTCGCGCCGCCCTCCACCTCCAGGATGGAGACAACCTCGTCCGCCAGCCGCTCCGCCGTGGCCTCCTGGCCCGGCTTGTAGGTGGCGATAAACGCCTTGTTGATGGCCTCCGCGATCTTCTCCTTGTCGAAGGACACCAGCCGCCCGTCCCGCTTTTTCAGCTTCTCAATGCTCATCGTTTTCCTTTTCCTCCCGTTGCGTCTCTTACGTAAATAGTAGAATGGTCCCTGATTGAGGCACAAGATATTGTATTATCCTTCGAAATCGAACGTATATATAGTACATCGGCGGGGACAGGCTGTCAAGTAGAACTTCGGCGGAGAGGTGTAGAAATTTTCCGGGCCCCGGCGGAAAGATTTGGTGAAACCGGGAGGGCGGGGAGAAGAGAGCCCCCGGGCCGTCTGGCCCGGGGGTTGGCTATGTGCTGGAAAAAGGCTTAGCAGCAGGGGCTGCAGTTGTCGTTGCACCCGCAGCCGCAGCCGCAGTTGTTGTTGCAGCAGCAGTTGTTATTGCAGCCGCACCCGCAGCCACAGCCGCAGCTGCCGCCGCCGCAGTTCCCGCCGCTGCAGCAGCAGCCGCAGGTGTTGCCGCACCCGTTCCCGCCGCCGCAGCAGCAGCACAGGATGATGATGAGGATGATGATCCAGCAGCAGCCACCGCCAAAACCGTTGTTGTTCCACATAAGACAAATACCTCCTATGAGATGAAGGGCGTTGGAAACGCCTCAGTTCATCATATGCGGAACGGGGAAAGGGGTGCTAGGGGAGGCGGGGGGAATTTATCAGTGTGCCGGCTCCGGTCAGCGCCTCCCGGGTGAAGAGGCCCTGTTCCTCCAGGTGCTGGGCCAGCGTCTCCCCGCCCTCCAGAGGGACTTCCAGGCTGTAGTAGGAGAGGTAGGCCGCGTGGGCCCGGCGGAAGGGCGCCGCCTCCAGCAGCGCCCGCTCCCCCTCCCGAAGAGCCCCGCAGTCCACGGCTCTGTCCAGAGACGTGGTGTAGTTGTCAACCCCGGCCCGGCTGTACCCCATGGCCCGGAGGAGAAATTCCACGTACTCCAGAGCGGAGATAGGTGCGTTGGGGGCAAAGCGGCCGGGAGCCGCGCCATTGGTGTAGCCCTTCTCCCAGGCCCAGGCGGCGTACTGGTTCAGCCAGGCGGGGACATCCTGGAAGGGGTGGCTGTAGGTACAGCTCAAAGCTGCGTCCTCCTCCCCCAGCAGGCGGATGAACATCACAAGCCCCTCCGCCCGGGTGGGGGCCAGGTGCAGGTCGAAGCCTCCGGCCACCCCGGAGCCGGTGCCCCGGAAGAGCCCCAGCTCCCGCAGGGCGGAGGCGATGGCGTGGTAGTCCGGGGTGGAGGCGGACCGGAGGAGGGAGGCGTCCCCTTGGACAGAGAGGACCGCCGTGGGCCCCTCCGCTGTCAGAGTGAGCCGGGTATCCTCCGCCGCGATGTACCGGCGCCAGGGGGAGAGGAGGGAGCCGTCCGGCGCTTCCGCTCCGGCGGTGGCGTCCACCAGCGCGCCGGCCTCCAGGCAAAGCCGCAGATCCCCGGCCAGGGGAATAAGGGTCAGCCCTGTTTCGCCGGAGAGAGCATCGCCGGTGTTCAGAAGAACCTCCCGCCCTCCGGCGGCGGAAGAGAAGGCGGCGGACTGCCGGACGCTCTCCCGGAGAGCATCCCCGGCGGCGTCCAGGCGGGCGTCCACAGCCGCGTCAAAGGTCTTGGAGAACTGCTCTGTCAAATAGGACAGGGAGATCAGCGGGTCCCCGGCGTCCCCGCCGGCGGCCAGAGCGGCGCCCAGGCACAGCAGAAGAGCCAGGGCAAAGCCGGCGGTGGTGAGGGCTCGTTTCATAGCGGCTCCTTTGCGCTCTACCGCTCCATGATGCGGTAGCTGAGGGTGAGCAGGCTGTCGGAGAAGTGGACGTCCTCGAACTGGACGCCCTCCACAGCGCTGGACAGCTCCACGTTGGTGAAGTTCCAAAAGCCCCGGATACCCAGGACGATGAGCTGATCCGCCACGGACTGGGCCACGGATCGGGGCACAGTGAGCACCGCCACATCGGGCTTCTGGGTGGAGGCGAAGCGCTCCAACTCCGCCAGATCCAGCACCGGCACGCCGGCCACCTCCGTGCCGATGAGGGCGGGGGAGACATCGAATGCGGCGTCCAGCTTGAAGCCGATGTCAGAGAACCGGAAGTTTTGCATCAGGGCGTGGCCCAGGTTGCCGGCCCCTACAACAATAATGTGGTGGTTGTTGTCCACCCCCAGGATATGGCCGATCTCGGCCCGAAGCTCCTCCACATTGTAGCCGTAGCCCTGCTGGCCGAACTCGCCGAAGCAGCTCAAATCCTGACGGATCTGGGAGGCGGTAATACCCATCTTGCCCCCCAGGGAGCTGGAGGAGATGCGGACGACGCCCTTGGTGTGGAGATCGTCCAGGTAGCGGTAGTAGCGGGGGAGACGCCGGATGACGGCGTCGGAAACATTTTGTCTTTTCATTATAGATACTGCCTCCAGGGAATACAGGATAAGCCGTGTCCAATAGTTTACTATGCCTGCTGGTATTTGTCAAATTTTTTAACAATCTTTTTTCAAAAAATTTTTCTTTACAAAGGAAATTTTTTGTGCTATACTGTGTAAGCGATTAAGAAATAAGCGCCAAGGGCATCCGCTCCGCACAATAAAATAGCGTATACGCGCCCGTAGCTCAGTTGGATAGAGTGACAGACTCCGACTCTGTAGGCCACTGGTTCGAATCCAGCCGGGCGTACCA
>JAAWUC010000070.1 GCA_022804995.1 Oscillospiraceae bacterium
ACAACCGGGCTGAGGTCGGCATAATAGATGTCGCCGCGTTTTACGCTTGTATCCACAAAGTTCACACTCCGCCGGAAGAAGTGCCCGGGGCACCCGGGCCACTATCATTCTCCCACGCAGCCGCGGAATTTATACCGGGGTTTTCCCGCCCCAGACATTCTATGCGCCCCGGCGGAAGGGGGTGCATACAAAAAAGGAGCCGCTGTTGAAAACAGCGGCCCAGACGGGTGGGATATTGGAAAGCTTCCGATGGTTAGTATACACTGCCTGTCCACATTTGTAAATAGGAGCTTTTGCCGGTTTTTAGGAACCTTTGCCGAAAAACGGCGTTTTTCTCAGGCGGTTCTGTTTCCGCCTTAGTGGGGCAGGATTTCAATCTGGTCGAAGACATACTGGCCGGTGGCCGGCATGCTCCAGTTGGACACGTAGTCCTTCATCATCATCCGCATGGAGCCGTAGTACAGCGGCAGCAGGACGTAGTCGTTCATAAAGAGGTCCTCGGCGGCGTGGAGGAAGCGGTCCGCCTCGGCGCTGTCGGTGGTGGACATGGCCTGGGCGATATAATTCTCATAGTCCTGGCTCCGCCAGCCGGTCTCCAGCGGGGGCGCGTCGCCCTGGTAGGTCTGGAGGAATGCCATGGGGTGGAGGTAGGTGGCCTGGTCGCCCATGGCAGCCACGCCGTAGTCCAGGGCCAGAATCTGGTCGTAGAACACGGCCCACTCGGCGCTCTCAATGACGCAGTTGATCCCCAGGTTGGTCTGCCACATATCGGCCAGGGCCTCTGTGACCTTTTTTACCGTATCGCTGGTGTAGTAGTTGAGGCGGACGGTGAGCTGGGAGGGGTCGTCGTAACCGGCCTCGGCCAGCAGGGCCTTAGCCTCGTCCACCTTGGCGGTGGCGCCGATGTCGTAATCGCCGCCGGCGGCGCGGAAGTCCTGCCCGTCGCTCTGGACGTAGCCGGTGGGCACATGGCCGGTGGCGGGCTGGGCGTCGCTCTGGAGCACATCCTCAATGAGAGAGGTGCGGTCGATGGCCAGGGCCAGGGCCTTCCGGACCCGGACGTCGGAGAGGGCCTCATCCTTGGTATTGAACATCCAGTAGGTGTTGCTGAACTGGGGCACGCTGTAGAAGTCGTCCCGGCCCTTCAGGGAGGGCACACTGGTGGAGGGGACGCTGGTCAGGCCGTCCAGCTGGCCGGCCTCATAGGCGTTGAGGGCGGTGCTCAGATCCTGGAAGATCATGAGATCCAGCTTCTCCAGCTTCACCTGGTCCGCCAGCCAGTAGTTCTCGTTTTTCACCAGGTAGATCCCCTCGCCCATGCGGTAGCTGTCCAGCTTGAAGGGGCCGTTGGAGACGTAGTTATCATAGTCGGTGGCCCAGTCGGGGTTGGCCTCTACCACCTCCTTGCACACGGGCATATAGGTCCAGGTGGCCAGCAGGGCGGGGAAGTAGCCGCAGGGGTCCTTCAGCGTGACCTCCAGGGTGGTTTCGTCTACAGCCTTGACGCCCACGTCCTCCCAGGCGCACTCGCCTTTGTAGAAGGATTCGGCATTAAGGATATACTGGTAGAGGGTGTTGGCAGCGGCGGAGCCGAACTCGGGGGTCAGCACCCGCTGCCAGGCAAAGGCGAAGTCCTCGGCGGTCACCGGGCTGCCGTTGGACCACTTGGCCCCATCCACCAGATGGAAGGTCCAGGTTCTGCCGTCCTCGCTGATGTCCCAGCTCTCCGCCGCGCCGGGGACCAGCTCGTTGTCCAGGTTGTAGCGGACCAGGCCCACGAAGCAGTTGAAGAACACAGGGGCGGCGAAGGTGTTGAGGGTGTAGCCGGGGTCGAAGCTGTCAGGGTCGTCCAGCACCGCGAAGCGGAAGGTCTGCTCCGCCGCCGTGGGTGTGCCGCTGCCAGAGGGATCCGCGGGGTCCGCTGTGCCGCCGGGCGTACCGGTTCCGCTGGGAGCAGCGTCGCCGCCAGTGGTGATGCCGCCGCAGCCGGCCAGCAGCACCAGGACCAGCAGCAGAGACAGCAGACTTGTCAGTCTTTTTTTCATTCGATTCTCCTTCTTCCTTTTCAGTTTCCATATCTTCTGAACCGTCCGGTCTCCCGGCGGGGTTCATTCGTCAAACAGGTGGCAGGCCACCATATGTCCGCCGCCGGCGTCCGCCATGGCGGGGACAGCCTCCCGGCAGATGGGCTTGGCGTAGGGACACCGGGGGTGGAAATGGCACCCGGCGGGCGGGTCGATGGGACTGGGCACCTCTCCCTCCAGGGCCTCCCTGTCCCGGCTCTTAGCCAGCTTCGGATCCGGCGCGGGCACCGAGCGCAGCAGGCCCTGGGTGTAGGGGTGGAGGGGGCGGCGGTAGATCTCCTCGCTCTCGCACAGCTCCACCAGCCTCCCCAGATACATGACCCCCACCCGGTGGGACACGTAGCGGACCATGGACAGGTCGTGGGCGATGAAGAGGTAGGTCAGCCCCAGCTCCTGCTGAAAGTCCCCCAGCATGTTGACCACCTGGGCCTGAATGGACACGTCCAGAGCGGAGATGGCCTCGTCGCAGATGACCATCCGGGGCCGGACAATGAGGGCCCGGGCGATGCACACCCGCTGGCGCTGTCCACCGGAGAACTCGTGGGGATAGCGGTGGAGGCAGTCCGGGGCCAGATTCACCCGGGCCAGGGCCGCGCGGGCCATCTCGTCCCGCTCCCGGGCGTTCTCCCCAATCCGGTTGGCGATCAGAGGCTCCAGCAGGGCGTCCCGGACGGTCATGCGGCCGTTGAGGGAGGAGTAGGGGTCCTGAAAGACCATCTGCATCCTCCGGCGGAACCCGCTCCGCTTCAGCTCCTGCTGGGACAGGCCGGTGATATCCAGCCCCTCGAAGCGTACGCTTCCCCCGGTGGGTTGGTAGAGGCGGATAACGGTCCGGGCCAGGGTGGACTTGCCGCAGCCGGACTCCCCCACCAGACCGAAGGTCTCCCCCTCCCGGACAGTGAAGCTGACGCCGTCCACGGCGCGGACAAATGCGCCGCGCCTTCCCGCCACGGGGAAATATTGCTGGAGATCCCGGACCTCCAGCAGGGTATTATTCTCTTCCATCGGGGTCCGCTCCCTCCTTTCCGAGCTTAAAGGGGTTCCCCTCCGCCGGGGCCTCCGGGGAGAGGAGCCAGCAGGCGCTTACATGGCCGGGGGCGCACTGGACCGCCTCCGGCCGCACCCGCCCGCACAGGTTCCGGGCGTAGGGGCACCGAGCCTGGAAGGGACAGCCCGCCGGGGGGCGGAGCAGGTTGGGCGGCGAGCCCGGGATGGGCTGGAGCCGCTGGGCCTTGTCCTGGTCCAGGCGGGGGATGGAGGCCATGAGCCCCAGGGTATAGGGGTGCCGGGGGTGCTCGAAGATCTCCTCCACGCCCCCCTCCTCCATCACCAGGCCCCCGTAGAGCACCACCACCCGGTCGCACAGCTCCGCCACCACCCCCAGATCATGGGTGATGAAGATGACGGACAGATCCATCTCCCGGCACATCTCCCGCAGCAGCAGGAGGATCTGGTTCTGGATGGTCACGTCCAGGGCGGTGGTGGGCTCGTCGGCGATGAGCACCTCCGGGTCGCAGGAGAGGGCCATGGCGATCATCACCCGCTGGCGCATCCCGCCGGAGAGCTCGTGGGGATAGCAGTGGTAGCGCCGCTCCGGGTCCGGGATGTGGACCCGCTGGAGCAGGTGCAGGGCCTTGGCCCGGGCCTCCCGGCCGGAGAGCCGGGGCAGGTTCTGCCGGATGCCCTCCTCGATCTGCCGGCCCACCTTCATCAGGGGGCTCAGGCTGGTCATGGGGTCCTGGAAGATCATGGAGATCCTGCCGCCCCGGACTTTCCGCATCTCCCTGGGGGGCAGCGTCAGGAGGTCCTTCTCCCCCAGGAGGATCCTCCCCTCCGGGTGGAAGGCGTTCTCCGGCAGGACCTTGAGCACCGACATGGCGGTGACGCTCTTGCCGCAGCCGGACTCCCCCACGATGCCCAGGATCTCTCCCCGGCGGAGGTCCAGGCTGACGCCCCGGACCGCCTGGACCTCCCCGGCGCGGGTGCGGAAGGAGGTGTGGAGATTTTCAATTTTCAAAATGGTATCAGGCATTCGCGCACCTCCGCTCATTTGCGCATCTGGGGGTCAAAGGCGTCCCGCAGGCCGTCGCCGATGAAGTTGAAGGCGAACATAGCCAGGCAGATGGTCCCCGCCGGAAAGGCCAGCTGGTAGGGGGCGATCTGAAGAGTCTCCAGGGCGTCGTTGCACATGGTGCCCAGGGAGGCCATGGGCACGGACACGCCCAGACCGATAAAGCTCATAAACGCCTCGGTGAAGATAGCCGAGGGAATCTGCATGGTGGCGGTGACGATGATAGGCCCCAGGGTGTTGGGGATGAGGTGCCTGCGCAGGATATACCAGGTGCCGCTGCCCATGGTGTGGGCGGCGGACACATACTCCTGCTTCTTCAGGCTCAGCATTTCCCCCCGGACCACCCGGGCCATGTCCACCCAGTAGACCGAGCCCAGGGCGATGATAATGCTGGCCAGGCCCCCGTTGTCAAAGAGGACCATGATGAGAATCACGTACATGGTCAGGGGGATGGAGCTGATGATGTCCACAATGCGCATCATCACCACGTCCACCATGCCCCCCAGGTAGCCGGAGATACTGCCGTAGAGGATGCCGATGACCAGATTCACCAGCGTGGCGACAAAGGCCACCGTCAGAGAGATTCTGGCCCCGTACATCAGCCGGACCATGATATCCCGTCCCAGGTAGTCGGAGCCTAAGGGGAACCGGCGGTTCCAGACCCTGGTCATGGGCTGCTGCCGTCCCTGGGCGTCCTCCAAGGTGAAGGGGCTGCTGCGGTAGTTGAGGTAGTAGGTCTCCCCGTCCAGCTCGTAGACGTACCGCTTGTTCTCCCGCTCCTCCCCCAGGCTGGGCGCCGCCTCCTGGAGCCGCCCGTCCCCGTCCACCGCCAGCAGCTTGCCGCTGGTGGAGACGTAGTAGCGCTGCCCGTGGACCTCGTAAACCGGCAGGATGGGCGGCGTGCTCACATAGGTCCGCTGCTGGTTGTCGAAGGAGTTCTCGCTGAACAGGGGGCCCGCGATGGACAGAGCCAGCATCACCGCCACCAGAAGAACGCCGGCAATCGCCGTCCACCGGCGGGTGAACTGATAGAACACCTCCTTTGCGTAGCTGACGCTGGTACCGGCCGCCAGATCGCTTTCCCGCCGGGCCTCGCCGCAGAGCGCCCAGTCGCTGGGCGTGAATTGACTCATTTCCGATCCCCTCTCTTCCTCTTCCTGCCTCACTCGCCCAGCTTAATGCGGGGATCGATGATGCTGTACACAATATCCACCAGGAACACCAGCACCACCAGAATGGTGGCGTAGAACAGGGTGAAGCCCATAATGGCGGTATAGTCCCGATTGGTGATGCTGTTAATGAAGAATCGGCCCATGCCCGGCAGGGCGAAGATCTTCTCCACCACAAAGGAGCCCATCAGCAGTCCCGCCAGAATGGGGCCCAGCACCGTCACCACCGGAATGAGGGAGTTGCGCAGGCCGTGGCGGGCCACCACCTTGTACTCCGGCAGGCCCTTGACCCGGGCGGTGCGGATATAGTCGGAGCGCATGACGTCCATGAGGCTGGACCGGGTCAGGCGGGTAACAAAGGCCAGATAGTACCCCGACAGGGCGATGACCGGCAGGACATAGCCCTTGAGGGTCGCCACGCCGAACACCGGGAACCAACCCAGCCGGTAGGCCAGAAAGTAGTCCAGCAGCGTGGCTACCACGAAGGATGGAATGGTCACGCCCAGCGCTGTCACCGCGCCGATAAAGGTGTCCTGCCACCTGCCGTGCTTGAGGGCGGCGATGATCCCCAGGGGGATGCTGAGCGCCAAGGTGAAGATCATGGAGAAAACCCCCAGCGCCGCCGAGATGGGAAAGCCCTTGGCGATAAGGCTGTTGACCGACATCCCCTCGTACTTGAAGGAGGGGCCCAGATCAAAGCGCAGCACCCCCTGGAGGTAGTCCCAGAACTGGACATAAAGGGGGGCGTTGAGGTTGTATTTCTCATCCAGCGCCGCCTGAATGGCCTCGGGCAGGCGCTTGCCGGCGCTGTAGGGCCCGCCGGGGATGGCGTGCATGATGAGGAAGGTCATCAGCAGGATGACAAACAGCGTGGCCGCCATCATAGCCAGCCGCTTGACGATAAACTTCACCATAGGGCAGATTCTCCTCTTCTCCGGATGGTCATATTATCCAGCATTTTAGCACTGCAAAGCGCTGATGTAAAGGGGACTTCCTCGATTTTATCAGTTTGACCGTATCTTTTTCCGGAAACACCCGGATTTTTGTTGTAAAATTACAGATATTTGACAGATTTGCCGCCGCGCTGTATGATAGAGGACAAGCTGAAAGAAAGGAAGGCGTTTTCCATGACACACCCTATTGCCACCATCCGTCTGGCCCACGGCCCCGCCATAGTCTGCGAGCTCTATCCGGAGGAAGCCCCCAACACGGTCCGCAGTTTTCTGTATTTGGCCCGGCTGGGCTGCTTCGACCGCCACGCCATGGAGCGGCTGGCTCCGGACTTTGTGGCGGACATGAGCTACACCGCCTTCGGCCGGTCGGAAGCCCGGTATCTGATCCCCTATGAAACGCAGTCCGCCGGGTTTCCCAACCATCTGAAGGCGGATGTGGGAACCATCGTTATGGGCGGCTATGAAAACGGCATCGCCGGCGGGGAATTCTTCTTCCCCCTGAAGTCCAACCCCAGGCTGGACTTCAGCTACCCGGCCTTCGGCAGGATCGTCGAGGGGCTGGAGGAGGTCCTCCGGTGGAACGCCCTGCCGGTGGTGGAGGTGCCCTTCGATCTGGATCCGTCCGTCCGCATCACCGCTCCGGCGTCGCCCATTGTGGTGGAGCGGGTGGAGGTGGAGACCTTCGGAGAGACGTACCCGGAGCCGGAACGGCTGGCGGGCGCGATCCTTCCGGTGAACTGGGGATAAAAAGCGGCGGGCGGTTCTGCTACAAGCAGAACCGCTCGATTGCCTCCGCCACGCCGTCGTTGTCGTTGGTGCCGGTGATGTAGTCCGCCGCCGCCAGCGCGGCGGGGTCGGCGTTGCCCATGGCTACGCCGATGCCGGCGGCCTGGATCATGGACAGGTCGTTGCTGCCGTCCCCGAAGGCCATGCTGTCCCGGATGTCGATGCCCAGGCGGCGGCAGAGAAACCGGAGGGCTTCCCCTTTGTTGGCATCCCGGATATTGATCTCAATGTTGAAGGGCAGGGAGGTGGTCACGCTCATGTCCGGAAACCGCTCCGTCAGCCGCGTCAGCTCCAGCCGCCGCCGGTCCAGGTCATGGAAGAAGACCTGCACCTTTTGCAGCGGCTTGGCCTCCCGGCGCATGTGGGCCCGAAAGTCCTCCAGAGGCTTCCGGGTCCGTCTGGCCAGATCGGCGATCTTCGGATCCAGAATGTACTTGTCAATCCGGGCGTAGTGCTCTGCGGGCATATACCCCCACCCGTCCAGATAGCAGTCAAAGATGGCTGGAAGCGTCTCAAAGTAGTCGTAAAGCCGCTCCGCGGCCTCCGGCGGGATCTCCGTCCGGCGGAGGACCCGGTCCTCCGCGGCGTCATAGATCTGGGCCCCGTTGACCACCGCCGCGTACCGCAGGTAGGGCAGCTCCCGGATCTCCTGGGGGATCCCCCGGTAGAGCCGCCCGGTGCAGGGCACAATGTGCACACCCCGCTCCGCAGCCCGATCCAGAGCGGCGCGGGTCGCCGGGGAGATGGTCTTTTCCGTGGTCAGCAGCGTCCCATCCAAATCCAGCAGAATGATTTTAATGCCCACTTTTCTCCTCCTCTCCCTAGGCCATTTCCTGGAAGCGCCCCGCCAGCCGGGCCGTGAACCGCCACTGGCGGATCATATAGCTCCGCAGGACCTCCGTCTCCTCCCGGTAGGCCGCCAAGGCCCGGTCCGGGCAGTCCGGAAAGGACGCTGCCGCCAGCGCCGCCTGGCGCCCGCTCTCCAGGGCGGCGGAGATGCCCTCCCCCATAGGGTTGAGGAACCCCGCCGCCTCCCCGGCGAAGAGCACCCGTCCCCGGCCCAGCTCCACCGGGCACCCGGGCCGGACGCGGGGCATGAGCCACTTCTCCCCCCGGATGGTCTCCTCCAGCCGCAGGCCGTGGCGCTCCTCCATGTAGGCGGTGAAGCGGCGGTAGTACGCCTCCAGCTCCTTCGGCTCCGGCGACGACACCCCCAGCACCAGCTGGTTGTCCTTCACGTTGAACCACGCGTCATAGCCGCTGAGCTCCGGCTGGAGATAGGCGTAAAAATAGTGGGGGTCCAACTCGACGGTCCCCCGGCTGAAGGTCTGGAATGTAGTCACAAAGTCCCGCTCCGCCCCGGTCAGACGCCGCCGCAGGGAGCCCGTCACCCCCTCGCAGACGATCAGATACCGGGCCCGCTCCGTCCGGGGCGGCGCTCCGCCCAGGGAAACCGCAATCCCGTCCCCCTCCTCCCGGCAGGCCAGGACTGGGGTTTTGTCCCGGAGCTCCGCGCCCCGCTCCTCCGCCCGCTTCGCCCAGAAATAATCGCAGCCGCTCCGCCAGACGTTCAGCCCCGTCTGCTCAAAGCGGTACTCCCGGCCCTGGCTGTCGGTGAACACCATCCCCCGGTTTTCCGCCGGGGCGCAGGACACCTCCGCCGGAAGCGCCCGGCCGAAGTACCGCTCCGCCAGAACGAGAGTCTTTCGGATCAGCATCCCGGAGCAGGACTTGTACCGGGGCAGGGCGCACCGGTCCGCCAGCAGCACCCGCCCGCCCAGCTCCGCCAGGGCCATGGCGGCGGCGCTGCCCGCCGGGCCCGCCCCGGCCACAATCGCGTCGTACATTCCCTCGCCTCCTCTCAATATACGGAAAAACGGCACAGCGAAAGGCTGTGCCGTCGTCCGAAAACAACTGTGCTGGCTTACTCGGCCACGGAGGACTTGACGACCTTGACCTGACGGCCATTGTACGTCCCGCACTCCTGACACATTCTGTGGGGCAGGCGCATCGCGCCGCACTTGGGGCACGCGACCAGACCGGGAGCCTTCAGCTTCCACACGGAGCTGCGGCGCTTGTCGCGTCTCGCCTTTGAAACTTTACCCTTGGGGACTGCCATGCTGACACCTCCAATATCTATGAATTCTTGCTGTCACTTGTTAGCTGTCCTTCTCCAGAAGCTTGGCCAGCACTGCCAATCGGGGGTCCGCTTCCTTTTTACAGGTGCAGCTCCCTTGGTTGAGATCGACGCCGCAGCCAGGGCAGAGCCCTTTGCAGTCCTCTGAACAAAGGGTCTTTGTATCCATCTCCAGGATGAATATCGTCTTGGCCAGCTCCCCGGCGTCCAGCGTGTGGTTCACCAGGGGGACAATCTCGTCGTTCTCCTCCTCCGGCGCGTCGTCCAGCAGGCACTGGTAGCTGACGCGCCTGGGGTTGTCAAACGGCTTCATACAGCGGTCACAGACAGACTTGAGGACTGTGCTCATCTCCATCTCCAGCGTCAGCATCCCCGCCGTATTCCGCGCCTGGCCGGTTACCACAACCGGCTCCTGGATTGGGTACATGCCGCCAAAGTCCACACCGGACAGGTCCAGCTCAAACTGGAACGCCATCCGCTCTCCGGGAGCGTTGATGATTTTCTGCAGATTAAGAACCATAGCACACCTCGCAAAGACACGGGTACTATTATAACGGATGGCGCGGAGATTGTCAAATATTTTTTCGCCTCATCATGCAATCGCTGTTGAAAAAAGCCTTCGTTTCCCCTATAATACCTCTTGGCAGATAAAAACAATGGAATCAGGAGGCAGTTTTATGGCAAAACGGACAGCCCCGCGCCAGGGCGCGGACGACGATTTCTCCCTGGAGGCAGTACCCGCCGGGGCCCGGAAGGGGTTCTGGAGCATGTTTGTGGTGATGATGGGCTTCACCTTCTTCTCCGCCAGCATGAGCGTGGGGGCCACGCTGGGCAACGGCTTGGATCTAACCAATTTCATCTGGGCGGTGGTTATCGGCGGGGTAATCCTGGGGGCCTACACTGGGGGGCTGGCCTACGTGGGCTGCGACACCGGGCTGACCCTGGACCTGCTGGCCCGACGATCCTTCGGCACAGCCGGGTCCAAGCTGGCCTCGGTGCTCATCGCCTTCACCCAGATCGGCTGGTTCGGCGTGGGGGTGGCTATGTTCGCCATCCCGGCGGCGGAGCTGCTGAACATCAGCCCGGTTGTGCTGGTGATCCTCGCGGGGCTGTGCATGACGGCCTCCGCCTACTTCGGCATTAAGGCCCTGACCGTCGTCAGCGCCGTATCCGTCCCCCTCATCGCCGCCCTGGGGATCTATTCCATGGCCCTGTCCACTGTGGAGGGCGGCGGGCTGACGGCCATTTTTGCCAAGTCCACTGGCGGGCTGTCCCTGCTGGCCGGGGTGGGGCTGGTCATCGGCTCTTTTGTCAGCGGCGGCACCGCCACCCCCAACTTTGTGCGCTTTGCCAGGAGCAACGCAGTGGCGGTGAGCACCACTGTTATCGCTTTCTTTCTGGGCAACTCCCTCATGTTCGCCTTCGGGGCGGTGGGCGGGGCCTTCACCGGCAGGGACGATATCTTCTATGTAATGATCGCCCAGGGCCTGGCCATTCCGGCGCTGATCGTGCTGGGGGCCAACATCTGGACCACCAACAACAACGCCCTCTACACCGGCGGACTGGGCCTGACCAACATCACCGGCCTGCGGCAGAAGCCCATGGTGCTGGTCTCCGGCGCGGTGGGCACCGCGGCGGCTATCTGGCTCTACAACAATTTCGTGGGCTGGCTCAACTTCCTCAATGCCACCCTGCCGCCGGTGGGGGCTATCGTTATATTGGACTACTTCCTGCACCGGGACAGCTACCGTGCAGGGGCGGACCCGGCCCGGGCCGTCCACTGGGGCGCTGTCGCCGGCGTGGCCGCCGGAGCCCTGGCGGGGAACTTTGTGCCTGTGGGCATCGCATCCCTCAACGCTATGCTGGCGGCGGCTGTCTGCTACCTGGCGGCGGATAAGCTAATTTATCACAAACAGTAAAGAAAGGCGGACATCGTTATGCTGATCAAAGGCGTACACATCGAAAACGCGGCGGAGGCTTCTGACATCCGGGTAACGGACGGCAGTTTCGAGGAAATTGCCCCCGGCCTCTCCCCCCGGCCGGGGGAGGAGGTGGTCAACTGCGCCGGCAAGCTGGCCCTGCCCCCCTTTATTGAGTCCCATGTCCACCTGGACACCTGCCTGACGGCGGGGGAGCCGGTGTGGAATCAGTCTGGCACCCTCTTCGAGGGGATCCACTGCTGGAGCCTGCGAAAGGAGACGCTGACCAAGGAGGACGTGAAGAGCCGGGTCCGCCGGGCGGTGGGGATGCAGATCCAGAACGGGGTCCAGTTCGTGCGGACCCACGTGGATGTCACCGACCCAAAGCTCACCGCTATGGAAGCCATGCTGGAGCTGCGGGAGGAGCTGCGGGGGGCTGTGGATCTCCAGGTGGTGGCCTTCCCCCAGGAGGGCATCGACTCCTTTCCCAACGGCCGGCAGCTGCTGGAGGACGCAGTGCGGATGGGAGCCGACGCGGTGGGGGCCATTCCCCACTTTGAGTTCACCCGGGAGTATGCGGTGGAGTCCCTCAACTTCGCGGTGAATCTGGCGGAGAAATACGGCAAGCTTATCGACGTCCACTGCGACGAGATCGACGACGAGCAGAGCCGCGGGCTGGAGGTCCTGGCCGCCCGGGCCTACGAGTCCGGCCTGAAAGACCGGGTCACCGCCAGCCACACCACCGCCATGCACTCCTACAACAACGCCTATGTCTCCAAGCTCATGCGGCTTTTGAAGCTGTCGGAGATCAACTTCGTCTCCAACCCCCTGGTGAATACCCACCTCCAGGGCCGGATGGACACCTACCCCAAGCGCCGGGGCGTCACCCGGGTGAAGGAGCTGCTGGCAGAGGGGATCAACGTCTCCCTTGGCCACGACGACATCTTCGACCCCTGGTACCCTCTGGGCACCGGGAATATGCGGGACGTGGTGTTCATGGGGCTCCACGTGTGCCAGATGATGGGGTATCAGGAGATCATGGACGCCTACAAGCTGGTGTCCGTCAACGCCGCCAGAACCCTCCATCTAGGGGACAGCTACGGCATCAAGGCCGGCAATCCCGCCAGCCTCATCATCCTGGACGCGGACAACTTCTACAACGCCCTCAACCGGAAGAGCGAGGTGCTCTACTCCTTCAAAAATGGCCGGCTCCTCGCCAGAAGCATTCCCGCCAGCCGAGAGGTATTTTTCTGAAACACCGGCGGCAAACGCCGCCGCATGGGAGCGGGAGGGCGGATCCCCCCGCGCCTCCCGCATTTACGGATTGATTTTCCAGCTGTTTTGTGCTATAGTGGAGGCAGTCAATCTGCTGATTGTGACGCTGACCGGGGCGCCCTGTCCCCTCAGCCATACCGTTGGACCGTTGGGGGGAGAAATCTTGGATAGCAGAGACCTTGATACCATCACGGGCGCCGGCTTGGACTCCGGCGGCTATACATACCGAAAGCTTCTGCGGATCGATCTGGACCAGGACCGTTGCGATGTGCTGAAATCCGGACCCGAGGGCTGGCAGCCGGGGAATGGACCCCTCACCCAGCAGCTCGAGCAGTTCGCCAGAAGCGGCGCGGTCCACCCGGAGGACACGGAGCGCTTTGTCAGCTTCACCCGGCTGGAGCACCTGCGGGACGCCTCCCGGAGCGGACGGGAGGGCGTGTCCCTGCTCTACCGCCGGCAGACGGCGGCGGGCTGCCGCTGGAACCTGATGGAGATCATTCCGGACCGCCCCGGCGGCGGGGAGGGCAGCTCCGCCATCCTCTGCGTCAAGGACATCCACGACGCGCTGTGGGAGAGCCTCTCCCGGGAGGAGATCGGCATCCGGGGCCAGGAGCTCATCCGCAGCCTGGGGGAGCAGGACTTCAACATTTACACCATCAACCTCATCACCGGCACGGCGGACCCCATCCGGGTGGACGGACAGATGCGGGGCGGTGCCACGCCCCTGGCCCTGCCCTGGAAGCAGCTGATGCGCCTGCACATCAAGGACCACCTCCTCGACTCCTATCAGGACGCCTTTGAGCGCCGGTTCTCTCTGGAGGGCCTGCGACAGACCTGGGCGGACGGCCTGCGCAAAACGGAGATGCTCTGCCAGTGGCGGCGGGGGGAGGGCTACCGCTACATCTCCATCACCGCCCACTTCAGCCGGGAGGAGCGGGCCAGGAACTACGCAGTCCTCGCCCTCCAGGACGTAGACGAGCGGATGCGCCGGGAGCTGGCCCACACCAAGCGGGACGCCCAGCTGGCCGCGATCCTCAAGTCCCGGTTCCGGACCCTCAACGCGGTGAACCTGGAGAGCGGCCAGTGCGAGCTGCTGGATCTGACCCGGACCGCCGGGCCGGAGAACACGCGGCTGGAGGACTACCGGTTTTACACCCAGACGGAGCTGGACAGCTTCGTCCACCCCGAGGATCGGGAGGACTACCTCGCCGTGCTCTCATTGGATCACCTGCGGGAGAAGGCGGCGGCTACCGAGGACTTTGGAGAGGAGGTCTGCCACTACCGCCAGCAGGGGAAGGAGACCCGTTGGATGGAGCAGCGGGTGATCTACAGCCGGCAGAAGGGCCAGGTGATGGTCAACATTCTGGGCCAGGACGTCACCCGCCAGCACCAGCAGGAGGAGTCCCGGCGGCAGACCCTGGAGGACCGGGCCTACATCATCAGCAGCCTCAGCAGCCTGTTTTTCTCCACCTACTATATCGATCTGGACCACGACTCCTTCCGGGCCGT
>JAAWUC010000071.1 GCA_022804995.1 Oscillospiraceae bacterium
TGCAGGTCAATGGGCCGGGGGCCCAGCTCACAGCCGCCGGGATAGGACATTTCCGCCCAGCCCAGCCGGGCCAGGATAGCTCCCAGGAAAATGACTGAGGACCGCATTTCCCGCATGAGGTCGTCGGGCACATCCCAGCGGTCCAGGCACGACGCGTCCACCGACAGGTCCTCTCCCTCCCACTCTGTCCGGCATCCCAGGTGCTGTAGGATACGGATGCTTGCCTCCACGTCGCTCAGGCGGGGGCAGCCGCGGATCACGGTCCGGCCTGGGTGGATGATGGTAGCCGCCAGCACCGGCAGGACGCTGTTTTTCGCCCCCTGGACGGTCAGCGCCCCCTCCAGCCGTTTGCCCCCCTGGATGATGATCTGGCTCATAGATACCCCTCCGCATATGGATTTTTCTTAGCTAATCCATGGTATGCGGTTGGGTGGAAACTGCTACTTTGCCCCCTGGCGGCACAGGGACATGACGGCGGCATAGATGCGCTCCGCTGCGTCCACGTTCCCCAGCGCGGCCATTTTTTGGCCCATGGCCTTCCGGCGCGGGGTGTCGGCCAGGATATCCCGCGCCAGCCGGTAGAGCTTTTCGCCGGAGCTGTCCTTTTCCAGGACCATGACGGCCCCGCCGGCGTCGGCCAGAACCCGGGCGTTGGCCTCCTGGTGGTTGTTGGCCACGTTGGGGGATGGAATGATGACCGCCGGGACGCCAAGGGCGGTGAGCTCGCTGATGGTGCTGGCCCCAGCCCGGCAGATCACCAGATCCGCCGCCCGCATGAGCACGTTCATATCCCGGATATACTCCCGAACCTCCAGCTCTGGCGTTCCGCTCAGATCCGCCCCCGCGTTGGTCAGGTGCTCATTCATGTGGCGGCAGTCGATGGCCCCCGCGCCGTGGACATGGTAAAAGGGTGCGCCGTCCCTGCTCTCCAGGGCCAGGAACTGGGCCATCTCCCGGTTCATCTCCGAGGCCCCCAGGCTCCCGAAGAAGGAGACAATCAGAGGCCTGCCGCCGTCCATACCGGCTTTTTGTTTGGCCTCCCTCTTGGTTAGGAGGAAGAAATCCCCCCGGACTGGAGTACCAGTGACCAGGACCTTTTCCGGGTGCTTGTAGTTTTTCCGGCACTCCTCAAAGCCCACCATAATCAGAGCCGCGTGGTCCTCCAGCAGGCGGGTGGTCAGGCCGGGAATTGCGTTGGACTCGTGGATGGCGGTAGGGATGCCCATTTTTGACGCGGCCTGGACCACAGGGTAGCTGGCGTAGCCGCCGGTGCCCACCACCAGGTCCGCAGGGAACTCCCGTAAAAGCCGCCGGGCCTCCCTCGGGGAGCAGAGGAAGTGCTTGAGGGAGATCAGGTTGTGCCGGATCTCCCGGGGCCGCATGGACCGGTGGAAGCTGGAGACCTCCACCGCCCGAAAGGGCCAGCCCGCCGCTTCGATGAGGTCCTTCTCAATGCCCCGGCGGGCTCCCACAAACAGGATCTCGCTGTCGGGCTTCCGCTCCCGAATCAGGCCCGCCAGAGCTAGGGCGGGGTTTACATGGCCCGCCGTGCCGCCGCAGGTAAAAATGACTTTCACGCCGGCCGCCTCCTTCCGATTGGATGGTCTATCCCGCCTTGGGTGCGGGCATCTGCCGGGAGACCGAGAGCACAAGTCCTATCTCCACCAGCTGTATCGCCAGCGCGGTTCCCCCGTAGCTGAAAAACGGCAGTGAGATGCCGGTTGCCGGGAGAAGATTCGTCACCACGGCGATATTCAGAAAGGCCTGGA
This sequence comes from Oscillospiraceae bacterium, assembly GCA_022804995.1. GTDB lineage: Bacteria > Bacillota > Clostridia > Oscillospirales > Oscillospiraceae > Pelethomonas. Next base: position 1,770 of record JAAWUC010000071.1, read on the forward strand.
GGGCAATCTGGGTGGTCACACCCACCGCCACCAGGCTCCCGAACCGGTCTCCGGCGTGGATGGCAATCCAATATCCCCGAATAATCAGCAGTGCGAAAAGCACCATGATGAGGGTCGCCCCCACCAGGCCCAGCTCCTCAAATACAATCGCGAAAATAAAATCGTTGTGCTCCTCGGGAAGGAACATAAACTTCTGACGGCTCTTCCCCAGGCCAACCCCCAGCAGTCCGCCGGAGCCGATGGTAATCAGGCTCTGGATGACCTGCCACGCCTTGCTCCGCTGGAACTCCAGGTCCCCGCCGAAGGGGTCCCGCCAGACGGTGATCCGGGCGGCGTTATAGCCGATTTTCTCCATCAGGTCCGTGAACAGCAGCATATAGCCGCCGCCCCCGAGGCCCGCTGCACCCGCCGCGATCCACCGCCAGTCGATGCCCCCTACCACCATCATCGCCGCGCCGATGCCGAAGATCAGCAGCGCGCCGGAGAAGTGGGGCTCGATAGCCGTCAGGCCGGCGGTCAGGCACAGGAGGAGAAAGTGGGGCAGAAAGCCCTCCCGAAAGGTGCCCATCTTCTCTCTTCTCCGCGCGATGGAGTCGCCGAAGAAGAGGATGATGCCCAGCTTCGCCACCTCGGAGGGCTGGAACTGTCCCACGGCCATGCCGGGGATACCCAGCCAGCGGGTGGCGTTGTTACGGGTGATGCCCACCCCGGGGATCAGCACCAGTACCAACAGGGCGACGGAGACAGACATGGCTATTTTAGCCGCGCCGCGAAAGCGCAGGTAGTTGATCTTTCCCACCCACAGCATGGCGAGAACACCGATGGCGGCAAACATCCCCTGGCGCTTGAAGTAGTACAAGGGGTCGTAGTTGGCCCCTCTGGACGCCTGGGCCGAGGGAAAGCTGGCGGAGAGGAGCATGATCAGCCCGATAGCCAGCAGCAGAAGCGCCAGCAGCAGAAACGGCAGATCCAGCGGCCCTCGGGCCGCCTCCCAGGCCTCCCGCTCCCGACGGCGCTGTTCCCTGATCAGCTCTCTTTTCCTGCGGCGCTGCTCCTCCCTTGTCATCACTTTCTCTCCTTTCCGCACCGGAGCCGGCCGCCGGCGGGGAGGAGGGGCCGTCTGCCGCCCGGTCATGGCGCCATCCGGTCCATAACGCCGAACAGCGCCAGGGCGCAGAAGAGGATGGACACCGCAGTAAAGACGGTGACGATCTTGCCCTCGCTCCAGCCGCACATCTCAAAATGGTGGTGAATCGGCGCCATTTTGAAGATGCGCTTGCCGTGGGTCAGCTTAAAGTAGGTGACCTGCAAAATGTCAGACAATGTCTCCACGATGTACACCACGCCCACCAGCACCAGCGCCAGGGGCATATCAAAGGCGAACGCCATTCCGGCCACCGCGCCCCCCAGGAACAGGGAGCCGGTGTCGCCCATAAAGGTCTTGGCCGGGTAGCGGTTGAACAGCAGAAAGCCCAGCAGCCCCCCCAGCATAGCCGCCGCGAAGATGCCCAGCTGGCGGTAGTGCCACCAGGTGGCCACGGACACGAAGAACAGCGCCACCGGGATCGTCACCGACGTGGCCAGGCCGTCCAGGCCGTCGGTGATGTTCACGGCGTTGACGCAGCCCACGACGACGAAAGCGGCGAAAACCATGTACAGCGGCCAGCTCAGGGGGATGCTGACGTTGAAAAAGGGCACGTACAGATTGGGGGAGAGCCGCCCCTCGTTCCGCATCAGGATGAGGAAGAGGATGGCCGCCGCCAGCTGGAGCAGGAATTTCTGCAGGGCGGTGAGGCCCAGATTTTGGTGGCGCTTTACCTTCTCATAGTCGTCCAGAAAGCCGATGACGCCGAAGACGATGGCAAAGGCAAAGACATAGAGGTGGGAGAAATCCCCCTCCAGCATCCCCCTCCAGCCCACTGCCAAAATGGACGCACCGATGCCGGCGATGAACATCAGCCCCCCCATGGTGGGGGTGCCGGCCTTGGTTTTATGCCACTGGGGGCCCACCTCCCGGATCTCCTGTCCCGCCTTCAGACGGCGCAGAGCGGGCAGGATCACCCGCCAGCCCAACAGCACCGTAACGGCGAAGCTGAGCACGCATGCCGCAATCATTTCCATAGCCTTTTTCCCTCTCTCCTGACCTGGTCAGGCCCTTCCCTTTTGTCCACTCCACTCCCGGAGGCAGTCCGCCACAATCTCCCTCTCGTCCATGTGCCGCTTTTCCTTCCCCACGATCTGGTAGGTCTCATGGCCCTTTCCCGCCAGGACGATGACATCGCCCCTCTTGGCGTGGCCGATGGCCCAGCGGATCGCGGCGGGGCGGTCCGGCTCCACAGTGTGGGGCGTCCCGCTCCCCTCCAGACCCGGCAGAATATCGTCAATAATGGCCTGGGGATCCTCAGTACGGGGGTTATCCGAGGTGACAATCACAAAGTCCGCCAGCCGGGCGGCGATAGCCCCCATCCGTGGCCGCTTGGTCCGGTCCCGGTCCCCGCCGCAGCCGAAGAGGACCACCACCCGGCCCTGTGCGAAGCCCCGAACGGCGGTGAGCACGTTCTCCAGGGCATCGGGGGTGTGGGCATAGTCGATAAGGATGGTGTAGTCCCCGCCGGTGGGCACCGATTCCACCCGGCCCTTCACATGGGGAGTGGTTTGCAGGGCGGCGGCACTCTCGGACAGGGGGATCCCCAGCTCCCGGGCCGCCGCCAGTACCCCCAAGGTGTTGCAGACCATAAACCCGCCGGGGATGTTCACCCGCACCGGCGTCCGCTCCCCGGCGCTGACCGCGTCGAAGGCGATCGCTTCCGCCGTCAGACGGATATTCTGGGCGGACAGCTCCGCCGTCCCCTCCCCCACCGTCACTACCCGGCAGGCGGCGTCTCTCAGCAGGCGGTCCGTCCAGGGGTCGTTCGCGTTGACCACGCCGGTTTCACAGTTCTGGAAGAGAATAGCCTTCGCGCTGCAGTACTCCTCCATGGTCTTGTGGAAGTCCAGGTGGTCCTGGGTCAGGTTGGTAAAGATCCCCACAGCGAACCGGATCCCCGCTACCCGCTTGAGGGTCAGGGCGTGGGAGGAAACCTCCATCACCACATGGGTACATCCCGCGTCGGCCATTTGGCGGAAGATGCCCTGGAGCTCAAAGGACTCCGGCGTGGTCCGCTCTGTGGGCAGAATCGCGCCGCCGATCATGTTCTGATTGGTGCCGATGAGTCCCACCTTGGCCCCCCGGGTTTTCTCCAGCACATCCTTGAGAAGGTAGGTGGTGGTGGTCTTGCCGTTGGTGCCGGTGACGCCCACTATGGTCATGGAGGCGGCGGGGTCGCCGTACCAGTTCCGGCCCAGCTGGGCCAAAGCGGCCCGGCTGTCGGGGACCAGAACATAGTCCCCCTCCCCCGCCGGCTCCCGCTGGCAGAGCACGCACACCGCTCCCCTCTCCCGGGCCATGGGAATAAACCTGTGCCCGTCGGTCTCATAGCCCTCCATGGCTACGAAGAGATCCCCGGGGCAGACCTCCCGGGAGTCGTAGCGCACTCCGGCGATCTCCCGGTCCAGGTCCGCCCGGGAGGCCCCAATCTCTACATCCTTTAACAGCTCGCGCAGCTTCATCTTATGCAACCTGCTCTTTCGTCATTCATAAAAGTGGAAGTTCTCAGTCCGCCGTGGTGGAAGTCTGGCCCATCTGGACGGTGACTACCGTGCCCTGGGCCGTCTGGGTATCCGGCGGCAGGGACTGGGAGATGGCCTTTACGCCGCTCTCCCCCGCCGCGCCGGTGGATTTGAGGATCAGCCCCGCGTTTACCAGGGCCCGGTTCACCTCCGCCGGGGTCATACCCACCACATTGGGCACAACAGCCAGCTCCGTGGACTTCTCCTCCCCCATGTACAGGATAATTTCGGCGTTGGCGGGCACGATAGCCCCGCCGGCGGGGGTCTGGTCCGTAACCTCGGCCCCCTCCCCCACCGTCCGGTAATTGGCAAAGCCGTACTCCGCCAGCTTAGCGGCGGCGGACGTCTCGTCCTCGCCCACCACGTAGGGCACCGTGGCCTCCACATCGGAGAGCTGGTCCTCGGTGTACTGGGGGGCGATGCCCAGCCGGGGCAGAATATCCGCCATGATGGCGGAGGCGGTGGGGGCCACCATGTTTCCGCCGGAGGGATAGGTTCCCGTATCGCGGCGGGGAGTGTCCAAGGTCAGCAGCATGATGATCTGGGGGTCGTCGGCGGGGGCGAAGCACAGGAAGGACACCACGATATCGCCCTGAGGATTTGTAATCGGGTCCTTTGTGCCGCTCTTGTCGGCGGTGCCGGTCTTGCCGCCCACCCGGTAGCCGGCCACCTGGCCGTTCTTCCCGGTGCCCTCGGCCACCACGTACTCCAGCATCTCCCGGACCTGGGCGGAGGTTTCCTCGCTGATGACCTGCCGGATGGGGGTGGAGTCGTGCTGCTTGACCACGTTGCCATCCCCGTCCAGCTCCTTCTCCACCACATAGGGCTGGCGGAGGTACCCGCCGTTGATGCACGCCGCCTGGGCGGTGATGATCTGGAGGGGGGTGATGTTGTAGTTCTGGCCAAAGGCGTAGCAGGCCAGATCCAGGGTGGTAAACCGCTCCCGGGCGGCGAAGATGCCCCCCACGTCCCCCTGGAGGTCCACGCCGGTGGGCTCCATGAGGCCAAACGCCTCCATGTAGTCGTAGAACCGGTCGGTGCCCACGCTCAGGCCGATGTTCACAAAGGCCGGGTTGCAGGAGTGGCCCACCGCCTCAATGAGAGTCTGGTGCCCGTGTCCGGCCTTGTTGGAGCAGCCGATGTCGTAGTCGGCGACGGTGATGGATCCGCTGCAATTGAAAGTGGAGTTCCGATTGACCGACCCCTCCTCCAGGGCCATGGACAATGTAAGGATTTTGGCGGTGGAGCCAGGCTCGTAGGTGTCATTAACCGCCTTGTTGCGCCACTGCCGGAGCTGGAGCTCCCCAAGCTTATTCGTATACGCCTCGGAGCGGGTCTCGCCGGGGGCGGGGGGATTCTCCTCCTCCGTCTTCGCCAGCTCCGCCTGAAGCGCCTCGTCGTAGATGGCGTGGTGGTCCATCAGATCGTAGGTGGGGCTGGAGGCAATCGCCAGCAGTCCCCCGGTGTTCACGTCCATGACGATGCCGGTGGCCCCGTTCTTGGCCCCGAAGCGGGCCACCATATCCTCCAGGCCCTGCTCCACCCGATACTGGATGTACCGGTCGATGGTGAGCTCCAGACTGTGACCGTCCTCGGCGTCGTAGTACTGCTCATACTGGAACATGAGCTCCCCGCCGTTGGCGTCCTTGGCTGTGACCACCAGGCCCGTGTCCCCCTCCAGCTCCTCGTTGTAGATGGCCTCCAGGCCGTAGGCCCCCTGGTTGTCGCTGTTGAGAAAGCCCAGCACGTGGGCCGCGACGGAGCTGTAGGGGTAGTAGCGCTTGGCGTCCACCTGGAGGTGGACCCCCCGGATGCTCTCGCCGGTGGCGTTGTCGGTGATAAAGGACCGGATCTGATCCCCCACCTCCTTCTCTACCCGTTTTTTCAGAATTTCATACTGGCTCTGGGTCTTGCCCATCCGGGTGCGGATTGTCTCCTCGTCCATCTCCAGAATCCGGGAGAGCTCTGTAGCGATGAGGTCCTTGTACGCCTCCCCCGTCATGGGCAGGACCTCCCCCTCCTTAAGTCCCTCCACCATCTTCTCCGCCCGCTTCCGCTCCAGCTCCCGGGCCCGGGACTCAATGGCGTTGGGGTCTAAAAACACGGTGTCCGCTGTGGCGGAGATGGCCATGATATTGCCGCTGCGGTCGTAGATGGTGCCCCGGGAGGCGGAGATGGACGTGGAGCGTGTCTGCTGGGCGGCGGCCCGCTTCTGGAGGTCGTCGCTCTGATTGATGGTCAGATCGTACGCCTTGGCAAACAGCGCCGCAAAGGAAACCACGCCGAACACCAGCAGCAGCGCCAGCGTCCTGCGCTGGATGGTCAGCTTTGCCCGGCGCGCGGCGTCCGGCTGTCTCTTGGGATTTTTCATGGAGTCCTCCTTTTCAGGGCGCGATTTCCGCCCGCGAACATTCGCGCGGACGGCGGGCAGAGGGAGCGAGAGGCACCGCCCCTCGCTCCCCCTCGTCAATTCGTCGGTTGGATGCTGGGACGCCGGCGGGCCTCGGTCCACTGAGAGTATACGGCGTGTCAGCGAAAATATGCCGTCAGAACGGATGCGCCCTCCCGCAGCGCGCCGGTTAAGACCTCCAGCAGGCCCTCCTCCGGCTCGCTGTAGGCCACCGCGTTGTCCTGCCCGGGCAGTTCAATGTAGGTAATCTGGCTGTCGCTGGGCTGGCTCATCCCCGCCGCCTCCGCGGCGGTCTTGACCGTAGCCAGATCGAACGCCTGCTCATAGCGGGTCAGCAGGGAGACGCGCTCCGTCTCCAGCTGGCCGATCTGTGTCTTCATATCCACAATCTCCCGGCTGATGGCGTTCAGCCGCACATAGCACAGCACCAGCAGCGTCAGCAGCACCCCCACCACGCCGAAGCCGATGACCGCCGCCGGCTCCAGCTTCTGGGCCGGGCGGATCGAGGCCTTGACCTCCTTCCGCCTCTGGGAGAGCTTGTCCGCCCGGGATTCCTTCCGGCGGACGTAGTACTCGTCGGGAGCCATCTGGCCGCTCCGCTCCAGCTCACGCTCCAGCCGCCTGGCCAGATTCCCGTCAACCACTTTCCCCGGCGTACTGCCGTAGGCGCGCCGCCGTCTGTCGTTGGCCGCCATGCGCTCCCCCCTTCCTCCGATTTATCCCTGGTACTCTGTCCTCTCCGATACCCGCAGCTTGGCGCTCCGGGCCCTCGGGTTCTCCGCCAGCTCCCGCGCCCCCGCCACAACGGGCTTGCGCTTTACGGCGGTCAGCTTCGGCTTCTTTCCGCACACGCACACCGGGAACTCCGGCGGGCAGGTGCACCCGGCGGCCAGCCGCCGCAGGGTCTGCTTCACAATTCGATCCTCCAGGCTGTGGAACGTGATCACCGCCAGCCGCCCGCCGGGCCGCAGGGCGTCCGCCGCCGCCTCCAGCATGGGCTCCAGCGCCTCTAGCTCCCCGTTGACGGCAATGCGAATGGCCTGAAAGCTCCGCTTGGCCGGGTGCTGCTTCTCCCGCAGGGCCTTGGCCGGCATAGCCGAGCGGATAAGCTCCGCCAGCTCCACGGTGGTCCTGATGGGCCGTTCCTCCCGCCGCCGCGCGATAGCACGGGCGATCTGGGGCGCGTAGCGCTCCTCTCCGTACTCATACAAGATCCGCCGCAGCTCCTCAAAGCTCCAGGTGTTCACCACCTGTCCCGCGTCCAGGCCCTCCGACCGGTCCATCCTCATATCCAAGGGCGCATCGTGGAGGTAGCTGAACCCCCGCTCCCCCTCGTCCAGCTGAGGGGAGGACACCCCCAGATCAAAGATCATTCCGTCCGCCCCGTCAACTCCATTCTCCCGGAGCAGAGCTCCCAAGTCCCGGAAATTGCCGTGTATGAGCGTCACCTTCTCCCGATGCTCCGCCAAGCGCTCCTCCGCCGCCGCCAGGGCCGTCTCGTCCCGGTCGATGGCTACAAGCCTGCCGGTGGTCAGGCGGCGGACGATCTCCAGGGAATGGCCCGCCCGGCCCAGCGTACCGTCCACATAGGTCCCCTCGGGCCGGACAGCCAGTGCCTCCAGGCACTCCTCCAGCAGCACCGGCTTGTGGCCGTAGTCCTTCTCTTCCATGCTAGAACCCCAACTCCTCCATAGCGGCGGCCAGGTTTTCCGGATCCAGTCCCTCCGCCTCGATGGGCGCCCACCGCTCCGGGTTCCAGAGCTCCACACACCTGGACGCGCCGTTGATCACCACTTCTTTTTCCAGCCCGGCGTACTCCCTCAGATTGGCGGGAATAAGGATACGCCCCTGACTGTCGGGCTCGCACTTGGCAGCCTTGGCGAAAAGGGCCCGCATCCTGCGGCTCTGGGTGAGGGGCAGGGCATCGGCCTTGGCCCTCAGCTCCGCCCATTTGCTGTCCGCGTACACGGAGAGGCAACCGTCCAGGCCGATGGCGACGTAGAACGCCTCCCCCAGCTCCTCCCGGAACTTGGCGGGGATGAAGAGCCGGCCTTTGGCGTCTATGTTGTGCTGGTACTGGCCAATCATTCCTCCCCACCTGCCTCTCCCCCTGTTCGGGCCGCGGGCCGTGTGTGGGATAGCTCCCTACTTTCCCCCACATTCCACCACGTTGGATTCAGTATAAGGCATGATTCCAAGAATTGCAAGGAAAAAATTTTTACCTTTTCTCTTAAAAAGTTCTATTTTTCCCCTAAAATCTCCAAAATATTGGAAACAAAACATATGTTCTATTTTTGTTTTCCCCAAAAACAAACGCTAGAACGCGGCATTTCACGCTCTAGCGGAGAAGTTTTACAACATATGAAGTTGGTTGCATTTTTTGTCGGAAAAGTTCGAAATCTTTTTGTAGGATGTTACAAAAATGAAGCGCGCCTTCCACCGCCTCCCGCGGACAATTTCCCTAATCCCCCTCCGCCCTGGAGGTCTCCAGCTTGGCCCGCTGGGCCTGGAGCTGTTCGTTGGACACCGCCCGGAACCGGGCCCTGGACTCCCGAATCTCCTCCAGCGCCAGCTGAATCGCCTCCTCCGTCCGGCGCAGAGCGTCCTCCGTGTACTCGTTGGCGACACCCACCATATCCCTGGCCCGCTCGTCAGCCCGGCGCAGAATGTCGTACGCCTTTTCCCGGGCCACCCGGGTGATCTCGCTCTCCCCCACGATGGCCTTGGCGTCCAGCTCCGCCTGACGGCGGATCTTCTCCGCCTCCCGCTTGGCGTTCTCCACATACTCATCCCGGGCGCGGATGAGGTCCTGGGCCTTCTTCAACTCCAGGGGCAGCTGCCCCTTCAGCTCATCCAGCAGATCCAGGGCGTCTTCCCGGACGATAATGCACTTGTCGGGGCTGAGGACCACGCCCTTGGCCCCGTCAATCATCTCGTAGAGCATGTCAATTAAATACTGAACATCATTTGCCATCTTCTTTTTTCCCTCCCTGTATCATCCTGAGCACCTCCAGCGCGCCGGCGGGCACATAGGGCTCCAGCCGCTGCCCGTGGCGGAGCATATCCCGGACCATAGTGGAGCTGATGTGCAGGTGCTCCGCCCGGGCCGGGAGAAGCACCGTGTCCAGCGCCGGCCAGAGATCCCGGTTGATCTGGGCCATCTGGTATTCCCAGTCAAAGTCTGTGCCGCCCCGCGCGCCCTTCACCAAGGCCCGTGCGCCCTCCCGCCGGGCAAAGTCCGCCAGCAGGCCCTCCCAAAGCGCCGCCCGGACATTGGGCAGATGCCCCACCGCCGCCCGAACCATCTCCAGCCGCTGCCGGGGGGTGAACATGGTCCGCTTCTCCCCGTTGACCATGACGCACACCACCACCTCGTCGAAGATGGCCGCAGCCCGCTCCGCCAGATCCAGGTGGCCCACAGTGATGGGGTCGAAGCTGCCGGGGCAGATTGCCGTCCTCATGGCTGCTCCTCCCTGTGGTAGGTAGTAATCTTGATCTTCCCATACCGGTACGTCCGGTGGCACACACACGCCCCCACACGCTCCGGCAGACTGTGCTCCACGGGACATTCACAGATTATTATACCATGCCCGCGCAAAATGTCAAATCTCGAAATCTCCTCCAAGGTCTGTTCCCACAGGTTCAGCGCGTAGGGCGGATCCACGAAAATCAGATCGAACCCCCCAGGCTCCCCGGACAGGAAGGCCATGGCGTCCCCGTTGACCACCCGTCCACGGTCCGCCAGGCCCGTCAGCTCCAGATTTTCACGGATCAAGCGGACGGCATCCCGGCGCTGCTCCACAAACACGGCGCTCTCCGCCCCGCGGCTCAGGGCTTCAATCCCCAGCTGTCCGGTGCCGGCGAAGAGGTCCAGCACCCGCCGGCCCTCGATGTCAAATTGAATGATATTGAAAATGCCCTCCTTCACCCGGTCGGTGGTGGGGCGGGTCTCCTGGCCCTCCAGCTCCCGCAGGCGGCGGCCTCTGGCCGAGCCGGTGATCACTCGCATAGCGTCTCTCCTTTTCCTCCCCGCTTAATGAATGGGGCTTCTCAATGATATCCCCATCATATGTCAAAGTGAAGAATTTTTCAATAGGGTTCCCAAAATTTCCGCAATTTTTCCTGGAGCTTTCCCAGGATTGCCCAGAACCTGCAGATGCCTTCTTTTTTACAGCGGCAGCGCCACAGGCCTCTTGCCGATTCCAGAAAAAGCTGTTAAATCAGGGCCCGTCAAAACAGTCCCACTGCGCGGGATTCAGTATGGAAGAGAACGGGAGCGTATCCATGGAAAACAACAGGCCCAGACGCGGGGAGAAAGATGTCACAGGCTCCGCAAAACTGTAAAGACGCAGGAGGGATGGCTTGGGAACTGGACCGGTAGGCGGCGCCGGCGGCTGCACGGGGCGAGGCCAGCACCGGCCGACTGGACACCACTGTGGCCAGCGGCCCCTGGGACAAGTATACCGAGCTCCTGGGCGGCGGGAGCTATCCAGCCAGCCGGTATGAGCTGATTCTCCGGGACCACGGCAGAGGCTCTGTCAGCAGCTATGGGTATGATGAAAAATCCGCCTCCAGCGGATCAATGAGTCCGGCGGGCCTGGCCGCCGCTCTCCAAGCCGCAGGAGTGAAGTTAGACTTCATTGGCTTTGACACCTGCGCCCAGAAGCGCCGGAGCTAGCAGTATCAAACCGTCTCCAATACCTGGAACGGAACCCGGAAGTTCACCCAATCCAGCCGGATCGACCAGATCGATTTGGTCTATCTGGCCCAGGATCTGGGTACCCGGGAGAGAGAAAATTTGACAAAGGGCCTGTCGAGCGCGGTAAAATACAACCGCACCCCCTATTACAATATAATTAGGTTGGAACCCTCGGCAACCAGCCGGGGGTTTTGTCCGTCTCGTGCCAAAGCTACAATAAGAGGAGCAACTGGCTGATCTGCACCTCCTCGGGCCGTGAAGTCCGTAGTAAAGACTGTCAGCTATCCTCTTTATTGACGACGCTATCTAGATAGTGTCTACACAAGATATCAGGATTATGATAAAATGGAGACACGTAAATAAGGAGAGGTGAGAAAAAGATGGAAGCTTCCTGCCACCGACACGACATAAGCGACAACGTATGGGCGCTGCTGGAACCACATCTACCGGGACAGCGTGGTCAGTGGGGAGGAATCGCTCAGGATAACCGCCGATTTATCAATGCGGTGTTTTGGGTGCTGCGAACGGGAGCGCCCTGGCGGGACCTGCCCCCCGATTACGGGAAGTGGGGCAGCGTTCATCAGCGGTTCATCCGTTGGCGCAGAAAAGGTGTTTGGGAAAAACTTCTGGAAATCCTGATTGATGAGCCGGATTATGAATGGCTGATGATGGGTGCCAGCCATATCAAAGTGCATCCTCAGGCGGCGGGAGCGAAGGGCGGCAATCAGGATATGTCCAGGACAAAAGGGGGCTCCACACCAAAATACATCTGGCCGTGGATGCGCATGGTATGCCAATCCGAAGCCTTGTTACAGAAGGTACCCGAGCGGATTGTAAAGAAGCTGTCCACCTGATAGAGGGTATTTCCACGGAGATCCTGCTGGCGGATCGGGGCTATAACACGAATGATATCCTTGCCTATGCGGTTTCAGCAGGGATGGAGCCTGTGTTCCCACCGAAGAAGAATCGTAAAGAACAGCGTGACTATGATAAATATCTCTATAAACTGCGTCACTTGGTTGAAAACTGTTTCCTGGCCCTGAAACGCTGGAGAGGCATTGCCACTCGCTATGCCAAAACCTCAGATGCTTTTATTGCTGCGGTACACGTCCGTTGTATCGCTATTTGGGCTGCTATCCTCGCTTAACTCATGTAGACACTATCTATAGCAACCATCAAAAAAATCGCCAAGGGACGACAGAGGAGGTATAAGGGAATCAGGAGATGATACTATGCTGCACAACGAAGCACGAGAATTACTGGTGCAAGGCTATGAAGCGACCCATGATGCGAAA